>DATFFO010000264.1:0-9594 GCA_035250025.1 Acidimicrobiia bacterium
CGGCAGCTCGGGGTCTTCGACGGCGGCGACGGCGGCTCGGGCGCTCATGAGGGCTTTGGCAGGATCACCATCTCAACCCCGGGTAAGTACGGGCCATCCATTGCATCTCTCCCAGCAGGTGGCCCAGATTCTCGCCGTGGAATCCCTGGCGGCTGCCGGAGCGAACGTAGTCGTCGGCGGGGCGGTCGAGGGTCGCCTCGCCGAGGATCGCATCGATCGTGGCGTCCCAGGCGGGACGGAGCGAGGACGGCTCGACGCCGATCCTTGCCTCTGCCATGGCGGCCTCGACATCGTCGCCCTCGAACATCTCTCCCGTGTAGCGCCACAGGCGGTCGACGGCCGCCTGGCTGCGTTGATGGCTCTCGGCGGTGCCGTCACCCAGGCGAATGGCCCAGCTCGACGAGTGACGGAGGTGATAACGCGCCTCCTTGACGGCCTTCTGGGCTATCCCGGCCAGCTGCTCATCGACAGATGCCGACAGCGCTTCCCACAGGGGGACCTGCCAGGCGTCGATGAAGAGCTGGCGAATCATCGTCTGGGCGAAGTCGCCGTTGGGTTGCTCGCACAGGATCAGGTTGAAGAACTCCCGCTCGCCCCGGAGCATGGCGAGGTCGTCCTCGTGACGGCCCCTTCCCTCTATCTCCCCGGCGTGAGTGAGGAGGTTGCGGGCCACGCCGAGGTGGTCGAGTCCGATGTTGCCGAGGGCGATGTCCTCTTCCAGGTCGGGCCCGCGGCTGATCCACTCCCCCAGCCGCTGTGCCAGGATCAGGTTGTCGTCTCCCAGACGTAGGAGATAGGCCAGATGCGGATCAAGGTCGACAAGGGGAACACCCTGGGGAATCATTTTGTCCCCCGCGAGCGCCGCGAGTGGGGGACGACTGGAGGGGTCACATCTGGCCCACTTCGTCGGGGATCTTGTAGTAGGTGGCCTGGCGGTATTCCTTCCCGGAGGCGTCGTAGAAATCGGCCGCGGCCTCGGGGTCGAAGGCGCTGACAGCCGAGGACGGCACGACCCAGATGCTGACCCCTTCCTGGCGCCGGGTGTAGACATCCCGCGCCGCCTGGAGGGCAGTCTCGGCGTCGGGGGCGTGGAGCGAGCCGGAGTGGACGTGCGAGAGGCCCCGGCGCTGGCGGACGAAAACCTCCCACATCGGGAATCCCCGCTCGGTGTCGGAACTGGTGGCGAACTCCTCACCGGGAAGATGGGGGACGTCGTAGCTCATTGTTTCGCCCCATATGCCCGGGCGGCTTGGCGCACCCAGGCGTTGTCGTTCCAGGCGCTCACCTTGTGCTCGATGCGTTCCCGATTCATCGGACCGTTGCCCTTGACGACCGCCCAGAACTCGTCCCAGTCGATCTCGCCGAAGTCGTAGTGGCCGCGCTCGACATTCCAGGCCAGGTCGGGGTCGGGAAGCGTGAGGCCCAGGTAATCGGCCTGTGGCACCGTCATGTCGACGAACTGCTGGCGGAGGTCGTCGTTGGAGACACGCTTGATCTTCCATGCCATGGACTGCTCGGTGTGAGACGACTCGGAGTCGTTGGGGCCGAACATCATCAGCGATGGCCACCACCAGCGGTTGACGGCATCCTGGGCCATCGCCGCCTGTTCGTCTGTGCCGTTGCACAGGGCGAGCAGGATCTCGTAGCCCTGCCGCTGGTGGAACGACTCCTCCTTGCAGATCCGCACCATGGCGCGGGCATAGGGGCCGTAGGAGCAACGGGTCAGCATCACCTGATTGGTGATGGCGGCGCCATCCACCAGCCAGCCGATCGCTCCCATGTCCGCCCAGGTCAGGGTCGGGTAGTTGAAGATCGACGAGTACTTGTGCTTTCCCTGGTGGAGGAGGTCGACCATCTCGTCCCGGGTGATACCGAGGGTCTCGGCCGCCGAGTAGAGATACAGCCCGTGGCCGGCCTCGTCCTGAACCTTGGCCATGAGAATCGCCTTGCGACGCAGGGTCGGCGCTCGCGAGATCCAGTTGCCCTCCGGTTGCATCCCGATGATCTCGGAGTGGGCGTGCTGGGCGATCTGGCGGATGAGGGTCTTTCGGTAGCCCTCCGGGATCCAGTCGGTCGGCTCGATCTTCTCCTCGGCGTCGACGATCGCCTGGAATTGGGCCTCGGGGTCGACGGGACTCTCGACCAACGTGGTCACATCCCCTGACACATGATCTCCTGGGTCGGACCTTGCCCAGGTTAACCAACGAACGTTCGTTTGTAAATCTATCCGGCGGTCAGCCGGGCGACCACTGCGGTGATACCGGCGCGGGCGGCGACACGGGTAACAGCGTCGCCTGCCAGGCGCTGGAGCGACTCGAGCGGTGTAGCCGGGTTGGCGGCCACGGCCAGCCGAACGTCGGCATCGGGATCGTCGGCCAGGATCTCCAAGAGATGGGGCGTGGCGTCGTAGCGCAGGGCGGCGTTACGTCGGGCATGGAGCGGGATACGGGCGAAGTCGATTTGATCCACAGAGATCCTCCTCCCCATACGACGCCGCCGGGACCGATCGAGTTCCCGAAGAGCTCGTATTTGGGTCCCGGTTTCCTCCCCTTGTCACAGGAACGGTCAGGGCCAATCCTGTACGCTTTCGGCACCCTGGAAAACGCATGCTCTCCCGCCTGAAGAACTTCTTCCAGTTCCCCGCCATCCGTCGCGTGGCATGGCATGTTCGACGCGTCAGGGGCAAGGTCGACGGAGGCTTCTTCAAGCCGCTCCTCGCCGCCCTGTTCGCCATCATGTTCGTCGCCAGCCTGGTGGTCTGGATCTTCGAGACGGACAGGAGCCCCAACCAACTCGGCAAGGCCATCTACTGGACGTCCACGACGGTGTTGGGTCAGGGCGATGCCTCCCTCGCCGCCGGACCGGTGGGATGGGTCATCGGCTGGCTCCTCGGTCTATTCGGGGTGGCGATCGTCGCCACGATGACTGGTGTACTGGTCGGTTTCGTGATCGATTTCCTGCTCAAGGAGGGACAAGGAATGGGTGCCGCCGGATATACAGACCACATCGTGGTGTGCGGGTGGAACCCGACCGCCCGCGACCTCATCGAGGAACTCAGCGCCGACGAGTCTGCGCCGCGGATCGTGCTGATCCACGACGCCGAGCACAACCCGGCCGATAGCCTGGCCTATTACGTCCGGGGCGACGCCACAACCGAGGAGGACCTGAAACGGGCCTGCATCGAGCACGCCCGGGCCGCCATCATCTGCCCCGCCGACTCGTCCAACGAGGCAGACCTCCACTCGATCCTCACGATCCTCGCCGTGGAGTCACTCGCCCCTCAGGTCCGCACGGTGGCCGAGGTCAACAATCCGGTGCACGTGCCGCACTTCCGCCGCGCCAACGCCGACGAGCTGCTCGTGACCTCGCGGCTCACCTCCCGCCTGCTGGCCCGTTCGGCGCTCTACCCGGGCTTGACCGAGTTGGTCACGGACATCGTGGGCGGGAGGAGCAACTCCGACGAGCCCCAGCTCTACCGGGTCGCTCTGCCCGAAGCCGGCATCGGGAAGTCGATCATCGAACTGGCCACCATGATGCGCGCCGACCACCACGCCACCGTTCTCGCCGTCAACCGCAACGGCCAGACCGTTGCCAACCCGCCCCACGGCTTCCGGATGCAGCCCGGGGACGATCTGGTTGTCCTGGCCTACAACCTCGGGGACCTGACGGCCATCGAGGAGGTCGAACTCGTGAGGTCCGACCCGAGCACGATCTCGTTCGCCGCCGACGCCGCCCCCGCCACTGCGTAGCCACGCCGATATCAGCGACGGCGAACCCCCGGTTTGGGCTGTTCTTTGGACGAGGGCGAACGGGCTGACCGTTCTTTCGACGGTGGGTGTCGGTAGCCGATACGTATGGTCGAAAGAACGTGGAGGCCGTACCCCACGGTCCAAAGAACGGCGCTGGCGGGGCCGTGACCCGCGACGCCGTCATCATTTGGGCGCCGCACCATTGGGTCCGGCTTGTCGGACCGTCCCCGTATGCTCGGGGCGTGGCAGAACCCATCGTGTTCCCCGGCCCGGGGGCGCTAGGACGCGGTCTCGTCGTCGAACCCGACGACATCATCCCCGAGGTCGCCGCGTCGTGGCCACGGCTGACGGTCGACCACTCCGTCCTCGATGAACCCGAGGCAGCGCTCTCCCAACTCGATGGCTGGTGGCGCAACCGCACTCCCTCGACTGTGGTCCTCGAGGTGCCGTTCTCGGACCTCCGTCGGCCCGAGACGAACTCAGATCCGCCATACGACCTCACGCCCGGTTTCGAGTTCCGACGCGAGCGCCTCCATTTCCTGACGTGGATCAACCGCTACGACGGTCGGGGCGGGGCGATGCGCTGGCATCACGGTGAACGGGCGGTCACGGTCGGGGCGGCGCCGACCGCCGAGAACGGAGACGTGCTGGCAGGCGGAAATCCGGTGTGGGTCGATGGAGGGCCCCGCACATCCCGAGCCGACGACCTGGCAGTCGTCCACGTCGAGGCGGTGTGGTCGGGCGAGCTCGCCATCGATCGCTCCCCCGCCCCGTCTGCCGATCTCGCCCCCGACCAACTGGCGGCCGTGGCCCATCCGGGCGGGCCGGCCCGGATCATCGCCCCGGCCGGATCAGGCAAGACCCGGGTGCTCACCGAGAGAATGCGCCACCTCCTCGCCGACAGGGGTTGGAACAGTGATGGGATCACGGCTCTGGCCTACAACCGGCGGGCGGCCCAGGAGATGCGCGAGCGATTGGCCGACGCCGGTGCGGCCAACGTCCGCACCCTCCATGCCTTCGGGTATGAGATCGTGGGCCACGCCCGCAATGGGCGACCACGCCTCCTGGGCGAGCGGGAGGTGCGCCGCCTGCTCGACCGTCTCGTCCCCGTCCGCCCCCGGGCCAACGAGGACGTGCATGCCCCCTATCTGGAGGCGCTGGAGGAAGTGAGGTCCGCCCTCCGCTCTCCCGACGAGGTCGAGGGCGGGCGCGACGACGTGCCCGGTCTGGCCGCCCTCTTCGATCCGTTCCGCCAGGTGATGCGCGACCAGGGTGCCATGGACCACGACGAGCAGATCTACGGGGCGATCGAAGCGCTTCTGGCCGACGCCGAGCTGCGGGCCTGGGCCCGGTCCCGATGCCGCCACCTCCTCGTCGACGAGTTCCAGGATCTGACCCCGGCCCATCTCCTGCTGGTGCGGCTTCTCGCCGCCCCCGGCTACGACGTGTTCGGAGTCGGTGACGACGACCAGGTCATCTACGGCTATGCCGGCGCCAGCCCCGAGTTCCTCATCGACTATCACGACTACTTTCCCGGCGCCGCCCACCATCAGCTCGAGGTGAACTACCGGTGCCCGGCTCCCGTCGTCGAGGCGGCCGTGACCCTGCTGGGCTACAACCAGCGGCGAGTCCCCAAGGAAATCCGGTCTGCTTCGAGCGCCACCCACGGCCTCGAGATCATCCGGGCCACCGAGACCGACATGGGCGAGCATCTCGTGGCCGTGGTGCGCCAGCTGGCGGACCAGTCCGGCCCCGAATCCGTCGCCGTCCTGGCCCGCGTCAACGTCGGCCTCCTCGTCCCCCAGATCAGCCTCGCCGAGGCCGGCTTGCCCGCCCAGGCGGTGTTGGATCCGAGCCTGCTGGATCGCTCCGGGGTACGGGCGGCGCTCGCCTGGCTGCGCCTCGCCTCGGCCGTCGCCCAGGAGAGGCCGATGAGCGGATCAGACCTGGCGGCCGCCATCCGGCGGCCTCCACGGAGCGTCTCACCCGGAGTCCGCACCGCCCTGGGCAACGGGCAATGGACGATCGAACGGCTGGCGTCGTTCGCCGACGGATCCAGCGACGAGCGAACCCGAACTCGTCTCGGCTCCCTGGTCGAAGACATCTTCGGGTTGGCCCGTGTCGCCGGCGACGGTGGTGGGGCAGCCGAGCAGCTCACTGCCATCCGCGACCAGGTCGGGCTGGGTAGGGTCCTAGACCGACTCGACAACTCCCGGGCTCGGCCAACAGGGGGCCACACCGACGATCTCGATGCCCTCATCGTCCTCGCCCACACCCACCCCGAAGTCGAGGATTTCGAGCCGTGGCTGCGATCGTCGCTGGAACGGACTCCGACGGACGCGGCGACCGTGACCCTTTCCACCGTCCATCGGGTGAAGGGTCTCGAGTGGCGCCATGTGGTGGTCTGGGACGCCAGTGTCGGTCTCATGCCCCATCGCCTGGCCAACGACATCGAGGAGGAGCGACGAATCTTCCACGTCGCCATCACCCGCTGCTCCGAGTCGGTCACTGTCATCGCCCGTGCCCAGGCTGTGTCCCCGTTCGTTGGCCAGCTCCACCGGGCGGCGCCACCCCCGACGCCCGAGAAGACGCCGGTGGGTACCACCGAGGCGTCCGAAGGCCTGGAGGTCGTGTGGCAGGGCTACAGGGCGACGGTGGTGGCGCTCGAGTCAGAGGCGGCCGTGGTGGCGGTAGGCGCCGCCTCGCGCATGCGCATCCCATGGGGCGAGACTGTGACTGTCGGCTCGTCTCGGGTGCGCATGGCGGCCCCGGCCGGGCCGGCGGTCGACACGGGGATTTTGGAGCGTCTCAAGGAGTGGCGCCGGCGGCGGGCGGCAGCCGATGGGGTGCCGCCATATGTGGTCGCCCACGACGCCCACCTGGCATCCATCGCCTCCCGTCGGCCGACTTCGCTCGAGGACCTGGCCGACTGCGAGGGCATCGGACCTTCGCGTCTGGACAAATACGGAGACGAGATACTGGCGACTCTCGACGGCTGAGTGCACGCAGAGCTCAGCGTTTCTCGATGGCCTGCCTCACATCGTCCGGCACCACCGCCGCCGCCGGCATCCGGATCGGAGTGATCGAGATGACGCCGTCGTGGGCGGCATCCACGTCGCTGCCATCCACAGCGTCGATCTGGGTCATGCCGCCGCCGTACTCGTGGACGTAGATCCCCTCCCCCTGATACGAGAAGAGGCGGTCGTACCCGACCCGGGCGATGGTCGTCAGCCGCCGCGGCGTCTCCGGGGTCGAGGAGAACGGCATGTTGATGGAGACGACGTCGGCATGGGAGCCAAGACCGGCATCGAGTACCTCCACGACCAGTTGCCGGGTCAGTCCCGCCAGCCGGTCCCAGGTCTCCTCGGACTCGGGCGACACCGCCAGTTCTCGCCAGGTGTGCCAGTCGGTCATGGTGCCCGTCGAGACTGCCACGGCCGGGACTCCCGAGATCCAGGCCTCGACCGCGGCGCCGACGGTGCCAGAGGACATCAGGAACCCGGCCCCGTGGTTGTAGCCGAGGTTGATGCCAGACACGACGAGGTCGGGAGCCGGCCGGGCGAAGGCATGGATGCCGAGTTGCACGGCATCGGCCGGGTAACCCGTCACGGCAAACACCGGCATGCCGGCGCGCTCGAGCTCCCTCACTCCCACCGGTTCGAACCTGGTGATGGCCTTGCCGACCCACGAGCGCTCTCGATCAGGAGCGGCGACAATGACGTCGCCGAGTGCGGCCAGGGCTCGGGCGAGCGGGATCAGGGCGGGAGCATCGACGCCGTCGTCGTTGGTGACGAGGATCTGCATCAGGCGGCCGCTCTCTGGCCAGCCCACTCGCCGACCGTCTCCACGAAGGTCGCCGGCACCTCCAGCATGGCGATGTGGCCCACGTCGTCGAGGATGCGCACGTCCCAGTCGGGGCGGAGAGCAGCCAGTCGCGCCACCGAATGATGCCGGACGAGACGGTCGTCACGACCCTGGACGACCAGCGTCGGGGCGGCGACGGTAGCCACCACCTTGTCGAAGTCGTTTGCCTTGGCGATCGAGGTGAGCATGGAGCGGGCCGTCCGCACCAACGCCCGATCTGCACCGGCGAAGCGGCTGCGTCGGATGGCCACATCGACATGGGCTTTGACCACGTCGGGAGGAATGCGTGCGGCTCGGGGAGAGCACAGATCGAGGGTCCAGCGGGCGATTTCCTCGGGTGTCATTCGGGTCCGCCGGGCCGCAACTGCGCTCCGGGCCAGCCCCGGAACGAGATACAGCGAGAAGAGGGCGGTCACCTCGCTGTCGGGCCACACCCCCGGGGCGCGCGGCACCGCCGCCGACACCAGGACCAGGCCCCGGACGGTCTCGGGGGCGGCGGCGGCCTGGAGCAGGGAC
The DNA here is from genome assembly GCA_035250025.1 of Acidimicrobiia bacterium. GTDB lineage: Bacteria > Actinomycetota > Acidimicrobiia > Spongiisociales > ZC4RG35 > DATFFO01. Next base: position 8,130 of record DATFFO010000264.1, read on the forward strand.
ACTGTCCCGCCCATCGAGTTGGCGACCAGCAGGGCCGGCTCTTCAAGCGAGCGCAGGTAGCCGTCGAGGGTACGGCGCAGGGCCTCCATCGAACTCGTGCGCCTTGTGGCGGGGCTGAACCCGAACCCGGGGAGGTCGAGGGCAGACACCCGGCCGAGACGTCCGAGACCGCCGGCGACGGATACCCAGTTGATGTGGGAGCCACCGAGGCCGTGGACGCAGACGACCGGCGGCCCCGATCCTCCGAAGTCGGCGACATGCAGGGGGACTCCGTCGACGACGGCATACCGTGAGGTGAACGGCGTAAGCATCCGGCCATTCTCGCGCTCCTCCGGGGTAGGGGCGGCGCTGCCGTGTTCGCATATCACCGACGCCGGGACGGCGGCGTCCTACCCTGAGTTCGTGCCCACCGACCGCGAGATCCTCGAAACGGCTTCCGATCGCCTGCTGCGAGCGGTCGAACGTGGGACCGGCACCAGCTTCGACGCCGACGAGGTGAGGGTGCTGGGGCGCCTCCTCCAGGCCATCTCCTCCGGGGTTCTGGGGACCGCCGCAGGTCGAGAGGCATGTGCTGTCTGCGGGCGCCCCGAGCATCCGCCGCAGGTGGTGGGGAACTACCCCCGACACGCCTACTCCCGGGCGATCCTCGTCCCGCTGGCGGAAGCTCCCTGACCATCCGTGGGCAGGCAGGTCACCGTCCAGTACTACAAGTACTCCGACGCCGTCCACTGGCGTCACGAACTCGTCTGGTTGGGAGAAGACGCCCATGGGACCTGGCTGGCCGGCCCCGTGGGCACCGTCGTCCAGCGAGGCTCGGAGCCACCCGTGCAGATGCGCCGGGCGTTCGTCCAGCTGATCACCCCCGATCGGTGGTGGACTGCTCTCTTCAACGGGCCCGGCGACGGCAACGACATGCCCGTGTACGTCGACGTGACCACCGTGGCGCGTCGGGTCGGCGACGAAAGGGTTGAGCTCGTCGACCTCGATCTCGACGTTGTCCAACGGCGGGACGGCTCCGTGTATGTCGACGACGAGGACGAGTTCGAGGACCATCGGGTGATCTTCGGCTACCCCGAATCCATGGTGGCCTCGGCGCGAGGGGCGGCGGCCCGCCTCGTGCTCGACATCCAGAAGGGTGCTCCGCCTTTCGACGGCACCGGCGCCGCATGGCTCGGGCGAATCCTTTAGTGCTCTCCAACGGAAGTGAGGTCGCGCATTTCGGCGAGGCAGCGGCGTCGAAGTCCGTTGAAATGCCATCGGATTTCCGGTGGGGGGCACTCAGGCCAGCGCCACCAGTTCCAGCATTTCCGCGTCGAAGAACGAAGTGGCGCCCTCAGGCATGAGGATGGCCCGCTCCGGCCCCAGGTTGGCAACGAAGTCGGTGTCGTGGCTGACGAGGATGATGGTGCCCTCGTACTGGTGGAGAGCGGTCAACAGCGCCTCCTTGGCCTGAGGATCGAGGTTG
>DATFFO010000265.1:0-3370 GCA_035250025.1 Acidimicrobiia bacterium
GGCGGCGAACTCGTTGGCCAGGGCGATGTTGACGTCGCGGTATGTGGTCTCGGCCAGCTTGGCCAGCTCTGCGGCCTCGACGCTCTCCATGGCCCACACGCCGTTGGGACGAGGAAGATCGGGCCGCTCGTCGAAGTCGAGCGCTCGCTCGTAGAACTCCACACCCCGCCTCGTCGACTCGTCGTCGACACCGCCGACCAGTTTCGGGTACTTGCGCAGGTCGGCGAAGACCCTGCCGCTGAAGACGCGCTCGGGCGAGTGGACCAAGAAGAGGTCATCGCCGAGGGTGAGACCGGAGCTCCCCTCGAGCATCGGGCCGAAACGGTTTCGGGTGGTGCCAACCGGCAGCGTCGTCTCATAGGAGACCAGGGTCCCCGGTCGGAGCCCCGCGGCGAGGGCACCTGTAGCGGAGTCCATGGCGGCGAAGTCGGGGACGCCGTTGGCATCGGTCATGAGTGGCACGACCACCACCACCACGTCTGCGTCGGCGACTGCGGCTGTGGTGTCTGTCGTCGCCGCGAGTAAACCTTCGGAGACCACCTGACGGAGCCGCTCGTCGAGCTCCGCCTCCCCCGGGAACGGCGGGATCCCCTCTTTGACGAGATCGACCACCCTCTCCGAGACGTCGGCGCCGACGACAGGCACCTGCTTGGAGGCAATCTGCACCGCCAGCGGCAAGCCAATCTTGCCGAGCGCCACGACCGCGGCTTTCACCGGCGTTCTCCGATGATCTGCTCGGCGACCTCGAGGATCTCGACACCCTCGGCCAAAGAGACGACCCCTTCGGCATGACCGTCTCTGATGGCCGCGCGAAATGCCTCGTGCTCCACGGCCAGAGGCTCGCGCTTGGGGAACGCGTATCGGACCATGTCACCCTCGCTGACTCCACGCAGCTGGGCGATCCGATCCCATTCGCTCCCGACGGCGGCATTGGAATAGAAGAAGAGGTCGCCGGCGAGGAGGTCGGCGACGAACGACCCTTTCTCCCCGAGCACGCTTACCGTCCTCCGCTTCACCGGGGTCAGCCAGTTGACATTCATCGAGGCGACTATGTCGTTGTCGAGCCGGCCGGTCGCCACCACCAGGTCCTCGTGTGGCCGTCCCATCTTGTGGGCCAGGTGACCCCCGATCTCGGCGAACCGCCCTCCACCGATCCATGTGACGATGTCGATGTCATGTGTCGCAAGATCCTTGACCACCCCGACGTCCTGGATCCGGTTGGGGAAAGGGCCCACCCTCTCGGTGGCAATGGAGATCACCCGCCCCAACTCACCCGCCTCAAGGCGTCGTTTCATCTCCTGGAGCGCCGAGTTGAAACGCTCCACGTGGCCGACGGCTCCAAGCACGCCAGAGTCGGAGAAGGATTGCTCGATCTCACGAGCTGCCGACACCGACTCGGCCAGTGGCTTTTCGATCAGCGTGCTCACGCCCTGGGTGGCCAATTGCAGCGCCACCTCGCGATGCTGCGCCGTGGGAACAGCGACAACTGCCGCCTCGATCCCGACGGCCAGAAGTCCGCCCACGTCGGCGAAGACCTCGCCACCACGCACCACGCGGTGACGATCACCCATCGGGTCCACAGCGCCCACAAACTCGACGTCCTCCGTCTCGGCCAGGAGCCGGGCGTGATGACGCCCCATCTGGCCCAGGCCGATGAGGCCGAAGCGGATCACCCGTGCACCGTCCCGTTGAGGGTCGCCACGATTTGGTCGATCTCGTGCTCGGCCAGATCGGGGCGCACCGGGATGGAGACCACCCGGTCGACCATCTCCTCGGTGACCGGCAGGTCAAATCGCGGTCCCAGGTAGGGATCCTGTTGATGAGTCGCTTTCGGGTAATAGACATCGTGGCCTATCGCCGCATCACGAAGGGCGGCTCTCACGATGTCGCGGTCTTGCGGCGCCAGTGTGTATTGGTGATAGACATGCCTGGCATCCTCGCGCTCTGCGGGCGGCCCGAGGGCGGGGTCGAGGCGTTCCGTATAGACGGCGGCTATCTCGCGTCTTCGCTCAGTCCAACCCGACAACTTCGTCAGTTGCACCAGGCCGATCGCGGCTTCGATCTCGGTCATCCGCTCGTTCAGGCCGACGATTCGATGGACATATCGCTCGGCCATGCCCTGGTTGCGGAGCCACCTGGCTCTCTCCGCGACCTCCGGGTCGGACGTCGTGATCATTCCTCCCTCACCGGTGGTCATGTTCTTGGTCGGATAGAAGGAGAAGGCAGCAACCCGACCCACGGAGCCGGCGCGGCGTCCACCCGACTCGGCGAGGTGCGCCTGGGCGGCATCCTCGACTATGTCGATGCCTGCCTCGTTGGCCAGGTCGACGAGCTCGGCCATCGGCGACATCTGCCCGTACAGGTGCACCGGCATGACTGCCCTAGTCCGCTTCGTGATGAGTGGCTCGACGGTAGAGGCGTGGATCGTGTAGTCCTCGCGGTCGATGTCGGCGAACACCGGTGTGGCGCCAGTCATCATCACCGAGTTGGCACTGGCTGCGAAGGTGAACGACGGGACGATCACCTCATCCCCGCTTCCGATGCCCAATGCAAGAAGCCCGAGATGAAGCGCAGCCGTGCCGCTGCCCACTGCGATTCCGTGCTCGGCCCCGGAGAGCCCGGCGAATTGCTCCTCGAATCTGGCTACCCGCGGCCCTGAGGCGAGCATCCCCGACTCCAGCACCTCGGTGACAGCCGAGATTTCTTCCGGCCCGATCGAGGGTCGTGACAGGATGATCATGCAGGGAAGAGCCTTTCGTCTTCTTCCCTGAAGATCTCTCCGGTCTCGTCGTCCACCCATAGCCCTTCTCGCTGCTCGAGGGGAAGCCCCCGCGGCCCGACCCAGCCAACCCGACGAGCGGGCACACCGACGACGAGGGCGTTGGCAGGGATGTCCTTAGTCACCACGGACCCTGCCGCGACCAAAGCCCACTCCCCCACTTCAACGCCACCAAGGACGACTGCTCGGGCGCCGACTGAGGCGCCGCGGCGCACGGTCACACCCACCATGTCCCAATCCGACGCAACCTTCAAAGAGCCATCCGGGTTGATTGCTCGCGGGAAGCTGTCGTTGGTGAGAATGGCGGCGGGACCAATGAACACGCCGTCCTCGAGAATGGCCGGGGCGTAGACCAGGGCATTGTTCTGGATCTTGCAATTGTCACCGATGGTGACGCCGGTATCGATGTATGCGCCGCGGCCGACGATGCAATTGTCCCCGATCACCGCGCCCTCACGGACGTGGGCCAACCCCCAGACACGGGCCGAGACCGCCACGACGGCGCGCTCATGCACTTGGGCATCGGCTGCGATCAATCGACAAACCTCCCCTGAGATGGGAGAGGTCACGATACCGGACTCCGATCCCTCC
>DATFFO010000266.1:0-10982 GCA_035250025.1 Acidimicrobiia bacterium
CCCCGGCCAGGGCAGGAAAGCGGCCCCGGTTGGCCGCGACCAGGCGCTCGACCACCGACGGCTGCTCGGCGATCTCGGCGAGGACGTTCACGACCCCGCCCGTCGATACACGACTTCGCCGGCGATGGCAGTGGCGGCGACTCCGAGGTCGTCGTCGAGGAGGACCCGGTTGCCCGGGTCGGGAACGTAGCCGACGATCCGGGCAGGAGTGGTCGAAGTCATGGCGGTCAGGTCGGCCCAGCCACACTCGAGGCGGCGCATGGCTCCCAGCAGGTGAGCCATGGGGGCGGCGCCACCGGCCAACTGCCCTTCCGGCCCGCGTACCTCCAGGCCCTCGATGGACAGCTCGGTGTCGCCCAGGCGATGGTTCCCCGGTCGGGTGCCGAGGGCCGAGGTGGCATCCGTGACGAGGGCGATCCTCCCGGCGCCCATGGTGAGGAAGGCGAGCCGGAGCAGGTCGGGCGCCACATGGACCCCGTCGGCGATGAGGCCGGTGGTGTAGTGGTCGTGGGTGAGGACGGCGGCGGCGACCCCTGGGTTGCGATGGTCCAGGCCCGACATGGCGTTGAACAGGTGTGTGGCATGGCGAGCACCCCAGGTCGCCGCCTCCCTGACGACCCCGGCGGGGGCGTCCGAGTGGCCGACCGCCACGACCACCCCGGCGTCGGCCAGCCGCCGCACCACCGCCTCGCATCCGGCGAGCTCCGGCGCCACCGTGACCATCAGCGGGGGGCCTGCAGCCACCAGCTCATCGACGAGGGCGACATCGGGATCCACGATGTGAGCGCCAGGGTGGACACCCCTTCGAGCCGGGGAGATCATGGGGCCCTCGAGATGGAGGCCGATGGGTCGGGCGCCCACCCAGCCTGGCGGCGGGCCGTGGGCCAGAACCTCCAATGCCCGAACTGCCACCTCGGGCGGGGACGTGATCACTGTGGGCACGAAGGCGGTCACACCCAGACGGGGAAGGTGCGCCCCCACCTCCCAGATCGACGACGGGTCGGCGGTGAAGTCGAACCCGAACCCGCCGTTGACCTGGATGTCGACGAACCCGGGCATCTCCCGGCCGGAGAGGCCGGCGAAAACCGCCTCAGGCACGACCCATGCCGTGGCCGGTCGGGTAGAGGCCGGGGATGGCGGCGGGCAGCTTGCCGGGGGGGACCTCGGCGCCGAACAGCACATCGGCGAGGGCAGCCATCGAAGGCCGATGGATCGAGTAGGTGCATAGATGGGTGGTCGCCGTCGGGTAGCGGGCGAGGTCGAAGGGGGTGCGCATGGCGACCGTCACGACGGGCAGGCCCGTCGCCAGGAGGGCTTCGACCATGGCCGCCTGCTCGTCCCCGGCGGTCAGGGTGCCGACAACGACGGCGTCGGCGGTGGTGGCGGCGGCGGCGACGCCGGCGATCTCGTCGTGTGTCGGGCGGTGGCCGGTGACGATCTCGGTGACCTCGGGGTGGCGCTCGCGCAGGGACGCCGCCAGCGACGGCTCCACCGACGATGACGTGTCGGCCGGTGTCAGGTTGGCGGGCCGCGGCATCACCGCCAGCAGCCTCCCGCCCGCGTCGAGCGGCAGGACGCCGTCATCGTTCCTCACCAGCGTGATCGAACGCCGTCCCGCCTCCGCCGCCAGCTCGCGGTGGTCGGCGCACGCCACCGTCTCGAGCGGAGGCCGGTCGAAGGCGGCCAGCCAGGAGCGCAACTCCGAGACCCGGCGGCGACTGGTGGCGGTGAGGTCCTCGCCGACCAGCCCCCGGGCGACGGCCAGGTCCAGACCGGCGCGCAGGCGTCCCTCGACCTCGGGGTCGGGGGTGAGGAGCAGCAGATCCACCCCGGCGGCGAGGGCGGCGATGACATCGACGATCTGGCCGACTCCCTGGGGCAGGGCGCCCATGTCGAGGGCGTCGGTGATGACGACGCCGCCGAACCCGAGCTCGTCCCGCAGCAACCCGCTCACCATCGCCCGGGAGACGGTCCCGGGGAGATCGCGGCGGCCGGTGACGGCAGGCACCGCGTAGTGGCCTGTCATGACGGCGCTGGCGCCGGAGGCGATGGCGGCCCGGAACGGGGCCAGCTCGACTGCATCGAGGCGGTCTCGATCGATATCCAGCAGGGGAAGCTCGTTGTGGGGGTCCACAGTTGCCTCGCCCTTGCCCGGAAAGTGCTTGGCGGTCGTTGCCACCCCGACCGAGGCCAGCCCCTCGACGGTCGCCGCCGCCAGCGCCGCGCATAGGGCCGGGTCGTCGGAGAATCCCCGGATCCCCAGCGACGGGTTGTCGGGGTTGGTCACCACGTCACACACAGGGGCGTAGTTCATCGTCACGCCGAGGGCTCTCATCTCGCGTCCGACGGCGGCTGCCACCCGCCGGGCCAGGTCGGCGTCCCGGCTGGCGCCCAGGGCCATGGCGCCGGGGAACTGGGTGGTGTGACGACCCAGCCCGACCAGTTGGCCCGTCTCCTGATCGGCGGCGATGAGAAGCGGGAGCTCCCCGGCAGCCGCCTGGAGCGAGGACGTCAGCTCCATCAGCTGGCCGGGATCGCTGATGTTCGTCTCGGGGAAGAGCGTGACCCCTGGCACCTCTCCGTGGGCCAATGTCGTCAGCAGCTCCAGGGGCGCCCGGGTGCCCTCGAAGGCGAGCATGAAGTGGCTGTCGCCTCTCATCCCTTCACCGACCCTGCCAGCAGGCCGCGGACGAAGAAGCGCTGGAGCCCGAGAAACACCAGGAGCGGGACCGCCATGGTCACGAACGCCCCGGCGGTGAGGAGGTGCCAGTCCTGGCCCCGGCTCCCCACGAGCTCGTTGAGGCGGGCCGTGAGGATCGCCACCTCGGTATCGGTGCCGAGGAATACGAGCGACACCAGGAGATCATTCCACACCCAAAGGAACTGGAAGATAGCGAAGGCGGCCAGGGCGGGGAGGGAGAGGGGAAGCGCCAGGCGGAGAAAGGCCGTGAAATGGGAGGCTCCGTCGATGAAGGCCGACTCGAAGATGTCGTTGGGGAGCTGGGAGATGTAGTTGTAGAGAAGATAGATGGCGAGGGGAAGGCCGAAGCCGGTGTGAGCGAGCCAGATGCCGAGGAACGTGCCTGTGAGCCCGGTCCCGTTGTAGGCCTGGAGGAGGGGGACGAGGGTCATCTGGATGGGGACAACGAGGAGGCCCACGACCACGGCGAAGAGCAGGGACCGGCCCCGGAAGTCCATCCATGCGAAGGCGTAGGCGGCAAAGGCGGCCAGCGTGATGGGGATCACGGTGGCCGGAATCGTCACCACCAGGCTGTTGACGAAGGCATCGAGCAGGCCGTTGGCCGTCAGCACGTCCATGTAGTTCCCCAGAGTCCACGTCGTCTCGAAGGGGTGAAGGATCGTGGTCCACCATCCGCTGGAGTTGATGTCGGTGGCGCTCCGGAACGAGCTGATGAGCAGGCCGGCGGTCGGCAGCGACCACAAGGCGGCGATGACCACGACCGCCACCCGCACCCAGGTGCGGGCCCTCACTTTGTCCCCCACGAAGTGGGGGAAGGGGTCCCCGCGAACGAAGTGAGCGGGGTAGGGGGGAGGCGAACCTGTGTGGAGTCTCTGTATGTCGGGAACCTGCCCCCTACCCCACCGGCTACGCCGGTGGGGGCCCCTTCCCCCTGTCGCTTCGTTCCAGGGGGACAAGATATAGGAGTCATGTGCCGGCTCCCTGGCGGCGGAGGTTGCGGACGTTCACCACCATGATCGGGACCACTGCCACCAGCAGGACGACGGCCAGCGCCGAGGCCCGGCCCGGGTTACGGAACCGGATCAGCTCGCTGAACATCCGGTTGGCGATGACGTCGGTGTCGAAGCGGCCACCGGTGGTCACGAACACGATGTCGAAGACCTTGAGGATGGCGATGAACACCGCGGTGGCGACGGTGATGATCGAGCCCCGGATCGTGGGGACGATGATCCGGAAGAAGATCTGGGTCTCACCGGCCCCGTCGATGCGGGCGGCTTCGATCATCTCGTCGGGCACCCCCTTGATGGCCGCCGACAGCACCACCATGGCGAAGCCGGTCTGGAGCCACACCATGATCAGGATGAGGACGAGGGTGTTGAGTGGCGCCTCCTGGAAGAAGGCGATCGGCTCGGATCCGAGGGCGTCGAGGATGCCGTTGGCCAGCCCGATTTGCGGCTCACCGGGCGGCCGCCAGTAGTAGACGAAGCGCCAGATTACCGCCGCACCCACCATCGATATGGCCAGCGGGAGGAACACGAAGGCCTTGGCCAGGGCCTCGCGCTTGACCCGGTCGACGAGCGTGGCGAAGACGAGACCGATCACGACCGATCCCGTCGTTCCGATCACCAACCACAGGACGTTGTTGCGGATGGCAGCCAGCATGTCCGGTTGGGTGAACACGGCGACGTAGTTGTCGAGCAGCCCGGAGCCTTCGGGTCGTTCGGTGGTGCTGAGCACGATCGTGCGGACCGCCGGGTAGACGAGATAGAACCCGACGAGGGCCAGAGCCGGGGCAACGAAGACCCAGGGCCTGATCAGCCGTTCGAATCTCGACCCGAGATGGTCGACCAGGCGATTGACCGTGAGGAACAGCGCCCAGCTGCCCGCCACACCGAGAATCAGGGCGACGGCGGCCAGGACCAGCTTCTCCGTGGTAGGAGTCAGGCCGTAGTCGGCCACGATGTCGGCGCTGCCATCGGCCCCGAACAGGCGATAGGTGCGGACGATCAGGTTGTCGGCGGCATCGGGGGTGGATAGGAATCGGACGCCCCACCAGGCCGCCCCCACCGTCGCCGCCAGGACCGCCAGGGCGGCGGCGGCGCGGATGGGGCGGTCGGTGGGGGTGCTCATTCTGGGTGGTGGCGGCCCGGGTCCCCTGAGAAGTCAAGGGAACCCCGGGCCACCCTTGCGTCAGCTGGCGGGCCAGCTGTCCTCGATGGACTGGAACACGGCTTCGGTGCCTTCTCCGTCGGATGACACCCATTCCACCATCCCGTCCCAGAAGGTCCGCTGTCCGACCTCGGCCGGCATGGTGTCGGAGGCATCGAAGCGGAACACGTCGGCCTCGTTGAGGATGCCGGCCAGTTCGTCGTTGGGGTACGCCGAGTACCAGTCGAGGGGCACGCTCTGGTTGGGCGAGACGAAGCCACCGGCCTCGATCCAGCCCTGCGCCGCCTCGGCGGTGGCCAGGTACTCCATCAGGGCCCGCACCTCGGGCCGGTCGTTGAACATGACCATCTGGTCGCCGGCGCCCAGGACCGGGCTCCCGAACTCCTCCTCGATCGGCGGGAAGTAGAAGAAGGAGCTGTCGGCCCCGGCCTCGGTTCCTTCCGGCCAGAACTCGGGGATCCAGGCCGCCTGCTTGTGCATCCAGCACTGGGGCCCGCCCTCGGCGAACATCGGGGTCTGCGTGTCGCCCACGAAGGTGGCGTTGATGGCGGTGCTGCCGCCGTACACGTAGTCGTCGGCGAACCAGATCTGCGACATGTAGTCGGCCGCTTCCAGCACCTCGGGATCGTTGAACGGGATCTCGTGGCTCACCCAGGAGTCGTAGACGTCGGGCGGGGCCGTGCGGAGGAGGATGTCCTCGATCCAGTCGGTGGCGACCCAGCCGGTGGCGTCGCCATGCTCCATGGACACGCACCAGGGGTTGCCGTTGCCGTCGGCCACGATCTGGTCGGAGAGGGCCACGAGCTCGTCCCACGTCGCCGGCACCTCATAACCGGCGGTGGCGAACGCCTCGACCGGGTACCAGACGATCGACTTGAGATCGCCCTTGAAGAAGATCCCGTAGAGGTCGCCTTCGTAGGAACCGAGATCGATGAACGACTGGATGTAGTCCTGGGAGAGCTGGTCCATGTTGAACCACTCGCTCAGGTTCACCAGCGCCCCTTCCGAGGCAAAGGTGCGCACCAGGCCGGGCTGGGCGAGCTGGGCGATGTCGGGGGCGTTGCCGCCGTCGACCCGTGTCGAGAGCACCGTCTCGTAGTCGGTGATGCCCTCGTAGGTGACGTCGATCCCGGTGGCATCGATGAACGGTTGGAGCGAGGCCTCGAAGTTCTCCGCCTCGCCCTCGATCCACTGTGCCAGGACCTCCACCGAGGTGCCGGCGAACTCGCCGGCCTGGGCCCGGGCGAGATGCTCGTAGGGCCCCTCGACCGCCGGAGCCGTCGTGGCCGGGGCCTGCGTGGTGTCGGTGGGTGCCGTGGTCTCGGGGGCGTCGGTGGCTGGCGTGGTCGTCGCCGCCGGCGCTGCGGTGGTGGTCCCGGCTTCGGGCGCTGCGCCGCAGGCGGCGAGTGCCAGAGCCAGGACGGCGAGCAGCGCCGTGATCGTGCGTCTGGTCATGGTTGGGTTCCTCCCGGTCGGGCCCCGGATCGCCCCGGGGCCATGGTTGTCGTGGGAAGCAACGCCGCCCCGATGGTGCCGACATCGACACCGGGGGGGAGGGTCACCACCCGATCGGGTGTCAGCAGGGCGCGTCCGAAGGGAGACGCCGCCGACACATCGATGAGCGCGGTTCGGACAGCGGGGGCGGCGTGGGGGCCGATCCCGCCGCCGAGGACGAAGATCTCGGGGTCGTAGGTCGTGGCGAGAACCAGGAGTGCCCGCGCCAGGGCGGTCGCCACCATGCGGGCCGTGCTGTCGTCGGACGAACCCGGACCGAAAAGGGCCCCGGCGCTGACGGCTCCGCCGGCGGCGATGGCAGGGCCGGCCGCCACTGCCTCCAGGCAGCCGCGGAGCCCGCACCGGCAGGGGGTGTGATCGTCGGCCAGGGGGGCGTGGCCGATCTCGCCGGCCAGGCCGTGGGCGCCCCGATGGAGGCGGCCGCCGATGATGACCCCCGCCGAGATCCCCGTTCCCACGCTGACGAACACGAGGTCGTCCACCGGGGAGCCTTCGACGCCCAGGTGCTCTCTGACACCCAGAGCGGCGGCGCGGACGTCGTTCTCGATGGCGACGGCGACGCCGAGCCGGTCCGAGAGGATGGCTGCCAGGGAGAGGGGAGCGCCGTCGAGCCCGAGGTTGACGGCGTGGCGGACCGTGCCCGAGACCGGGTCGACCTGCCCGGGGATCCCGACTCCGATCGAGTCGGCCGGGCCCAGGTCGGCCTCGGCCACGGCGTCCTCGACGAGGCAGGCGATCCCCTCGGCCAGTTCCCGGCCACTCCCGGCCCGGGTCGGCGCCTGTCGTCGCAGGGACGAGGAGCTGGAGAAGACCTGGACTCCTGTCGTCGTCCCTCCGACATCGACGCCGACCCGGACTGTCATCGGAGGATGACTCCGAGTTCGTCACGCATTACGGCGGTGGCGGCCCCGGCCAAACCGATGTCCGCCGTCGCCGAGGCCACGACCTCGATGTGGGGACGTCGGGTCATGTGCATCCTCGAGATCAGTTCCTGGCGGACGGCGTCGACGTAGCCGTCCACGTCTGTGAGATCGGAGGCGAGGCTGATGTGGTTCACGTCGATGGCGGAGATGACGACCGCCAAGGTGGCGCCGAGCCGGCGCCCGGCCTGGCGGGCGGCCTCGACGCGGTCGACGCCGGACCTTTCGACGGCGGGGATGGCAGCCACCGTCTCCAGGCAGCCACGCAGGCCGCAGCGACACTCCGCTCCCTCGGGGTCGACCACGACGTGTCCGATCTCTCCTGAAGCCAGGCGGTCGCCGGTGTGGACGAGACCGTCCATGACCAGTCCGGCTCCGATGCCGTCGCCGACGGCCACGAGGAGGAGGGTGTCGAAGCCGTCGGCGCCGGATCGGTACTCGGCCAGGGCGGCGAGGTGGGCGTCGTTGCCCACGGTCACCGGCAGGCCAAAGCGGTCGGCGAGGTGCTGGCGGAGCGGAACGCCGTGCCACTCCAGGTGGGCCGAGTCGCGCACGGTGCCGTCGGGGTCGAGCATGCCGGGGGTGGCCACGCCGATCCCCAGCAGCGGCGACGTGGCCGACGCCACACAGGCGGCGATCAACTCGTCGACGGCGGCCAGGGCGGCCTCGCCGGTGGCGGTCGTCGTCGCCTCGTGGCGGACGAGGACGTTGCCTCCCAGGTCCAGGATGGCCGCCCGGAACGGCTGGTGACCGAGATCCACAGCGACGATGTGGCGGGCGGCGTCGTTGACGGCGAGGAGGGTGGCGGGCTTTCCGGCCGAGGTCTGGCCGGCGATCCCCGTTTCCATCACGAGGCCGGCGCCGATGAGATCGGTGACGAGGGTGGACACCGAAGCCCGAGTGAGACCGGTGGCCCGGGCGATCTCGGCCCGGCTCGTCGAGCCCCGGTCGGCGATCGTCTGCAGTGTCGTGAGCAGGTTCCAGCGGCGGGTGTCGTCGCGGCCGCTTTTGCGGGGGTGACGGGATCGGGGAGCAGGGATGGTCATGGGGCGGCAGATCCGGACATGTAAGTTCAATGAACATACAAATACGGACGGGGGATGTCAAGGCCCCGCCTCACGCGCCGGTCTCCTGGGCCGCGCCGACCGCCCGATTGGAGGGTTAACACGGCCATCCCTATTCTCAGCTGAGCTCATGACGGCCCACTCCCACCCGCATTCCTGATGGACGGCGTCGATTTCCTCATCGTGGTGGTCAGGGCCGTGATGGCCTTCGTTCTCTTGCTCGTCCTGACGATTCTCAACGTCTGGGCCGAGCGCAAAGTGGTGGCCGACTTCCAGAACCGCCTGGGCCCGATGCGAGCCGGGCCGTTCGGCGTCCTCCAGACTGTGGCGGACGGGCTCAAGCTCTTCTTCAAGGAGTCGGTGCTGCCGGCCAAGGCGGAGGTGGGTCTCTACGTGGCCGCCCCCTTCCTGGCAGTGATCCCCGCCTTCCTCATCTTCCTCAACATTCCCTGGGGGCGGCCGTTCACCATCGGAGGGCGGGAGATCGCCCTCCAGGGCGTCGATCTCAATGTGGGCCTGCTCTTCGTGCTCGCCATGTCCTCGATGGCGGTGTATGCCGTGGTGCTGGCGGGCTGGTCCTCGGGGTCCAAGTACCCACTGCTGGGCGGCATCCGCGCCACCGCCCAGGCGATCTCCTACGAGGCGGCCATGGGCCTGGCGATGGTGTCGGTGGTCATGTTCTCCGCCACCCAGGCCTCGGGAGGTGCTCAGGGCGGCACCTTGTCGCTCTCCGAGCTGGTCGCCCGCCAGGCGGGGACCTGGGGAGGATTCATCCCCCGCTGGAACGCCATCCCCCTGTTCGTCGCCTTCGTCATCTTCTTCATCGCCATCGTGGCGGAGACCAATCGGGCCCCCTTCGACCTGGTGGAAGCCGAACAGGAACTGGTGGGCGGGTTCAACACGGAATACTCGGGGATGCGCTTCGCCATGTTCTTCCTGGCCGAGTACGTCAACATCTTCTCGATGTCGGCCCTCGCCACCACCCTCTTCCTGGGCGGTTGGAACGGGCCCACGTGGGACGGCGCTCTCCCCGCCTTCATCTCGGCGATCCTCCCCACCGTGTGGTTCCTGGTGAAGACCTACGTGCTCGTGTTCATCTTCTTCTGGATCCGGGCGACCCTGCCGCGGTTTCGCTACGACCAGCTCATGCAGCTGGGATGGAAGCGCCTGATCCCGGCGGCGCTGGTGTGGCTGATCATGTCGACGGTCGTCATCGGCTTCCGCCAGTTCGGGCCCCCATGGAGTTGACAGTGGAGCTGACATGGGCGTGATCGGCGAGCTGCTCAAGGGGATGAGGGCGACCGGACGCGAGCTCCTCCTGACCGTCTCCGGCAAGCGGATGCTCACCACCCAGTACCCCAAGGAGTTCCGGGCCAAGCCGCAGCGCTTCCACGGCCGCCACGTGCTCAACCGCTACCCCGACGGGATGGAGAAGTGCATCGGCTGCGAGCTGTGCGCCGGGGCGTGCCCGGCCCGCTGCATCTACGTGCGGGGAGAGGACAACGACCCCCTGGCTCCGAACTCGCCCGGTGAGCGATTCGGGTTCGTGTACGAGATCAACATGCTGCGCTGCATCTTCTGCGGTCTCTGTGTCGAGGCCTGCCCCACCGAGGCGATCACCATGACCTCGCTGTTCGAGATGTCGACCACCAACCGCTCCGACGCCATATACACCAAGGACGAAATGCTGATGCGTCCCGATGGCACGGTGCCGCACATGTTCCCCGACGACCACCTGGCCAACCTGTCGGAACTGGACACCGCCGATGGCTGGCTGCGAGCCACCGCCCCGTCCGGCTCCTCCGCCTACGAGGGGCTGAAGATGTGGCAGGGCACTCCCGGCCCGGCCGACTGGGACCCCGAGCCGTCCCAGGAGGAACGCGACGCATGACCCTCGAGGCGGTCATCTTCGGCCTCATGGCCGCAACCTCGGTAGCCGGCGCCCTGACCGTCGTGCTCGCCCGCAACCCTGTCTACTCGGGCATCGGACTCCTGGGAACGATGCTGTCGCTGGCCGTGATCTACATCTCCCAGCTCGCCCACTTCGTCGCCGCCATCCAGATCATCGTCTATGCCGGCGCAGTCATGACCCTGTTCCTCTTCGTCCTCATGCTGATCGGGATTGACAAGTCGGAGGACATGTCCGAGCACCTGCCCCGCCAGCGCCTGATCGTCGGCGGGCTGGGCGTGGCAGTCGTCGGCCTCGGGGTGTATCTCGGTGCCTCCGGCGGGTTCTCCTGGGTGCCGGCCGCCACCGGGGAGCCGGCCGTGGACGCCACCAACGGCACCGCCGAGCTGATCGGCGAGGCGCTGTTCACCGACTGGGTGCTGGCCTTCGAGGTCACCGCCCTCCTCCTCACCATCGCCGCCGCCGGAGCGATCGCATTGGCGATGTATCGGCGGGACTCATGACCTTTGTCCCCCACGAAGTGGGGGAAGGGGCCCCCACGAACGCAGTGAGTGGGGTAGGGGGGAGCCGAACCCGTGGCGGGCCTTTCCGTCCTGGGAACTTCCCCCCTACCCCACGCCTCCGCTGCACTCCGGCGTGGGGGCCCCTTCCCCCTTCGCTTCGCTCAGGGGGACAAAGCTCAGGGCGACAAAGCTCAGGGCGAC
>DATFFO010000267.1:0-6047 GCA_035250025.1 Acidimicrobiia bacterium
CGTGGGTGCTGGCCGGCAGTGGGTCAGAGAAGAACTCGTTCCTGACTCCGTTGATCTTCTGGCGGTTGGCCATGTCCGTCGAGAAGACGCGCAGGTGCACGACATCTGTCAGCTCGGCGTCGGCAGCCTTCAGGATCGCCCTGAGGTTCTCCAGGATCTGGCGCGTCTGGACAGCGGCGTCGCCGACCCCGACAGTCTGGCGGTCCCTGTCCACCGGGACGATGCCGGAGCAGACGACGAGTTCGCCGTCCGTCAGACGGAAGGCGGGCGTGAAGACGCCCATCACGGGGACGTCCGGCGTGGAAACAGCAGTCTTCATGATCAACCCCCCTGGCGGTCGATCACGGCCACGGCGCGCAGCTCCAGGACCAGTCGCGGATCTGTCGCCAGGCGGACAACGGCCACGGATGTGGTGGCGGGCCGGTGGTCACCGAAGTAGGGGGCCATCGCCGCTCCGATAGCCTTCTGGTTCTTCTCGAGGTCTACGGCGAACCGGGTCATCTCGACGACGTCGGTGATGTCCCCGCCCAGCTCGCGCAGGATGGCGAGCACGTTCTCCATCGCCGCTGCCGCCTGCAGGCCGGGGTCGTCGGGGATGTCGTCGAACTCCGACGGCACGTGCGGATGGCTGTGATAAATCGGCGCGGCGGTGACGCCGGCGAGGTAATAGGTGATGCCCCGCTTCACGCCTACCGCGGCCGAGTACGGCATGTTGAACCGCTCCGCTCCGTCTCCGATGTCCCTGAACTCCAGGTGGTCTTTCACGATGTCTCCTTCTCTCGGGTTGACCGCGAAGCGTTCGCCTGCCCGATCAACGACTACTCACGTCCCAGGGGGCGATCATCTTCTTCGCCAGCTGAACGGTGCTCATGAGGGCCTGGGCGATGATCACGATGATGATGACGAGCGCCAGGGCCCGGGCCAGATCGAAGTTGTACGCCGCGTTCGACAGCAAGAGGCCCAGACCCTTGAAGCTGCCGATGAACTCACCCACCAGGGCTCCGGCGATCGCCCCGGCCACGGCGATCTGGAGGCCGACGAAGATGTAGGGCAGCAGCGACGGAAGGACGATCTTGCGGACCACCTCCGTGCGCGAGCCGCCGTAGACCTTGGCGACCTGGACCAGAAGGGTGGGCACGCTCTTCATCCCGTGCATCGTGTTGATGAGGATCGGGAACGTCGCCATGGTGAAGACCACGGCGATCTTCGAGGCACCGCCCAGACCGAAAGCGATCACGAAGATCGGAGCGAGGGCGATCCTCGGCACGGCGTACACGGCCCACATCGGCGGCGCGAACAGCATCTCGGCCAGGTCCGAGCTGCCCATGACGATGCCGACCGGTATGGCGACGACGACAGCCAGGAGGAAGCCGAGGAGGAAGTTCTGGAGCGTGAACAAGGTGTGCTCCGGCAGAGTCCCGGCCGTCCACAACTCGACGAGCGCCTGCCAGACGTCCGTCGGCGACGGGAGATAGGCGGGCGGCAGCACCTCCAACGCCGCCAGGAGTTGCCAGACGCCCAAGAGCAGAACGGCTTCGACGAGCACTCCGACGCGCCACCTGAGGCGACTCCACTGGCCGGCGCCGAGCGGTCGGGCCCGGGAAGTCTCGCGGGGCGAGTCGCCGGGCGTGATGACGGCCGTCTCGGGTGTGGTCACCGCCCCTCCTAACCCGCGCCGTTCGACTCGAAGTACCACGGTGCAGACCGCCTTCCGATCCACAGCAGGATCTGGCTCATGAGGGTGGTGAAGAGAACCGAGATGAGCAGGATGGCGAAGGTCGCGCCGACCTGGAACTGGGCGGTCTTGAGGGCGATCAGGGCACCCAAACCCTTGGTGGCGCCGGTGATCTCGCCCACCAGCAAACCGATGTTGGCGATCACGACCCCGTGGCGCAGCCCGACCACGATGAAAGGAAAAGTGGCCGGCACTATCACGGCGCGGTACACCGACAGCCCGCGGAAGCCGAAGACCCGCACGCAGTCGATCGTGGCGCGATCTACGTCGCGGGCCCCTGCAGCCGTGTTGAAGAGGATGGGGAACACGGCGGCGGTGAAGACGAGGAAGATGACGGCCGCCGTCCCGAACCCGAACCACACCGTGAAGAGCGGCTGGAAGGCAACCCACGGTGCGGCGTAGATGAGCCAGATGACGGGGCCAGCGAGCCGTTCAAACGGGATCCAGCGCCCCAAGAGGAACCCCGAGATCACGCCGACGACCACCGCAGCCAGAAAGCCGACGACCCACTCGTAGGCGCTCGTGGCGAGATGCGGAAAGATCTCGCCCGACACGACGAGATCTCTCAGACCGCTGAAGATCTCGCTCGGCGGCGGAGCGAACAAGGGGTTGATCAGCTCGAGGCGCCCGACCACCAGCTCCCAGAGGAGACCGAGCACGACGAACTCGGCCAGGACCAGCGCCGTTCGTTGCCCCGGCGACAGGCGCCGCCACCACGGAATCCGGCGCGTCCCCACCGTCTCGACCCGGTCGGCGGCGGTCAGCGCTCCTCCCGGTCGTCGTCGGTCGGGGAAGGTCGGTTGGGGCCGGTGATCACCGGCCCCAACCTTCCATGTCGTCCGAGCGACTCTCTCAACCTTCGGCGTCCTCGAGACCGAGGTTCGGGTCTGGTGGAACCGACGGCGGCTCGTTGTCCAGGCCCATTGACTCCTGGGCGGCCTTCAAGCCATCGAGGAGCGAAAAGTCGGCGAAGTCGGGGCTCCCCGGCACCTGCTGGACCTCGAGCTGGCGGTTCGCCTCCTCGACGCTGACGTAGAGGTTCTCGCAGAACAGGTAGGGCCCCGAGGCGTAGTCGCGCTCGGCCTGCTCCACGGGATAGTCCTGGGTCCGGGCCATCTCGAGGAACTCGTCCTTGTTGTCGAGGTCCGAGTACCAGGCCACGCTCTTCAGCATCCCCCGCACGAAGCGTTCGACCGTCTCGGGATTCTCCTCGACGAACGACCTCTTGGCGACCATGACCTCGTTGGGCCACGAGATCAACTCGTTCACGACGACGTTTACCCCGTGCTCCTCGAGGACTGGAAGGTCCTCGCGATAGAAGGGTGTCACGGCGATAGCACCCGTCGTCCATTGCTCGACCCAGGCGAGGTTGTCGCCCGAGATCTGGACGTACTCGACGTCGACGGTCGACATGTCCCAGCCGGCGTCGGCCATCAAAGACAGGCGGTAGTCGACCACCGGGTCACCGGGCACGCCGTTGAGGAACACGTTCTCACCGGCGAGGTCCTCCACCGAGTCCATGTCGGGCTGGACGCCGATCATGTACGGCTCAACGCAGCGGAACCCGGCGAAAGCCACCAGGTCGATGTCCTCGGCCACGGCCTGGGCCGTGTAGGGGACTTCGAGCACGGCGACCTGGGCGCTGTCGCCGACCAGGGCCGGACGGGGATCGTCTGAGATCGCCACCTCGACCTCGAGCCCCTCCTCGGCGAAGAAGCCCTTGCCGGTCCCGATGATGAACGGGCCGTTGGAACCGGCGTCTCGCGAAGCCGTGATCACCGTCAACGAATCGAGCTCGGGACCGCCCTCGCCGCCCGTAGTTGCCGTGCCGCCGGGCTCGATGGTGTCCGCACCACCGCCGCCGTCACCGCATGCCGCCACCACGACAAGACATGTGACCCCTAGTAGCAGGATCTTGCTTCGCATTTCTACCTCGCTCTCTCTTCCGTTGCTCACTTGCCCAAGAGGCCTAGGTCCCATCGTTGGCCGACCGGCCAGGCGCTGGTTCGTCCGTGGATCCGTCGAGCCCGCCCACCAGGAGCTGCCACAGCTGCTCGCGCAACTCGATGTACTCCGGGCGTGCCCGGGCGTCGTAGCTGTACCGGGGTCGCGGAAGCTCCACCTGGCCGACGAACTCGATTCTTCCCGGCCGCGGCGAGAACACGACCACCCGATCGCCGAGAAGGATCGCCTCATCGATGCTGTGGGTGATGAAGATGACGGTCTTGCCGGTGTCGATAAGGATCCGCTCGATCTCCTGGCGCATGACCTCGCGCGTCAGGGCGTCGACGGCGCCGAACGGCTCGTCCATGAGGAGGATCCTCGGGTCGGCGAGGATGGCCCGTGCCAACCCGACTCGTTGCTGCATGCCTCCGGAGAGTTCCCTCGGGTAGGCCGACTCGAACCCCTTCAGGCCCACCAGGTCGATCACCGGGGCGAGGTCCACGGCCGTGCCGGCGCGGCCGGAGCCCTTCATCTCCACGGAAAGCCGCACGTTCTCACTGACCGTCCTCCACGGGAGAAGGGCGTGCTGTTGGAACACCACGGCTCGATCGGGACCCGGTCGATCGATGCGGGCGCCGTCGAGTCGGACCTCGCCCGCCGTCGGATGGACCAACCCGGCGATGGCGTTGAGCAGGGTCGTCTTGCCGCACCCGCTGGGGCCGAGGATCGTCACGACCTCGCCCTCGCGGACCGACATGCTCACGTCATCCACGGCCAGGATGCTGAAGGGCGCATGAGACAGCGGGTACTCGATGCTCACGTGATCGATCTCGATCATCGTGTCGCTGGTCACAGGATGGGCCCGCCGCCGGTCAGAACACGATCGGAGCCCGGTTCCCGCCAGCCGATGTTCCACACCGTTCTCACCGCCCTTCCTCGCTGAGGGGAGCCACCGTAACCACCCAGCAATCGTTCCTGCAAACGATTCCAGAACCCGTGGCTGTGCCCGGAAATGGGAACGGGTGGCGACGTCAGGCGGAGGGGAGCGCCGTGATCAGACCCGGGAACGATGGGAAGTATTTGACGCGGGCTGGCCTCCGGGACCGAGGCCCGGTCCCCCGTACTGCACGCAACGGTGACCGCCAGGTCGTGGACACTTCCGCCCGCTGACGAGAGTCACGGCCCGGCGGCCCTCTCCTCAGCTGCCAGGAAGCAGGGAGAACCGTCCCCCGCGAAGGGGTCGAACGACCTCAAAATGGCGATGATCGAGGGTGAGGATCCGGCGTGTGCTCATCCGGTCGGCCAGAACTACGAGCGAGGCATCGGCAACCCCAATATCCTGGTCCTGGTAACGCGCTATCACCGATCGCGCTTCTCTCAGCTCATCGGCGCCGAATTGGTCCAGCGTCCAGGCACCGCCGGCCAGCTCGTCCAGCACGGACAGTTCGGCCTCGACGCCGTGAACGGTGGCGACCAGGTAGTCGAGTTCAGCCACGATGTAGGGCGACACGATCAGGGAGTCCTCGGTCGAATCGATAACGGTGGCCACCGCCTCGTGCCGCGGTTCAGCCTCGTTGAAGTACGCCAGGAGCCCCGAGGTGTCGACGATCATCACCTTTCGCCGAAACCCTCGAGCAACTCATCGGCACGGTCGGCGATCGGTTCACCGGCGAAGAGACGGCCGCGGGGCCGGGGGCGGGTTACTGCCTGGGCGATGGCGCGCCGAATGACTTCGGCCTCGGATTCACCGAGTCGTTTCGCTTCGCTCTCGACCGCCTTCTTGAGGTCATCGGGAAGGTATATGGTCGTCTTCTTGGGCATGCCATATATGGTACCACCGCTGGCACTCTGGCCCGTGCTCCCGAACCCCGGGTTCGCCAGCACGGAAACCGTGGTGGGTGGCCCAATGTTCAGGCGGGAAGGGGCTAGCTCGGCGTAGGGGTGCCTTCCCAGGGGATGCCCATGTTCCAGGCCACGCTCATCGCCTCGAACAGGTTCACCGGGGCTATCGAGGTGGCGTCGATCGACAGGGACACGGTGACCCCGGCGTCGCGGAACCGCAGCAGCGCCCGACGAGGATCGCCCGCCTCCCCCAACCGCATCTCGGAGTGGACCGTGAAGCTCAACGGTGTGTCGGTGCGGGCCATCGCCTCCATGTCGCCCGGGGTGGCGGCCAGGAAGTGGCAGATGAGGAACTCGGGGCCCAGGTAACCGGCCTTCTCCAACTCGGTGGCGTCGACCTTGGTGGAACCGCCCTGCATGGTGTGGATCGAGACGGGGATGCCTCGCTCACGCGCTGCGGCCATCTCCTGGTGGAACACGTCCATGTCTCCCAGGTCGGGGCCGCGCAGGTTGACGCCCAGATGCA
>DATFFO010000268.1:0-7593 GCA_035250025.1 Acidimicrobiia bacterium
CGTCACCACATTCGAACCACCCACCCGCTCCGCCAACACCTTCGTAATCGCAGCCGTCAACGTCGTCTTCCCATGATCAATATGACCCATCGTCCCCACATTCACATGCGGCTTAGAACGATCAAACTTGGCCTTACCCATTGTGGTTCTTCCTTTCTGGGGCCCGCTGAGTACGTCGGAGCGGGCCGTTCGATGCGCACCCGACCGGTCCTGGGGAGAAAGGAGCTCCAGGCTCAGGCCCGGCAGAGCGACGGCCCGACATAGTACCGGGCCGGCTGGCTGACAGCGAGTCGGTCGCCGTAGCGAGGGGTATTCGCCCCCCTCAGCTACTCACCACGGCGGCGGGCGACGATTTCCTCGGCGATGGTGGTGGGGACGTCCTGGTAGGAGTGGAACTGCATGGTGTAGACGGCCCGGCCCTGGGTCTTCGACCGCAGGTCGGTGGCGTAGCCGAACATCTCCGCCATCGGGACCTGAGCCCGGATGACCTGGGCGTTGCCGCGCTGGCTCATGCCCTCGACCTTGCCGCGCCGGGAGTTGAGGTCGCCGATGACGTCGCCCATGTACTCCTCGGGAGTCACGACCTCGACGTCCATCACCGGTTCGAGGATCTTGACCCCGGCCCGCTTGGCCGCCTCCTGGAGGGCCATCGAGCCGGCAATGCGGAAGGCCATCTCTGAGGAGTCGACGTCGTGGTAGGAGCCGTCGACGAGCGTGGCGCGCACGTCTACGAGCGGGTAGCCGGCGACGATGCCGCCGTCGAGGGCGCCTTCGATCCCCGAATCCACCGAGGGGATGTACTCGCGGGGGACGCGCCCTCCGGTGATCTTGTCGATGAACTCGTATCCGCCGCCGGGCCCCGTGGGCTCGAGGTTGATTACGACATGGCCGTACTGGCCCTTTCCGCCCGACTGGCGGACGTACTTGCCCTCGACCTTATCGACCGGCTTCTTGATGGTTTCGCGGTACGCGACCTGGGGGGCGCCCACGTTGGCCTCGACCTTGAACTCGCGCAACAGGCGATCGACGAGGATCTCGAGGTGGAGCTCGCCCATCCCCGAGATGATCGTCTGACCCGACTCCTCGTCGGTGCGGACGAGGAAGGTGGGGTCCTCTTCTGCGAGGCGATGGAGGGAGGTCGACAGCTTCTCCTCGTCGGAGCGCGTCTTGGGCTCGACAGCCACCGAGATCACCGGGGCGGGGAACTCCATCGACTCGAGCTGGATGGGGGCATTCTCCGCCGAGAGGGTGTCTCCGGTGGTGGTGTTCTTGAGACCGATGGCGGCGACTATGTCGCCGGTGAAGACATCGTCGATGTCCTCGCGGTGATTGGCGTGCATCTTGAGGAGACGCCCCAGGCGCTCCTTCTTGCCGGTCGTGGAGTTGAGGACGCTGTGGCCCTGCGAGGCGTGCCCGGAATAGACCCGGAAGTAGGTGAGCTTGCCGACGTGGGGGTCGGTCATGATCTTGAAGGCGAGTGCCGAGAACGGCGCCGTGTCCGACGGTTCGCGCTGGAGCGGCACCTCTTCGTCACCGGGCTTGAAGCCGTCGATGGCGGGCACGTCGAGCGGGCTGGGCAAATAGGCGATGATGGCGTCGAGTAGCAACTGGACGCCCTTGTTCTTGAAGGCCGAGCCGGCGAAGACCGGGGTCACCGCCTGGCTGATGGTGGCGGCGCGGACACCTCGCTTGATCTCCTCGGCCGTGAGGTCGCCGTTCTCGAGGAAGGCCTCGAGCAGGTCCTCGGAGGTCTCGGCCACGGCCTCGACCAGCGCCTCGCGATACTTCTCTGCCTGCCCCTGCATGTCGGCAGGGATGTCGGCCGTGTCCCAGTGCTTACCGTCGTCGCCCTTCCAGATGTGGGCCTTCATGTCGACGAGGTCCACGACACCCAGGAAGTCCGCCTCCTTGCCGATGGGGAGTTGCATCACCAAGGGCGTGGCCCCCAGGCGATTGCGGATCGAGTCGACGTCGGCGTAGAAGTCGGCGCCGGTCCGGTCGAGCTTGTTGATGAAGCAGATGCGCGGCACCTTGTAACGGTCCGCCTGGCGCCAGACGGTCTCCGACTGGGGCTCGACACCGGCTACGCCGTCGAACACCGCCACGGCGCCGTCGAGCACGCGCAGGGCGCGCTCCACCTCGACGGTGAAGTCGACGTGACCCGGCGTGTCGATGATGTTGATCTGGTGGTCGTGCCAGTAGCAGGTCGTGGCGGCCGACGTGATGGTGATGCCCCGCTCCTGCTCCTGCTCCATCCAGTCCATCGTGGCGGCGCCCTCGTGGACCTCACCCAGCTTGTAGTTGCGGCCGGTGTAGAAGAGGATGCGCTCGGTCAGGGTCGTCTTGCCGGCGTCGATATGCGCCATGATCCCGATGTTGCGGGTGCGTACCAGGGGAACCTGGCGGAGACGTGAAAGTTCGTTGCTCATTTGATCAGGGAGGGTTGAGGGTGGGCGATGTCACATTGGCCGCCCCGGCCCGAGGCCGGGACGGCGGCGTTACCAGCGGTAGTGGGCGAACGCCTTGTTCGACTCCGCCATCTTGTGGACGTCCTCTTTGCGCTTGACGGCGGCTCCAGTGTTGTTGGAGGCATCGAGGATCTCGTTGGCCAGGCGCTGGGCCATCATCGGCTCCTTGCGGCGCCGCGAGAAGTCGACCAGCCAGCGCACCGCCAGGGTCCCCTGGCGCCGGGGCGGCACCTCGACCGGCACCTGGTATGAGGATCCTCCGACCCGGCGAGACCGCACCTCGACCTGGGGACGGAGGTTGTCGATCGCTCGCTTCAGAACGGTGACCGGGTCCTGGTTGGCGCGACGCTCGACAAGTTCCAGGGCGTCGTAGACGATGGTGCGGGCGGTGTTCTTCTTGCCTTTGAGGAGGACCTTGTTGATCACCTGGGTCACCAGCGTGCTGCGGAATACAGGATCGGGCTCGATCCGCCTCTTCTGGGCCGGAGCGCGTCGCATCAGCCCTCCTTCTTGGCGCCGTAGCGGGAACGAGCCTGCTTGCGGTTGCCGACGCCGGCGGCGTCGAGCGTGCCGCGGATCACCTTGTAGCGAACGCCGGGCAGGTCGCGAACCCTGCCCCCGCGCACGAGGACGATGGAGTGCTCCTGGAGGTTGTGGCCCTCGCCGGGGATGTAGGCGGTGACCTCGACCTGGGAGGACAGGCGGACGCGAGCGACCTTACGCAACGCCGAGTTCGGCTTCTTCGGTGTCACCGTGTAGACACGGGTGCATACTCCGCGGCGCTGCGGAGCGCCGGCGAGGCCGGCGGTCTTGGTCTTCTTCTTCTTAGGCTTCCTGCCCTCACGGACAAGCTGCTCGATCGTCGGCATGTCGCTCCTTACGCGGCGAATCGGCGACCGGGCACTCTCCGGCACCGCCGACCCAGATGTCTAGACCCACCTCTCAGGTGCTCACCGAATCGTGGGTCGAAACCGGTGGTTCCCGTCAGGAGAGGGGAGAGGTGGCAAAACCACGCCGGAAGTATATGAGAAGCCCGTCAGCAGCGCAAAGCGATGGGGCGGTACACGACTCCGAGGAAAGGGTCTCCCGTCGATCGCCCCTCCTATGAGCCCCTCGCATCATCGCCACGGAGAGTGAGGACGATAGCCTTTTGGGGACACCGCGGTCCGTGCGTCGGTGGGAGTGGAGGCTTCTCCGCGGCCAGACTCGGTGCCGCGTGAGAGGGGTGGCGACGCAACGTCGTCGTCGCCTGCTTGCCGGCTACAGGGGTGACCCCTCGGGGTCGCCCCTGTGGTCGTCATGACCTAATCGAGACAGCCGGGGGAGCTCCAGTGGCAGGCGTCACGCCCTCCTCGGTGGCTATCCAACCGACCCGGACGTCGTGCGGTTCGAGAGGGATGTCGTAGCGCATCCGGTTGGTGGTCGTCAACGCCACCGTGACCGCATCGACTGTGGCCAGGAAGCGGTCGTAGTAGCCGGCTCCGCGGCCCAGGCGGCGGCCGTCCGGAGCGAAGGCGAGACCCGGAACCAACACCACATCCACATCTTCGGGGTCGATCCTGGCCGCCTCCGCCGCCGGTTGCTCGAACCCGAAGCGATGCATCTCCCTCGGGGCATCGAAGTCGTGGACGGTGAGGGTGACTCCGGGAGCGGTCCGGGTGAGGGCGAAGCGGATCTCGGGGTGGGCTCCTACCAGCGGGGTCATGTCGATCTCGTCGCCCATGGCCAGAAAGCCCACCACGACCCGGGGCCGACGCTCCTCCAGCCATCGGCTGACTTGGGCGACCACCTCGGCCCGGGTCTCGGGGCTGGGGGGCGCAAACGCGCTGAGAGTGGCACGGAGGCGTCGTTTGGCTTCAGCGGGGGTCATATCTGTTCCACATCGCGGAACGATTCCGCGGAGTAACCTGGGTCGATGCCGAGCGTACAGTCCGTGGCCCGCGCCTTCCGTATTCTCGAGGCCCTTGCCACCGGTGAGTTGGGGATCACCGAGCTGGGCGCCCGGGCCGACCTGCCGAAGAGCACGGTCGCCCGCCTGGTCGCCACCCTGGAGGAGATCGGAGCCGTCGAGCGCAGCGACGACGAAGGTCGCTACCGGATCGGGCCTGAGATCGTCGCCCTGGCCGGTGTGGCCAGCCCAACGGCCAACCTGGTCTCGGTCGTCCGGCCCCAGCTGCGGCTGCTGGCCGAGCTCACCGGCGAGGACGCCGGACTCTCGGTTCCCGACGGGCATAGGGCCCACTACATAGATCAGGTCAGCTCCGACAACGACATCCAGGTGCGGGACTGGACCGGCGCCCGCATCTCGATGCACGCCACCCCATCCGGCCAGGTGATGCTGGCCTCATGGCCCGAGGAGCGGCTGGAGCGATTTCTTGAGCGGCCTCTCACCGCCTTCACCGATGCCACCATCACCGAGCCCGACGACCTGCGAAAGAAGCTCCTCGCCGTTCGCGAGGACGGGTATGTCTGGGCGTTCGAGGAGTTCGCCGAAGGCTTGAACTCGGTGGCGACCGCCATCCGGGACTCCCGCGACCGCCTGGTAGGGGCGATCCACGTCCACGGCCCGGCTTATCGTTTCCCGGCCCCGGGACAAGCCGAGGGCACCGGGCGGATGCTCCTCGAGGCGGCGCACCGTCTCGGCGGGCTGATCACCAAACTCTGAGCAGATCTGTCAGGACGCGGAGCGGCGGCGATTGCGGCGGGCGGCGGGGGCGGCCGCAAGGGGGGTGGCGTCGAGGCGGATTTCGATCTCGGTGTGGTCGGGACGCTCGCCGGTCACGCCGGCGTCCACCGCCTCGCGGATGGCGGCGACGTGGTCGGGGGTCGATCCGCAGCAGGCGCCGATGATCCTCGCTCCCGATCGCACCGCCAGGTCGACATACTCGGCCATGCGCTCCGGCCCCACGGGGTAGACGAGCCGGTCGGTGTCGTACAGCGGCATTCCACAGTTGGCCTTGGTGATTCCCGCCACGCCGGGGGCAGCGGCGGTGATGTCCAGCACGGCCGACACGGCGTCGCCGGGGCCGATCCCGCAGTTGGCGCCCATGGCGGCCGGCTTGAGCGCCCGTCCTTCCCACCAAGCTCCGACCTCGGAGCCGGAGATTCCCATCATGGTGCGTCCGTTGGTGTCGAAGCTGAGCGTCGCAGCGACCGGGATGTCGAAGGCGGAGGCCGCCTCCACGGCGGCGTTCAACTCCTCCCAGGAGGAGATGGTCTCGATCCACAGCACGTCGGCACCTGCCTCCACAAGGGCCGCAGCCTGCTCGGAGAAGACCTCGACGCCGGCGGCGTGAGACAGCGGGCCGAGCGGTTCGAAGAGGTCGCCGGTTGGACCGATGCTGCCGGCGATGGCCACCGGACGATCGGCCTGCTCGACAGCCAGCCGGGCCCTTTCGACCGCGGCCGTGTTCAGTTCCACCACCCGGTCCTGGAGGTCATGGAGGGCAAGACGACGGGCGTTGCCGCCGAAGGTGTTGGTGAGGACGATGTCGGCCCCGGCGTCGATAAAGGCACGGTGGACCTTCTCGACGAGGTCGGGCTGGACGACGTTGAGCAGCTCCGGGCAGCCGCCCCCCTCCAGACCGAGGGAGAAGAGGGTCGTGCCCATCGCCCCGTCGGCGACGAGCACACGGTGCTCGTCGAGGAGGGTGTCGAAGGTCGTACATCGCTTGGTCATGGCGCCACCTCCTTGCTCGGATCGCCGGTGCGGAGAAGCGGGCCCTTCCACGAAGAAGGCCGCCCCGGAGGCGGCCATGTGAGGGTTCTCACGACCGCCGCTTTAGCTGTATTTCTCTTGGCGCCCGCAAGCTGACGATCAAATCGGCGCACCACCACCGTACCAGACCCAGCCGGCACAAGGCAACGGTTGGGATCGTCAGCCGCGCCGGCGGCGGATCTCGGCCACGATGGCGGGAACGATGTCGCCGACGTCGCCGATGAGGGCGTAGTCGGCCTTGGTGACCATGGGCGCCTCGGGATCGGTGTTGATGGCGATCACATTCTTCGAGGCCATCATCCCGACCCAGTGCTGGATGGCTCCCGAGATGCCGCAGGCGATGTACACGTCGGGGGCGACCCGGGTACCGGTCTGCCCGACCTGATCGGAGTGCGGACGCCAGCCGCTGTTGGTCACCACCCGCGAGCACCCGACGGCGCCGCCGAGCAGCTCGGCCAGCTCTTCCAGTGGTCGAAAACCCTCCGGCCCGCCCACGCCACGACCACCACTCACCACGACTGGCGCCGTCGCCAGGGTGATCCCGGCCTCGGCGTCCACTCGCTCGACGACCCGGGTGACGACGTGCGACTCGTCCAGGTCGGGCTCGAAATCGCGCTCCTTCCCCGGTTCACCGGCGGGAGCGGGCGGGAAGGCATGGGGAGCGGCTGACATGAGACGGACGGCCGCCGCCAGCTCGGCTTCCTCGAGCAGGCTTCCGCCCCAGCGGACGCGGACAAGCCGCCAGGCGTCCTCGGCGGGCTCGACCTCGGTGACGTTGGCCACCATGGGCAAGTCGGTGAGGGCGGCGAGATGGGCCAGCAGCTCGTTGCCCCGGTCGGTGCCGGGGGCAATCACAGCCGCCGGCATCTCCCGGGCCGTGAGCTGGGCGAGCGCCTCTCCAATGGCGGCCGGCGCATAGTCGGTGAGGACTTCGTGGCGAATGCGCCAAACCGAGTCGACGGGAGCCCCGATCGAGGTGTCGCCGACGGTCACGGCGGCTACGTCGATGCCGAGGACGGAGGCCAGTGAGCGACCGAGACCAACGGCCTGGAGGGCCAGGTCCGACGGCTCGTCGACGATGACGAGAACGCTCACAACACGCCCAACCTGTCGAGCACATCGACGGCGGCGGTCGCATCCGCAAGGACCTCGGTCCGAACTTCCTGTTCCGGGGGCGACTGGAGCCGGATCATGCGCTGGCCACCGGGTGTGACTTCCACGTCGTGACGACCGACTTCCACCTTCTTCGAGCGGAGACGACCCGACAGGGTCGGATAGCGGGGAAGGTTGATCCCCTCCTTGACTGTCAGCACGGCGGGGAGCGGGAACTGGTAGACCTCGAAGCCGCTCGGGGTCTCACGGCGAGCCCTGACCGATCCCTCCTGTATATCGATCCCCTTGATGCCG
>DATFFO010000269.1:0-4422 GCA_035250025.1 Acidimicrobiia bacterium
GCCTCGAGGACGCTTCCCTCCGCCCGATCGAGATAGCTCTCCTTGCCGGCCAATTCGTCAACCTGCATGTCTCACCTCCAGGGCTGTCGAGGTTACCGATGACGGCGAGATGACCTCGAAGCCGGTATATTGCCGAGCGACGCCGCTCTCTCGGGCAGACGTCTCCTTACAAAACGAAGGAAGGAAACAAATGAGTAAAAGACTCACGCGGTTTCTGTCGCTCTTCGCCGCCCTCACGCTGGTTCTCGCCGCGTGTGGCGATGGAGAGGGTTCAGGCACCACGGTGACCGGTGACACCACCGGGGACACCACCGGGGACACGACCGGTGACACCGGCACCCCCGCCGAGGATCCGCTGGGGACCGTGACCATCGCTGACGGTGAAGCCATCCAGATCCGTTCGCTGAACGCGATCTCGGGCGACACCGCCACCCTGGGTATCCCCAACCAGAACGCCGTGCAACTGGCGATCGCCGACTACGGGCCCATTCACGAGCACGAGGTCGACATGGGCACCGGTCTCGACGACCTCTGCTCGAACGAGGGTGGCCAGGCAGCCGCCCAGACGATCGTCGCCGACGAGCAGGTACTAGGTGTCATCGGGACGTCCTGCTCCGGTGCCGCCACCGCCGCCTCGCCGCTGATCAGCGACGCCGGCATGGTCATGATCTCGCCGTCGAACACCTCGCCGGCGCTGACCTCTGATCTCCAGGGCACGGCCGGCACGGACTACCACCCCGGCTACTACCGGATCGCCCACAACGACCTGTTCCAGGGTCAGGCGGTGGCCGAGTTCGTGTACAACGAGCTCAGCCTCACGACCGCCGCCGGCATCCACGACGGCGACCCCTACACCCAGGGTCTCGCCCAGGCGTTCGCCGACGCCTTCGAGGAGCTCGGTGGCACAGTCACCGGGATCACGGCCGTGAACAAGGGCGACACCGACATGGTGCCGGTTCTCACCGAGGTGGCTTCCAACTCGCCTGAGGCGCTCTACTTCCCCATCTTCCCGCCGGAGGGCAACTTCATTGCCCAGCAGGTGGGTGGTGTGGAAGGCCTGGCCGACACCACGCTCCTGGCCGCCGACGGCATGCTGGTCGAGAACTTCCTCGAGATTCCCGAGTCGGAGGGTGTCTACTTCTCCGGTCCCAGCCTGCAGTTCGGCGAGAACGCCAACGAGGTCACCGAGGTCTCGGCCACCGACTTCCTCGCCACGTACGAGGAAGAGTTCGGTGAAGCTCCGACGGCCGCCTTCTGGGCGCACGCCTATGACTCGACCGTTCTGCTCCTGTCGGCCATCGACGAGGTCGCGGTCGACAACGGCGACGGCACCTTGACGGTTGGCCGCCAGGCGCTCCGCGATGCGATCAACGGCCTGACCTTCAACGGTCTCACCGGCGCGATCAATTGTGACGACTTCGGCGACTGTGGCGCCCAGGAAATCCAGATCGTCGAGCACCCGGATTCGTCGATCACCGACTCGACCCAGCTCGAGGTCGTGTACTCCTTCAAGGGTGAGGTGGACTGAGCTTCAGCTCCTTCAAACCCTCTAGGCAAACAGCGAGGACCCGGCATGGCCGGGTCCTCGCTGGTATAAAGCCGTGTTCACGTGGCTGAGGAGAGCATGACCGCAACCGTCGATCCGACGACCGAAGCCGCCGAGGTGAGGAGATCGTTCAGGCCGAGTTGGGTCGACCTGTTCCTGTGGGCGATCCGCGTCGGCGCCATCATCATCATCGCTGTCGGCCTCATCGGCTCGATCTCGAAGTTCATCGCCGGCGAGGGGCCGACTGCTCGCCAATGGGGTGACCTGATAGTCGCCGGACTCTCCCAAGGAGCCATGTATGGGCTCCTCGCTCTGGGGTATTCGATGGTCTACGGCGTCCTCGGGTTCATCAACTTCGCCCATGGCGAGGTGTTCATGTCCGGGGCGATGGTCGGCTTCATCGCCGCCAACTGGCTCTTCGAGAACGGCATGTGGGAGGCCAATCCCTTCCTGGCCCTGTTCCTCGTGCTGATAGTGGCCATGGTCACGTCGACGCTGGTCGCGGTACTGGTGGAACGGATCGCCTACCGGCGGTTGCGGGGCTCTCCCCGCCTCATCCCTCTCATCACCTCGATCGGCGTCTCCTTCTTCCTCCAGTA
The DNA here is from genome assembly GCA_035250025.1 of Acidimicrobiia bacterium. Taxonomy (GTDB): domain Bacteria; phylum Actinomycetota; class Acidimicrobiia; order Spongiisociales; family ZC4RG35; genus DATFFO01. The sequence goes on from DATFFO010000269.1 coordinate 2,146, forward strand.
CAGCTTCGCCGGCCTTTTCGGCGTCGGTGTGCGCTCCTATCCCCAGGCGCCCAGCGTGTTCGCCGGGCAGGTCGAGGTACTCGGCTTCGGGATTCGCAAGACGAGCATCCTGGTGATCGCCGTCGCCATCCTCTCGATGATCGGCCTGTGGTACTTCGTCACCCGGACCAAGACCGGCCGGGCGATGCGGGCCGTGGCCGAGGACAAAGAGATCGCCGGCCTGATGGGCATCAACGTCGACCGGACCATCGTCACCGTCTTCGCCGTCGGCGGGGCCATGGCAGGGGTCGCCGGACTCATGTGGGCGCTGCTCTTCCGCGGCGTCAGCTTCTTCACCGGCTTCATCCCCGGCATCAAGGCCTTCACCGCCGCCGTCCTGGGCGGCATCGGCAACCTCGTCGGGGCCATGGGAGGAGGGGTCCTACTCGGGCTGTTCGAAGGTGTCGGGCCGCTGCTCATCCTCGACGGGCTGGGCATCCCCGGAGTGTCACAGTTGAAGGACGTGGTGGCGTTCGCCGCCCTGGTCCTCGTACTGGTGTTCCGACCCAGCGGCCTATTCGGTGAACAGCTGGGATCGGAGGACCGGGCATGACCGCAGTGACCGCCCCCGCTACCCCGACGGCGCCCGCCGCCACCGTTCGCCCCGACACGTCCAGGACACTCCGGCTAGGTCTGCTCGCCGGCCTGGGCATGGTGTTCGTCACCGCCATCGGCATGTTGGAGACCTTCAACGGACGCACGCTGATCGACCCGATCCTCAGCCTCGGCTACCTCGTCCTCTTCATGTTCCCATTCCTGATCGGCCGTCTCATCGGCCGCAGGAAAGCGGTCGAGGGCATCGAGACCGCCCCGCGGACCTCGGCTGACATCATGGCCGCCGCCCTCGCCGGCGGGCTGGCGGGTCTCGTGGCGGGCCTGTTCGCTTTGCTTGTGGATGCCGCCCCCGGCCTCCGTTCGACCTTCCCCAACCTGAGCACCAGCTCGGTCGAGGTGCTGACTCTCGGGCTCGGTGTGGGACCGGGCCTGCTCGTGCTCGTCGCCGTCAGTGCGGTGGTGGCCGCACTCGGCACCTCTTCCTTCTGGTTGGCGCCGCGAGTGCGACGGGCCCTCTCTATCGCCCTGCAGACGGTGGTGTTCGTCGCCATCTTCGAGGCGGTCATCGACGACTTCTTCGACTGGCTCAACGCCATCCCCGACTTCCTCTATGCCAGCGGGGGCGGCCTCACCATCGTCTCGGCAGTGGTCGTCTTCCTGGTCGCCGGCGCTCTCGCCTGGTTTCTCCCCGGGCGTGTCCCGTCGGTGCGCAACGCGCTCCAGGTAGAGGATGCAGGAAGGCGGCGACGCAACAGCCTCATCGCCGCGGTCGTCGTCTTCCTCGTGGTCCTCGTCGTCCCCCAATTCCTGGGCGGCGTCCTCAACGAACTGCTCACGAACGTCGGCCTCTTCCTCCTCATGGGCCTAGGTCTCAACATCGTCGTCGGCCACGCCGGACTGCTCGACCTCGGGTATGTCGCGTTCTTCGCTGTCGGCGCCTACAGCACAGCCGTGCTCACCTCGCCGCTGTCCCCGTTCTTCAATCCCGAGTTGAACTGGTGGCAGGCGTTCCCCATCGTGCTCATCGTCGCCGCCATCGCCGGCATCATGGTCGGCACCCCCGTCATCCGGATGCGGGGCGACTACCTGGCGATCGTCACGCTCGGCTTCGGCGAGATCGTCCGCCTCCTGCTCCTATCCGACTGGCTCTCCCCCTACTTCGGCGGTTCCCAGGGCATCCGTCGCATCCCCGGCATCCCCGTCGGGGGCGAGATCGGCGGGACGGACATCCACCTCTTCGTCTACTTCACAATCGCCTTGGTGGCAGTGGCCGCCTACGTGTCGTGGAGGCTCGAAGACTCCCGCATCGGCCGGGCGTGGGCCGCCCTCCGCGAGGACGAGGACGTCGCCGAGGCGGTGGGCGTCGACACCGTCAAGGCCAAGCTGCAGGCCTTCGTGACCGGGGCCATCCTCGCCTCCTTCGCCGGCGCTCTCTTCGCCGCCAAGGTGGGCTCGGTCTTCACGAACTCCTTCGAGATCCTGGTGTCGATCGTGATCCTGGTCGTGGTCATCGTGGGAGGCATGGGCAACATCGCCGGCGTCGCGGTGGGCGCCCTCGTCCTGATCGGGGTGCTGGGCGGCCCCAATCAGCCCGGACTCCTCCAGGAGTTCGGGGAGTACAAGCTGCTCATCTACGGCGCCCTGCTCGTGTTCATGATGCTGCAGAAGCCGGAGGGCCTGCTC
>DATFFO010000270.1:0-12110 GCA_035250025.1 Acidimicrobiia bacterium
CCTGCACGTCCACTACTACACGGACACGTATGTGGACGCGGTTCGGTCGGCCGACACGATCACCACCTACCGCCGCGGCGACGGTCGCCTGGTGGCGAAATGGCGAAGCGGCGTGACGCTGACGGTGGTCGATCCCCACCCCGGCCCTCAGCAGCGGATCGAAATGATGGACGAGGTCGGGATCGGGATCCAGGTGCTGTCGATACCTTCGCCCAACGCCTACTTCCTGGCCCCCGGACCCGCTGAACGACTGGCCCGTTCCGTCAACGAGGAGTTCGCCCAGATCTGCCGCGACCACCCGGGTAGGTTCGAAGCGCTTGCCACGGTCCCCATGACAGACCTGGATCGGGCCATCCGCGTCCTGGACGAGTCGATCGCCGATCTGGGCGCCAAAGGGATCATGATCCTCACCAACGTCGACGGGGTCCCCCTCGACGACGAGCGTTTCGAACCCTTCTGGGAGAAGGCGAACGAGGGGGCGCTGCTCGTCTACGTGCACCCGACGGTTCCGGACGCTCCCCACCACGACGTGCAGGCGCTCGCCATCGCAGTCGGCTTCTTCTCGGAGACGACACTGACCCTGGCTCGGCTCGCCTACTCGGGGGTGTTTCACCGCTATCCGCGGATCCGCTGGGTCTTCTCCCACCTGGGCGGGACGGCCCCCTTCATGCTCCCGCGCTTCGATAGCTACTGGCGGCAGTTCGAAGACATCCGGGAGAATTGCCCAGAGCCTCCCTCCAGCTATGTGAAGCGCCAGCTGTTCGACACGGCATCCACGCACGGGCCTGCCATCACCTGCGCCGCGGACACCCTCGGGACCGACCGACTGGTGTTCGGAACCGACTATCCCCATGTGCCGGGTGGATCCGGGCCCTACCTGGACGCCATCGACGTGCTGGGCCTGGGCCCCAACGACCGGGCGGAGTTGACCCGGGGAAGGGCGGCCATGTTGCTCGAAGGAAGAGCGGTCTGACCTGAATGTGTGGCCCCTCCTATGTCGATGAGGAGACTCGTGCCCGAATCGCCGCCTGGCAGGCGGTGAGGCACGAGGTCGGTACGAGTCCCTTCGGCGTCGACGACGACATCGGCATGCTGAACCTGATCACGCCCGCAATCTCCCAGTCGATGCTCTCCCAGGCGGACGCCGCCCGGGTCATGGACCTCTCGGTGGATCTCTTTCCGGGCATGCCGACCTGGACGGCCGGCGGCGAACCTCCCTATCAGATCTGGATGAACCACACTCCGGCAGGGTCGGCCGTGGACGACCCGGTCGGCGTGGGGCGGGGACAGAACGAGCTGGTGTCGTGGTCAGCGGATTCGATCTCGATGTTCACCCATTGCGGCACTCACATCGACACGCTCAACCACTTCGGGTACCACGGGAAGATTTGGAACGGGTTCACCGCCCAGAATCACCTGGGGAGCACCCACTGGCGTGTGGCGGGGGCGGACGCCCTACCGCCCGTGATCGCCCGAGGAGTGCTGCTCGACGTCGCAACCGCCCTCGGTCACGACGTCCTACCGGACTCTTTCGCCATCGGGCCCGGTGAACTCGAGCACGCGGCCGGCACTGCGGGTGTCAAGATCGAACCGGGCGACGTCGTGATGGTTCGAACCGGTCGAGGATCGACCTGGCCGGATCCTGCGGCGTACCTGCCGCGTGAGCCCGGCCTGGATCGCGCGGGAGCCGCCTGGCTAGCGAAACAGGGAGCGGCAATGATCGGAGCCGACAACATCGCCCTCGACCACCTCCCTTCTGCCGATCCCGATAACTGGCTACCCGTTCACACTTATCTCTTGGCTGAAGCGGGGGTGCCGATCATGGAAGTGGTGAATCTGGAAGAGCTCGCCGCCGAGGAGTGCTACGTGTTCTGCCTGGTTACGGCATCGTTGAAGCTGACTGGAGCCACAGCTGGACCAGTGCGTCCGCTGGCGTTCCCGCTCAAAGACTGACGATGAGCCGGCCGAGCGGCGGTCAGCGCAGCCCGGGAACGCTGATTACCAGGACCTCGGCGGCAGCTTCGGAGTGGTTGGCGATCCGGTGGGTCTCTCCTGCCTCGAAGACGGCCGTGGCCAGTGGTGCAAGCTCCACCTCGGTGGTCCCGTCGTCGACCACCATCGTCCCCATGACACCGATGTAGATCTGACGGCTCGTGGGATGGACATGGAGGTCGGAGTGCCCGCCCGGATCCAGGCGGCCGTGCCAGATGCTCACATCCTGGATGCCGTGGCTCTCCTGGCCGACCAGGAGACGGTTGATCACCCCGTCATGACCTGCAGGCCGGTAGGTGGGGAGATCCTCGAACCGGTGAGATATCACCTGCTATCTCCTTTCAGCCACCGAAGGGGGCTGACCGTCTCGATTATCTGCCGGGTGGCGTCGTCGAGTCGCGGTGCCCGTCTGAGGTGGCCCCGCGGGTCGGGGTCCTCGACGTCGAAGGGCAGGTCGGTCCCCAGGACCACGTTCTCGGGTCCCATGACCTCGACCAGGTATGCGAGTGCGACAGGGGAGTGGGTCAGGGTGTCGCAGAAGATGTTGCCCATGTAGGCGCTGGGGTTTCGATCGGAATCGGTCTTGGATTCGGGTCGAACCTGCCAGCCCAGGTCCCATCGGCCCAGGATGTAGGGGGCGGAGCCGCCCCCGTGCATGAAGCACACCCTCAACGAGGGAATCTCGTCGAAGAGGCCCGAGAACAGCATGTTGCTCATCGTGATGGCCGTCTCTGTCGGCATGCCGACCATGTTCACCAGGTAATGGGATGAGATGCGGGGATTGGGCACGAAGTCGGGATGCACCAGCAGGGGAGCTCCATCTTGGGCCAGTTCCGCCAGGAACTCTCTCCTCGCCGGAGCGTCCACATTCTCGCCGTCGACGTTGGTGCCGACCGTCACGCCCTCCAGCCCGAGCTCGTCACGGGCCCGCCGCCACTCGGCGGCCGCCAACTCGGCATCCTGGAGGGGCACCGTGGCCAGCCCTCGGAAGCGGTCGGGAAAACGGGAGACGACGTCGGCCGTGGCGTTGTTGAGCAAGCGGCACAGTTCGACGGAGCGGGCCGGGTCGTCCCAGTAGCGGTATGTGAACGGGGGAGGGGAAAGGATCCGGATGTCGATTCCCGCCCGGTCAGACGCAGCGATGAGGTAGTCGGGATCACTCAACTGGTGGATGGTGGCGCCCACCGGCATGCCGTTGACCGTGATGTTGTCGGCTACGTCCTGCCAGGTGTCGAGACGGACCTGTACCGGCCCGACTCCCATCGGCTCGATCGCCTCCTGCGGGAGGTAATGGGCATGGACATCCCAGACTGGTGGATCGGGAACTTGTCGGGCGGTCATAGGCGCCTCCTCACAGCGTCGCCTCGGAGAGTCTGCTCCTCTGCCACACGCGAATCAGTTCGTCGAGTCGGCGTTCTCGCCCACCCGAGAGCAGGGAGACGGTGACCCGATCGGCACCAACCTCTGCTATCGCCTTGAGGCGGGCGGCGCATTGGTCGATGTCCCCGACGACGGCGAGAGCCAAGGTCAGCTCATCCGAGACGACCTTGGCGTGAGCAGCCGACACGGAAAGGTGACGACTGAAGTCGTAGGTGTCTGCGGCCGCACGCAACTCCGTTCCGAACCGGAGCAGAGAGTCGGGCAACTGCTCCCACTTCGACAGCCAACGAGCTTGAGCGGAGGCCCAGGATCGGACGGCGTCGATGCCCGCGTCCTCACCATCTATGGCCATTGTCACCCAGACATCACGAAAGACTTCACCGGGGTCCCTCCCGGCGCTGATCGCTCCGCGATCCACCTCGTGCATCTGCTGTCGGATGATCTCCGGGTCAGCCGGGCCCATGATGATGGCTCCATCGCCGACCGCCCCCGCCAGCCGCAACATGCGTGGCTGGCTGGCGGCGAGGAATATGGGATCCGCAGGCCCGGCATTGCCGGCGATGGTCATCGCCTTTTCGAACGGGGATGCCCCTGCCAGGAGGGCGCGGAGTCGGTGGATGCTCTCCTCCAGGACACTGATCCTCTGTGGAGCGAGTCCTATCGAGTAAACCGCACTGTCACCGGCGCCGATGCCTGCGAGGACCCGGCCCGGGGCCAGGGCACGGAGAGTCACGAGCGAGTTGGCGACGACGGTTTCATGCCTGGTCACGAGATTGGTCACTCCCGGCCCGAGCTGGATCTGCCGGGTGTTGTGGGCGGCGAGCGCCAGGAGCGTGAAGGCGTCCCGCATGGCCAGCTGCGAGTCGACCACCCAGCAGGCCGCTACCCCGGCCGTTTCGGCGTCCTGGATCAGGCGGATCATCCGGTCGATAGGTTCGCGATGGCTCCAGCCCAGTGAGATTCCGAGTTGGGTCACGGTCTCCTCTCAGGCTGGAGTCGGCCCAAGGTGCTGCTGGGGGCCACGAGTGGTTGGTAGACCGAGGGTCGTCGATCCCTCATCACCGGGAACACATCCGACGCGGCATGGAGGGCGGCGCCGGGAAGCGTGGCCGTGAGGACGTCCTCGTGGTCGCCCGCTGTTGCGATTACCTCCCCGGTCGCAGTGACGATGCGGCTCCCTCCGTAGAGCGAGAAGCGGTGACCGCGAGCCTCCATTTCGCCGACTCCGTTGACGAACAGGACGTGGGCGTGAGATTCCAGGGATCGGGCTACGGGAAGGATTTCGCCGAGCTTGCGGAGGTGGGCGATGTCGAGCCAGTTCGACACCATGATCAGGATCTCGGCACCTTCGAGTGCCGCGATCCGGGTCACTTCCGGGAAGAGGAGGTCGTAACAGATCATCGGGGCCAGGCGGCCCGCCCTGGTATCCACCACGACCACCTGGTCCCCCGGCACGAAGTAATGATTCTCCTCGACGGGGAGGTGGATCTTCCTGTACATGCCGACCAGGCGCCCGTCGTCGAAAACGGCCACCGCGTTGTAAAACTCGTGGCGCATCATGGCCGGCTCCATCAATCCGACCACCAGAACCGCACGACGGCCCCGCGTGGCTGCCTCGAGTCGGGGCACCGACGAATCCGCTACCTCCTGGGCGGCCCGGGCCAGGATCCGCTTGCGCCGCTGGTCGTATCCTTTCAGGGGTATGTACCCCGTCAGAGCGACCTCCGGGAAGACAACGAGGTCGGCTTCGTCGGCGTGGAGGTCAAAGATGGATTCGACCATTGCCGTGTTGGCTGCCACGGCTCCATCGTCGGCCCAAGCCTGCCGGGCCGGTATCTGGGCTACGACGACGGTCGTATCTCGGGGAGCCTGGACTGCGGGATCAGCCATTGACATTCTCCAGCAACAGCGCATCAGTCTGGCCGAAGCCACCACAGATCGCGATTGCGGCCCAGCGGCCACCCGTGTCGACGAGCTGGCGAGCTGCGGTGATAGTCAAGCGAGCGCCGCTGGCTCCGATTGGGTGGCCCAGGGCCACTGCGCCGCCGTTCATGTTTGTCCGGTCGCTGAGGACGGCTTCCAGATCCGGATCGCCGGCCAGCCTCCTGAGACTGACGAGCGGCGTGGCGGCGAACGCCTCGTTGATCTCGATGACGTCCAGGTCGGTCGGCTCCATTCCCAAATGATCCAGGAGCGCGGCGACGGCCAAACCCGGCAGGTACGCCGACGATGTCGGTGACCCTGCTGTCTGGAGATAGGCAGCAACCCGGACCGCCGGGTCCGTTCCCACCTGGCGCGCGGCCGACTGGCTGGCAAGGATGAGAGCGGCGGCCCCATCGTTCAGGCCGGGAGCGTTCCCTGCCGTGATGGTGGGGCTGCTGCGTACGGTCGGCAGTGCCGCCAGGGCCTCCAGCGTGGTGTCGGGGCGGGGATGCTCATCCACGAGGAAAGGGCCATTGGGCGTCTCGACCGATACGATTTCGTCGCTGAAGAAGCCTCGCTCCACGGCATCGGCATAAAGATTCTGACTGCGAAGCGCCCAGATGTCCTGATCTCGTCTGGACACTCCATGTTCGAGGGCCACCTCGCCAACGTACTGAGCGATGGGGGAGCCGGTGATGGGAGATTCGAGGACGAGCAGGTCGTCGACCTCGACCGCTCCGGGGCGAGTGCCCCAACGGGTGCCGTGAATCAGCCTCGGGGTAGAGCTCATGGTTTCGATTCCGAGGCACAGGGCTGAATCGCTGCCGCTCCGTATGCTGCGGGCCGCCAGGCCGACGGTGGTGGCTCCCGAACAGCAGGCGCGATCGACGGTCAGGGACGGAAGGGTCTCAGGCAGCCCGGCGGAGATGGCCAGTTGTCGGGCGGGGACCATGAGGCCACCCTCGATCATGCCCGTGCCGACGTAGAGCTCGTCGAGCAACTCCACCGGCCAATCGGTGGCATGGACGGTTGCGTCTATCACCTGGCGGCCCAGGTCGAGCATGGTCACCTCACGGAGGGCACCTCCGAACCGGCCGAACGCGCTCCGTCTTCCACCGATGATCCATACGTCGTCGAACGTTTCGACCCGCATCAGGGCGGCCCGCCGCAGGGTGTCATGTGTAGGCATCCGTGCGTTCGTCCCGTGAGTATTCGAAGCGGGGCATGATCACGCAGATGTGGACGTAAGGTTCATCGCCGATCTCGAAGCGCACACGGGCGCCGTCGGGAATCACGTAGGTGTCCCCGGCCCGGTAGGTCCTCGTTATCTCCTTGCGGTGGTTCGGCGCCAGGGTGTACGTGGCCACCGCGGTGCCACTGGTGACGATGTGGACCTCGTCATGCCAGAACGCCCAGTTGACCGTCGTCCCCGGTAGGAACGCTTCGTGGGCGATGGCGGCCCGGGGCTCGTTGATCAGGAACTCGACCTGAAAGCTCTCCTCGTCGCCCACCCGCGGTCCGCCGAACGACCGGATCTCAGACTGGAGGAGCTCATCCTGGTCGAGGTGGGCTGGATTCACGGTTGTCACATCTCCCGTTGATCGTTGATTCGTTTGACTTTGACGAAGCCCTCGGGAACTTCCCGGGCGAGAGTACCGGCAGGTTCCAGAGCCACCAGTGCGCTGAGCCCGGTCAGGCGACGGATGGACGCCGAGATCGCCTCACTCATCTCGGTTGGATCCCCTGACGCTTCGGCCCGGATCGAGATCTGTTCGCCGCCGTCGGCCAGACTCCGCACGGTCCCGCGGTAGTCGGTCACTCCGTCGACCGCGAAGATGGCCCGATCGAACGTGGCCGGCCAGACGTTGACTCCCTTGATCTTCATCATGTCGTCGTATCGCTCGACCTCGCCGGCTGCGATGCCAGCGAGTGGTCGTCGACACGGGCAGGAGCCGGGAGCCATCCATCGAACCCGGTCCCCGGTGGCGTAACGAACGAGAGGTGAAGCCTCAGTCCCGAACGGGGTCACGACGAGTTCTCCGAGCTGGCCATGTTCGACCGCCTCGGCCGTCGCCGGATCTATGACTTCGTAGTAGCCGCTCTCCGGCGGGAAGTGAAGGACCCGGAGGCCATCGTCGCCGACGACTCCGCCCGGGCAGGCCCAGGCGATCGCCCGCTCTGTGCACCCGTATTGCTCGTAGAGGGTGGCGCCCCAGCGTTGCTGAATGGACCTGGCCCAGGAGTGCGAAAAGGGCTGCCCTGCCACGATCATGGTTTGGATCGAGGTGTCGGAGGGACGAACTCCGGCGTCTTCGCACACTACGGCTAGCCGCTGCACGTAGGTCGGCGTCCCGATCAACACCTCGGCCCCGAATTGCCGGATCAGATCTACCTTGCGCTCCGTCGGATACGGTCCGGCGGAGAGCACGTTGGCGCCGATGAAGCTGAGAGCCGCTGAATACCACCGTCCCGCAGCCGACATTCCGATCGGAAGAGTCAAGAGAACTGTGGTCCCCGGTCCGATGCCGGCCCAGATGAACCCGACTGCCTCGGTTCGGACGATGGCGTCGAGGTCCGCTGCGTCGAGGGCGTAGACCTCCGTACCGAGTCCACTGGTCCCACTGGTCTGGACGACCATCCGTATGTTCGGCGCCTCGACAACCGTGCGGGATCCGTAAGGCGGATGGGCCGCGCAGTCGGCGACGATCGCGTCCTTGCGGGTCACGGGTAGGGCGCGAAATCCCTCGGCGTCGCGGACTTCGGGGAGAGTTACCCGGGCCGAGTAGAAGGGGTTGGTCGCTGCGACCTCCTCGACAATGCGCCACGCCCTGTCGAGTTGCCAGGCCGAGATCTCGTCGGCGGTGTTTGGGGTTTCGGCGAACCACCGACCGATCGAGGCGTCGAACACAGGAGTAGCTGGGGAGGAGGATGCCTCTAGGACGTCTTGCCTCAACTCGGGCTCTCCGCCACACCACAGAACGTGAGAGCGGTCCGGGCGTAGACCCGAGCCGTCGCCGCCAGCTCGTCGACACCCACACTGAAATTGCCCCCGCCGGTCGAGGAAGACGGGCCGTAGGTAAGGCTGGGTATGCCTGCCTCGTTGAATGGGGTGATGTCGCGCCACATGGAGGTGACCGGCGCCGGTGGAGGCCCGGGCTCGGTCCCGAACTCGTCCCGATGAGCGGAGCGGGTGGCCTCGGCGAGCGGCTCGATTCCCTGCGCTTCGTACCCGCGACGGTAGAGGAAGCACTCGATTTCACAAGGCACGTCGCTGGCGGCGAGCACCTCCATCAACTCACGCTGGATCGTCATCGGCATGACATCGGGGGCGATTCGAACGTCGAGATACAGCACGGCCAGCTCGGTGGACTTCGTTATCTTGTCAGGTCTTCCGGACCGGACCGCCCCTATCGTCGCCTTGGGAACGACGGTCCCGCCCGGGCATTCGTAGACCCTGTCTGCGTATTCGGCCGACCATCGGTTCAATGCGGTGATGACGGGAGCGAGCCGGACGATGGCGTTGGGATTCTTCACGGGATCAGGCTCGGGAGGCGTGAACGGTGTGTACAGCGGCTCGCCCCCGAGCACCGTCACCTTGAAGAATGCCTTTCCTGGCTGGACCCAGCCGATGGCGTTGCCGGTCGCCTCGGCCACCAGGGCAGCGTCACCGATGACGCCGTGGGCGATGGCGTAACGGGCTCCCAGGTCCTTGCCGAGATGTGCCGGTCCCTGGAATTCGTCTACTGGCTCCAGGCCGATCTCGCCCGGGACCGCATGGAGGACCAGGTCCCCGGCGAGCCTGGTCCCGCTCCGGTGGATGGCAGCCGCGGCAACCAGAAACGCGGCCATAGGCCCCTTGTCGTTCACCACTCCGTTGCCGTAGACGCGGTCGCCATCCCGCCAGGCCGATATGTACTTCGGCTGCGCCGGATCTACGTACGTGAGGGTGTCGAAGCGGCTGATCGCAGTGTCGAGGTGGGCGTTGAACACCAGGGTCGGGCCGCCGCCGCTCCCCTTGAGCCGGGCCACGATCGAAGGGCGGTCCTCCACGAGGCCGATCCGACGCGGGACGAAGCCCTGCTCAAGCATCCAGGCCTCTACCGCATCGGCGGCCGGCCCCTCGGCGCCGGCCGGTGCCTCGATGACGCCAAGACGAAAGGCCAGCTCGGCTACCTCCTCGGGGTCGATCGAATCGACGACGCCGGCGACTCCTGACTCGCTCATTCGGTTGTCTCCGGTTCCCAGATGTGGATCTCGACGCTGGCGTTGGTGACCTCGCCGATGGTTTTGGAACCCGGCGACTCGGGCGGCAGGAAGTACAGCCCGCAGGCCGGGCACCGGAGCCTGATGGTCCCGATGTCGTGGAGGCCGCCGTCGACGACGACGATCCCGCTGCAACGAGGACAAGTGACGTTCTTTATGTGGATCTCAGGCCTCCTCTATCGAGTATCGGTCCAGGGGAAAAGCCTCGATGGCCTCTGTAGGCACCCGCGCCACCATCGGACGTGGGGCATCCAGGCGCCAGGTGGCGTCGATGACGAATCCGCTGGTCGTCCCGAATCCAGGATGGGAGGGATCGAGCAAAGATCCCTGGAGTCCCTTCAGCACGGTCAGGTCCTCCCCGGCGCGCACGCGAGTGGATATCGCCCACATCACCTGCTGTGAATCGAACACATCGATGTCGTCGTCGACCACGATCACCTGCTTGATGAGGTTCGAAGCGGAGAGGAGGGCGAGGGCCGCCCGCATCGGCTGACCCTCCGCCGTCTTCTTCAGCGCCACGACCGCGGTGGTGGGTCCGCCACCCAGGAACCACCCAAGGCGGGTGACTTGAGGAACGGCGGCGCGGGCGGCCGTGAGCAGGCTGGCGTGGATGGAGACGTGAGCGTTCAGATGGTCCCGATAGCCGGCGAAGATCTCGAGGATGATCGGGTCCGGACGGGAGGTGATGGCGTCGGCCTCGAACACGTGGGACAGCTTTTGGGGTCCCAGGTATCGCATGTACTCACCGAACGGGCCCTCGACCACCCGATAACTCGCCAGGATGCGTCCCTCGATGACGATCTCGGCTTCGCTGGGGACCAGTAACTCCCGGCCGAACGTGATTGAAGGCGTCACCTCCAGGGGTCGACCCATCAGGGCCCCGGCCACGTGATACTCGTCCACCGATATCCCGGTAAGAGCCGCCGCCGCCAGATTGAACGCCGGATGGTGACCGAGAACTATCGCCACAGGGAGGTCTTCTCCCGCCTCTTCCGAAGCACGCTGAAATGCCCACAGCTGGCGAGGAGAGATATGAACGCCGGCGTGGGTCTCATCGAGATACATCACGCGATTCCAGGACAGGTTGTAGCGCTCCGAACCGGGTTGGCGAGCGGCGAGAATCGGCGTGAAATACGAGCCGCCTTCCATCTCGACGTGGCGGGTCCACGGCAGGGTCGACAGCCTCACGTCGGCTCCCCGCACGACGGAAGTCTGAACCGGAGCAGCGTCGCTCTGATGCGGCGCCCGAAGATCATTCGAGCGGGCGGGAATCGCTTCGAGGAGGTCCTCCCAGCTGTTCGTAGTAAGGCCCAGGGCGGCGCTCACGCCGGCTCGCCGCGAATAGGTGTTGAACAGCATCCGGGCCGCGGCCTCGTCGCCGGCCAGGTTCGCCACCCTGCTGAACAGCACCGGCGGCGCACCATGACTGGTTTCCAGTTGGTGGAGAATGGAGGTTGCCTCGAACGTGTTTGGCCTGACGAGTTCGTTGACCTTGAGCAAGCCGATGGCGGCTCCGTTGTCGGCGAGCCACTCGGAAAGGGAACGGGACGGGCTCTCTGTCATGCGGAGGCCCTGTCTGTGGTCCATCGATCCAGGACTTCGAACACGGCAGCCGGCCTGACGGGCAGCTCACAGATTGCCGAACCGGCATCTCCGATCGCGTCAGCGACTGCGTTGGCGACCGCGGCTCCCGCCCCGATGGTTCCGGCCTCTCCAGCGCCCTTGGCGCCCAAGGGATTGCCGGGCGCGGGTGCCGCCTCGAAGGCGTAGCAGCGCACGAGCGGGACGTCGGCTGCTCGAGCAAGGATGTAGTCGGCGAGGGTCGCCGACACGGGCATGTCCTCGTCGAACACGATTCGTTCGTGTAGCGCCCCGCTGACACCGGCCACGGCGCCGCCCGTGAGTTGTTCGATGACTCCTGCCGGGTTCATCACGCGACCGCAGTCGTACCCGACCCACAGCTTCTCGAGAACCACCTCGCCCGTCTCTCGTTCGACCGCGACCTGTGCCAGGTGGAGGGCGAACCCGAAGGTGGGCTCGGGCATGCGGAGCTGGCCGACCGACCGCAGCGGTGCGAGCTCTTTCCATGAAACCTCGTCCTGTGGGCCCACAGCCCCGTTCAAGCCCAGCTGGATGACAGACGCCGGTTCTCCCAGCAGATCGGCCGCTCGTTCTGTGGCGAGCTTCCTCAAGCCTTGCACGGCCTCCAGGGTCGCTCCGCCGACGAAGATGGTCGAGCGGCTGGAGAAGGTTCCGTTGCCTTCTACAGCTTCGACGGCTTCGCCGCTCTCCACCGTGACACTCTCGGGGGGCGATCCGAGGTGCTGATGGACGAGGCCGGCAACGGTGGAGTCCAGACCCTGGCCGACTTCGGCCGCCGACGTCCGCAGGATGAAGGTGCCGCTGGTGTCGAGTTCGAGTGCCACGGACTCTGTTTTTCCGAGGCCGGAGTGGATGACCGTCAAGGCCCAACCGAGTCCAACGGCTTCCCCGGCCGCCTGCCGTTTGGCCCTCTCCTCCCGGAGCGATTCCCATCCGACCAGGTCTTCGAA
>DATFFO010000271.1:0-3525 GCA_035250025.1 Acidimicrobiia bacterium
AGGTCGATGTCGACGGGCCGCTCCCGCGGGAAGGGAAGCGCCGACACTTCCTGGATCTCACCGTCCACCCATTGCTGGAGCACGGGCTCGTCTCCGACCAGATAGACCCCGTCCTCGCTTGCCGAGACGGCCACGGTGGTGCTGCCGACGCCGTTGGTCTCGGCGATTTCCGCCTCCCCGTCGCCTAGGGAGACCTGATACAGGCCGGTGGCATCGGTACGCCCGATCCAGGCGGTGTCCCCAACGACTTCCACATCCATGCCCGGGCCGATGTCCAGCTCGGCCAGCAGCTCACCGGAAGCCAGGTCGAACACGCCGCTCGGCCGGGTGGCCGCTCCGCCGACCCCGCAGCAGACCGCCCACAGCCGTCCATCGGCCACAGCCAGTCCACCTGCTCCCGACGCCTCCGGGGCGAGCAGCGAGGCGGTGGCTCTTTCCTGATTGATGACGCTGACAGCGCCGGACTGGGCGGCGGCAACGTAAACCAGGCCATCGTCACCGAGCGCCATGGCCGCGACCCCGAGATCGGCGCCCTCGACCGTGACGGTGGCGTCGGGACAGAGCGTGGCTGCGTCCACGTGCACGACCTCGGGCGACCCGAAGCGGGACATCCACAGGCCGTCCGCAGTGGCCACCAGGTGACCTCCGAGGTCGGCGACGTGAGCCGCAACGATCGTCTCGTCACCCGCCTGGCAGGGCTCCACCGCCTGGCCCGTCAGCGTGGAAGGAGGCGGCGTCGATGTGGGTGGCGTGCTGGTCACCGCGTCGATGGTGGATGTGGCCTGACCTGCTCCCGCGAGATCGGCGGCGTCCTCCTGGCACGCCCCGAGTACCGCGGCCAGTGCGACCAGGGAGACCCAAACGCCTATGCGGTTCGACAGGCTGGTGTCAGGCGTCGACCGACTCACCGGCCAACAACTCCTCCAGGTCGGCTTCGGTCATCAGTACCTCGCGAGCCTTGGAGCCGAGGGACGGTCCGACCACTCCCCGGTTCTCGAGGATGTCCATTATGCGGCCGGCCCGGGCAAAACCAACGCGCAGCTTCCGCTGCAGCATCGATGTCGACCCGAGCTGGGAGCGGATGATCTCCTCCATCGCCCGTCGGAGAAGCTCCTCGTCTTCGTCCTCATCCTCGGCCGCCCTGGCAGCAGCCGCCTCGGCGACGGCCTGGAGCACTTCCTTGTCGCGGTACTCCGCCTCGCGCTGTTCCTTCACCCACTCGACGACGGCGTGGACCTCGGACTCGTCGACCCAGGCCCCCTGGATGCGCTGGGCGCGTGGTTCCTTGGCGGTGACGACCAGCATGTCGCCCATCCCTACCAGCTTCTCGGCCCCGGAGCCGTCGAGGATCACCCTGCTGTCGGTCTGCGATGCCACCGAGAAAGCCAGGCGAGAGGGCACGTTGGCCTTGATGACGCCGGTGATGACATCGACCGAAGGGCGCTGGGTGGCGATGACGAGGTGGATGCCGACGGCACGGGCCATCTGGGCGATGCGAACGATCGCCTCCTCGACCTCGCGCCCGGCCACCATCATCAGGTCGTTCAACTCGTCGACGATGACCACCACGTAGGGGAAGCGGTCGAAGCCTTCCGGGTCGAGTTGGCCGGCGTCGAGCTTCTCCCGGTAGCCGAGGATGTCGCGGACCTTGGCATCCGCCAACAGGTCATAGCGCCGATCCATTTCGGCCACGGCCCACTTGAGGGCGTCGGCTGCCTTCTTGGGGTTGGTGATGACGCGGGTGAGGAGATGGGGCACCCCGTTGTATTGACCCAGTTCCACTCGCTTGGGGTCGACCATGATCAGGCGCACGTCGTCGGGCGTCGTCCTCATGAGCAGGGAGGTCACGATCGAGTTGATGCACGACGACTTTCCGGCCCCGGTCGCCCCGGCGATGAGGACGTGAGGCAGTTCGGAGAGGTTCAACATCTTGCCCCGACCGGAGATGTCCATGCCGAGGCCGACCGTGAGAGGGTGCGTGCTCCGGGCTGCCTCGTCGGAGCGGAGGATGTCTCCCAGCGTCACCATGCGCCGGCTGCGGTTGGGGACTTCCACACCGATGGCCGACTTGCCCGGTATCGGCACCAGAAGGCGGACATCGGGCGTCGCCAGGGCGTAGGCGATGTCGTGGGCCAGGTTGGAGACCTTGTTCACCTTCACCCCGGGGGCGAGCTCGATCTCGTACCGGGTGACGGTGGGACCGGGAACGATCTTGGTGAGGGCGGCTTCGACCCCATGCTGGTGGAGCGTGTTCTCGAGCTCACGCGCCGTCTCTTCGAGGGCGCGCTTGTTGTGGTCGCCACCGCCCCCCAGGCCGAGAAGATCGAGAGGTGGCAGCTTGTAGCCAGACGAGGTAACTGCCGGTCGCATGGGGGCGGGCGCCTTCTTGGCCTTCTTCGGCTCCGCCGGCGGGTCCACGACCTCGACCGGTGCCGGCGAGGGGGCCGGCGGCTTGCGCCGGGGGGTGGCATGGCGACCCGCCGATGCCTTGGCCGGCGCTCCCGCCCGGGAGTCGGTGAGGAAGGTGCGGAACTGGTGCCACAGGTCGCCGACACCGGAGACGAACTCGCGCACCGAGGTCCGCGTCATGATGAGGACACCCATCCCTGTCACGGCTGCCAGCACGACGAAGGCGCCCCAGCTTCCCAGCAGGCGTCTCAGGGGGAAGGCGACGACGGCGCCCACCACTCCCCCGCGCTGCTCGACCAGGGACAGGTCCGACGCCAGGGCGACGGCCCCGGTGAGGAGGTGGAAGAGCGACACGGTGCCGACGAACGTGGTCAGAGCCCCCGTCACCAGTCGGGCCGTGCCCTCGCGCGGCTTGCCGACGATCAGGGCTGCCCCGATTCCGACCAGGGCAGCCGGTACGACAAAGCGCCATACGCCGAAGAGGAACTGGCTGCCGGCCTCGAGGCCCCTCCCCACGGGCCCGGCCTGGCCGACCAGGCCGAGGACGAAGACGAGGGCGGTGACTACGAGGACGAGGCCCCAGACGTCGTCGAGCTGGCGTCCGAGGATGGTGCGAGCCCGTGTGCGAACCGTCTCCAGCAAGGGGGTCCGCACCCGCTTCCGGGAGGAAGCGCGGGCACTGGTCTTCTTATTACGTGTGCTTGCCACCCGTTTCCGCCCAGTGGCCCCCCGGCGGGTGGATTTCCGGGATGGCATGGAAAGGGCACGTTAGTGACCTCCCCGGACTGCGGCAACGACCCGGGGAGGACTCAGGTCGGTTCCGGGCGGGGCGTCCGCTGCGCCACATCGCGGATACCGAGGCCGATCAGGACGAAGATGATCCCCATCCCGGCGGCCATCGCCGCCACCCCGAAGCTGACCACCGATGTGAACAACGAAGCCTGGAGGAACGACGAGTTCATCGCCGTCTCCCGCAGCGGATCCTCCCGGTCGAGTTGGGCGTAGGTGAGGCCGCCGGTCGACTCCAGCGTGTGCTTCTCGATGACCTTGGCCTGGCAGTACGCCGTGAATGGATCCGCCACCAGGCGACCGGGCAGGCAGGCGTCCTCGGGAGTC
>DATFFO010000272.1:0-2697 GCA_035250025.1 Acidimicrobiia bacterium
ACTGTCCGTCCCGATCACAAGCCTTCCCAACTCACCTCGCCCCGCCACCAGGCGTGCGACTTCGACGGCCGCTTTGACGTTTCCGTTGTGGACCAGTTCCACCTGGGCCGAAGTTTCTTCCAGGATTCGCTCGACATCGGCGAGAGGCAAAGCGGTGGGCCCGCCGTTGGTATGGCCGGCCACGTCAGGTTGCACGGCGACGACGAAGTCGGCCCCGATGACCCCGCTGCCGGGAATGGAGGCACCGCCAGTGTGGACCATGACCTTCATTCCCCGGGCCTGAGCCCAACGGGTCATAGTGGCGGCCACCTCGGGATCCTTCACCCCCGAAATCCCGATCTCGGCCACGAGGCGGATGCCGGCGGCGGCCATCTCTTCGAAGTCGGCCTCGGTCAAGCCGTCTTCGAGCATTACGGCGCCCGCATGAACCTTAACCCCGGAGGGCCGGAGTTTGGCGAAGGACTTGTGGGCGAAAATGGTGAGCGCCTTTACCCCAGTTGGATCGGTGGGCCGGCCGGGGGTGTGAGGCTCGCCGGCCGAGATCATGGTCGTCACCCCACCGTGGAGACAGGAGTCGATGAAGTCCACCTGACGCTGGCGGGGGGTGTAATCGCCCACCACCGGGTGGACATGGTTGTCGCACAAACCGGGGATGACGGTGGCGCCAGCGGCGTCGATCACTTTTTCGATTCCGTCGGCGGTCGATGCGGGATCGGCTCCGACGTAGGCGATCTTTCCTTCACGGACCACAATCGCGTCGCCACCGGCGAGGGGCTGGTCGATGTCACCGCTCACGACGGTGCCGATGTTGCGAATCAGGAGATCGCTCAACGAAGTCCGTCCTCGCCGACGATCTCCTCCACCGTGAGCCCGCCCACTCGGGGATGGGGCCGTCCCCCGTCGGTCACCGCCACGGCCAGCACGATTTCGTCGTCGGTGGGGGCGTCGACGATTCGCAACTCGATCGCGTCGAAGTGGCTCCGGACGAAAGCGGCGTCCTTGTAGTGAAGGGGGATGTCGAGTGGCGTCCCCGGTCCCCCGCGTTTCTTGGCAGAGGGGATGATCGCCTTCCCCCCACCGCTTGCCTCCCGGAGCGGAGTGCCGAACTTGGGATGGAGAAGGGCGGCGGCATGCTCCAACTCTCCGCGACTGCCCACGATGGCGCCCTTTCCGTAGCTGTGGACCGGCTTGCCATCGAGGTGAGCTACCGCAGCTCGCGCGAGAAGATCGGAGAGCCCGACCGATGCTTCGATCAAGTCATCGAGGTCGTCCACGTACTGGCCGGCGTGAGGGTTTTGGAGGACCGCGGCTGCGATCACTCGCCGAATGGGGGGGTCGACCGCCCGTCCCGCCTCCAAGCGGACCTCATCGACCACGGTCACCAATTTTCGAATCTCCATACTTCATTCTTGCGTAAGGAATTGGGTTTCAGCCTGGCGGAGCGCCCACCTCCCGGGCCGCCTGTTCGAGGCGGTCTCGGTAATCCCGCCACCAGGCTTCGTCGACAGGCGGCAAGTTGTCATTGCCCTTCCGGAATCCGGCAGACCCGTCGATCATTTCGCGGACGATGTCGGCGTGCCCGGTGTGCCTGTTGATCTCGGCGAGCAGGTGGATAAGGATCAGGTGGAGGGTGACGTCGCCGCGCTCGCCCCACCATGGCACCTTTCCGGGGGCATCGAGCGGAAGACTGGAGATGGTGGCATCGGCGTGTTCCCAAATCCTTTGGTACAAGTCGACTATCTGCTGGCGTGACTCGTCGGCGGTGGCCCACATGTCGGCGTTGTCCTCCGCGCCCTCCTCGGCCCAGGGCAAGGGTTCTTCGAATGGGCGCCCAAACACTGATCCGAAATACTCGGAGGCGACAGTGCCGACATGCTTGACCAGGCCCAAGAGGTTCGTCCCGGTTGGAGTCAGCGGCCTCCGGGCGTCGTATTCCGACGTACCCTCCAGTTTCCACAAAAGGGCTTCACGCGCCACCCGCAAATAGCGATGAAGGTCTTCTTTGGGCTCAGGGCGAGCCAACTCGGCCATCTCCCTCATTCTTGCGTACAAACCGCCGGGATAGGGGGCGGAGATCTAAGCAAGAATGAGGTTTGTGGATTACCTGGCGCCCACGAACCTCGATTCCGCCCTGTCGGCGTTCGCCGGAGGGAAGTGGACAGTTCTGGCGGGCGGGACCGATTTCTACCCGGCCCGGGTGGGGCATCCGCTAACCGAGCCGGTGCTCGACATCTCCGGGCTCGACGAGTTGCGGGGAATCAGTGTGACCGACGACGCCTATCGGATTGGGGCCCTCACCCGCTGGGCCGACATCAAGGCGGCTGATCTTCCGCCGGCCTTCGACGGGCTCCGACTCGCCGCCGCAGAAGTCGGCGGCATTCAGGTGCAGAACGCTGGCACCATCGCCGGCAACCTCTGCAATGCCTCTCCGGCGGCCGACGGCATCCCACCTCTCTTGACCCTCGACGCCTCGGTCGAGCTGGCGTCGCAAGGTGGACAACGAGTCGTGCCGTTGTCTGCCTTTCTGACCGGATACCGCCAAATCGATCTCCAATCCGGTGAGCTGGTAACCGCTGTCATCGTTCCCCGCCAGGTCGAGGAGGCCTTCTCCGACTTTCAGAAGCTCGGATCGCGGAGCTATCTCGTCATCTCGATCGTGATGGTGGCGACGGTGATCGCCGCTGACCCTGAAGGCAT
>DATFFO010000273.1:0-9460 GCA_035250025.1 Acidimicrobiia bacterium
CTAGGCCTAGATGGAATCGCCTAGTTGGCCACTCCAGCGGGTCCACCAACGTCAAACGAGAACACCCGGGCACCATTAGGCGTGCGGACCGACTTCCACCTTTCCCATCGTGAGGTCGACGTCGCAGGCCAGCGCCGCACCGATCCTCCCGGCTTACTTTTCAAGGTCCTTCCGGTGCCTGGCCGACAGCGCCCACAACGACTCCACGGTCAGGTGGCCTCTTCTCCCGGCCTGACGTAGATGCCAGACGCCGGCCACGGCACCGTCGATGAGCAAAACGGGGTAGTTGCCCGCCTGATCGGTGCGAGAGAGGGCACGTTGAGCTGCCCCGGCGGGGAACAGGCGGGTTCTGGGCTGACAGGCGATGACGAAGGCGTCGAAGTAGTGCAGAAGGCGGACACCGGTCGGCGACAGCTCTGGCCAGGCAGTGTCGCCTGCGTTCACACAGGCCGTCTAGCCCTCGAATGCGACCTGCTCGACACGATCTCCGAGCTCCGCGAACAGCCGGGTCGTCCAGGACGCGGGTGTCCCCCAGCACCTGCCGAACTGGCCCGGGGTCGCCGGACCGTAGGCATGGACGAAGCGAGCGATGAGCAGGGCGCTCGCCTATGCGGCGTCGGCCGGCTCCCACCGACCAATCAGGTGGCGGGGGCTGGTGTAGGTGACCTTGCGACCCCCGGTTGGGACCGAAGCACAGCAGGCCGCGGTCGGCGGCGAGGGCGATGGCCTGCCGCCACCGGGGCCACATCTCCTGGAAGGCGGGCATGACGAGATCCCCGGCCCACGGCCCGGACGCGTTCACCACCGCCTCCGACAAGTCGTCGAGAGTGAGCTCGGACTCAGCCAACGCTCCGCCGATCGCGGCCAGGACTTCCTCGGTCTGGCTGTCGGTCAGGCGGACGTCGGGCGGGAACGGGCTGGGAGTCGGAGGAATCTCTCCCGGAACGCCGATCCACATCCTCATGTCGGCGGTGGAAAGCAGGTGCACCGTCCCCGCGGACCGTATGTGCGGATGAGGCTGTGTTCTTCCCATAGAGCGCGGCGCACGTCGTCCACGATGCCGTCGCAGCGCAGGGCGACAGCCAGCTCTCCGGCCGAGG
This sequence comes from Acidimicrobiia bacterium, assembly GCA_035250025.1. Classification (GTDB taxonomy): domain Bacteria; phylum Actinomycetota; class Acidimicrobiia; order Spongiisociales; family ZC4RG35; genus DATFFO01. Next base: position 1,101 of record DATFFO010000273.1, read on the forward strand.
CGACCTGGGAATGGGCGGCGACCATAGCGCTGACGACACCTGATGGCGTCAGAGGCAGCCGGCCGGTGATCCCGCTGCGATGAAGGCGACGGGCCGACGCCTGCTCCCACGTCACGTCATCGGAAGGACGGGTCAACGGTCGAGAGCGGCGTCGATCTCGTCGCGACGCAGGGTCACGATCCGTTTCAGCACCCCGTCGGGGATGGGTGAATCGGTCGTGAAGCGGATCGTCCCCTTCGACATGTCGAAGCCCTCGAGCTCGGAGGCGACGGCGTCGACCACGGGAGGGCTGAAGGGAAAGACAGAGAGGTGGTTCTTGGTGGCAACCGAGGCCACCAGGGGACGGCCCCGGTACCTGAGGGCGGCCATGCCGTAGCTGCGGCCCTCGGTCGCGTCCGGAACCTCTCGCCGGGCGAGTTCATAGACATGCTCGACGGCGGCGCGGGTGGCGGTGTCGTCGAGCGAGGCGAGATAATCGGCGACTTCGCTCACCCCGGCACGCTAGTCCGGGCCGGGTCCCGGCTCCCCCGAAACGACCCTCGCGCTGCCCGAAAACGACAATCGCCCAGTGACCCGAAGGCCGCTGGGCGGTGTCGAGAAGCGGACTAGCCGCCTCTGAGGAGCAAGGTAACCGAGCCGAGCCGACGCCGTCAACTCGAAACGCGGGTTTGTTTTCGCGACCTCTCCCGAGCCTCGTTCCGGCGCCACATTCCCCGCCTAGCTGTTGGGAATGTGGCGGGATTTGGTGGAGCACCTCCGGCAGAGGCCCGTCACGACCAACTCGACGCGGGCGGCCGTGAATCCGTGATCCTCAGCCAGGTGGGTCCGGACGTCGTCGACCAGGTCTCCGGCGTGGTGCTGGACCTCGCCGCAGGTGTCACAGACGAGGTGGAACTGGTCGTCGGGATGGGCCTGCTCCCAACGGGAGCCGCCATCGGTGCCGAGCTTCGATTCCCGGACGAGGTGCAACTCACTGAAGAGCGCCAGCGTCCGGTAGACGGAGGACAGATTGACAGAAGGGTCCCGGGCGTGGACCCGGGCGGTGATCTGCTCGGCCGTGAGATGCCCCTCAACCGACGTGAGGGCGTCCCAGACCAGTCGCCGGGGCACGGTGGAACGATGACCATGCTGGCGCAAGAGGGTGAGTAGCTGGTCGGAGGCCATTGGCCGGATTCTACCCCGCCGCCGCTACTTGCGAACCATTCGCAATCCGGGGTAGCCTGACCAGATGCACGCTCCCGACGGATACCTCAACGCTGGCACCGCCATCGCCACCGGGGCGATCAGCGTCGGAACGGTCGGAGCTGCCCTGCGCCAGGCCCGCCACACCCTCAAGGACAAGCAGGTCCCCTTGGCAGGCATCGCCGCCGCCTTCATCTTCGCCGCCCAGATGTTCAACTTCCCCGTCGCCGCCGGCACCACCGGCCACCTCCTGGGCGGAGCCCTGGCCGCCATCCTCCTCGGGCCTTCGATGGGCGCGATCGTGGTCACCATCGTCGTCGTGGTCCAGGCCCTCGCCTTCGCCGACGGAGGCCTCACCGCCCTCGGCTACAACCTGCTCAACATGGCCATCATCCCCGCCTTCGGCGGCTGGGCCGTGTTCCGTTTCTGGCGGAGGATGCTGCCCCGGACCTCGGCTGGCGTGGTCGCCGCCACCGCTCTGGCCGCCGGACTGTCGGTGGTGTTCTCGGCCATGGCCTTCTCGATCCAATGGCTGTTCGGGGCGACGGCCCCCATCCCCTTCGACACGGTCTTCGGGGCGATGGTGGGTGTCCACCTCCTCATCGGCATCGGCGAGGGTGTGCTCAGCGCCCTGGCGGTGGCGGCGGTGCTGGCGGCGCGGCCCGACCTCGTCTACGGCGCCCAGGATCTCGACCGGGCGCAACTGGCGCAGCGGAAGCCTCTCAAGACCAGGACGTTGGTCGTCGCCGGCCTCCTGGCGTCTTTGCTGTTCGCAGTCGTCGTGAGCCAGTTCGCCGTCGACAATCCCGACGGCCTCGAATACGTCGCCGAGGAGACCGGCTTCGGCTCACAAAGCGAGGACCACGCCCTGGGCCGTTCGATCTTTGCCGACTATGCCACCGAAGGCGTCGGCAACGAGACACTCAGCCTGGCCATTGCGGGCACCGCCGGCGTCTTGATCACGCTCCTGGTCGGGTACGGCATCTTCTACGCCGTGCGTGATCGGTCCCCGAAGACCCCCGCGAGAGTCCTGGGGCACTAAGTGCTCTCCAGCGGAAGTACGGTCGCGTATTTCGGCGAGGCATCGGCGTCGATGGCAAGGACGCAGGACGAAGGCGCACCCGGGGCGGTGCGTCGAGGACGAGGACGAAGCAAGCGGCGTCGATGGCCGCTGAAATGCCATCGTACTTCCGGTGGGGGGCACTAATGGGAGCAGGGCACGCCCACGCTCTCTACGTCCACGAACACAGCCCGGTGCACCGGCTGGCGCCGGACGTGAAGCTGGTGGCCGCTGTCGCCTTCGTGCTGGCGGTGGCGGTAACGCCGCGGCGAGCGCTCTGGGCCTTCGCCGTGGACTTCGCCGTCGTTGTCACCGTGGTTCGCCTCGCTCGGCTCCGGCTTCGTTTCGTTCTGCCGAGGCTGGCGGCCGTGGCCCCGTTCATCGTTTTCGCCCTTCTGATTCCGTTCATCGCCACCGGTGAGCGGACGTCGGTGCTCGGCCTCCAGGTCTCCGTCGAGGGGATGTGGGCGATGTGGAATGTGATCGCCAAGGCCACCCTCGGCGCCCTCGTCAGCATCGTCCTGGCCACCACCACCGAAGTGCCCGACATCATCCGCGGTCTTGGTCGACTGCGGGTCCCCGCTCTCATCACGACCATCGCCGCCTTCATGATCCGGTACCTGGAGGTGATCGCCGGCGAGTTGGGACGGATGCGCACCGCCATGACCGCCCGGGGGTACGACCCGCGGTGGATCTCTCAGGCTCGGCCCATCGCCAGCGCCGCCGGGTCGCTGTTCGTCCGGTCGTACGAGCGGGGCGAGCGGGTGTACGACGCCATGCTCGCCCGGGGGTACACCGGGGTGATGCCGGCGTTCGCCGAGCATCACACACACGCCCGGGAGTGGGCATGGGCATCGCTCTTCCCGCTGGTGGCGATCGTGGCGGCGGTCGTGGTGGTGCTGTGAACCACGCCGCTCTCGAGGTCGCCGGCCTGCGATTCTCCTACCCCGACGGCCACCTCGCCCTCGACGGCCTCGACCTGCGGATCGAGTCGGAGGAGCGGGTGGCACTGCTGGGGCCCAACGGGGCCGGGAAGACCACGCTGGCGCTGCATCTCAACGGCATCCTCATCCCCGAGAGCGGCACCGTGACCGTGGGCGGTCTGCTCGTCGAGTCCGCCAAGCTCATGGAGATCCGGCGCCGGGTGGGCCTGGTGTTCCAGGATCCCAACGACCAGCTGTTCATGCCGACCGTGGCCGAGGACGTCGCCTTCGGGCCGGCCAACCTGGGTCTAGGAGGCGACGTAGTCGCCCGGCGTGTCGACGAGGCGCTGGCCGCGGTGGGAGTGGCCGAGATCGCCCACCGACCACCCCATCACATCTCGGGCGGCGAACGACGCCGGGCAGCCATCGCCACGGTGTTGTCGATGCATCCCGACATCCTCGTGCTCGACGAACCGACGTCGGGTCTCGACCCGGCCGGGCGCCGGGAGCTCGTCGAGGTGCTGACCGGACTCGACATGACCCAGCTGATCATCACCCATGATCTCCCCTTCGCCCTGGAGCTGTGTCCCCGCTCTGTGATCGTGGACGGCGGCCGGGTGGTGGCGGACGGGCCGACTCCGCACATCCTGGGGGACGCTCAGTTGCTCGAGCGACACCGCCTGGAGATGCCCTTCGGGTTCCCGACCTCCCGCGGCGGGGAGCTTCACAGCTAGCCAGCGTATCCGTCGAGACGGGCCAGCACCTGGAGCATGACCTCGTCGGCGCCGGCCCCGATCGCCACCAGACGGCCGTCGCGCAGGAACCGGGTCGTCCAGGTCTCGCTCATGTATCCGATCCCGCCGTGGAATTGGAGGCACCAGTCGGCCACCTCGCGGTGGAGGCGGCCCGCCTTGAGCTTGGCGATCGTCGCCATCCGCGTCACGTCCTGCCCGGCGTCGTGGCGCTCGGCGGTCACCAGGTTGTACTCCCGGAGCATGTCCACCTCGGCCGCCAGCTCTGCCAGCTTGAACTGGACGTACTGGTGCTTCAGCAGCGGCTTGCCGAACACGACCCGTTCCCGCAGGTACTCCCTTGTCCGGTCGAGGGCGAGCTGGCAGGCGGCCGCCGTCCCGTAGGCAGCCCACATCCTCTCGATCACAAACTGAGCCATCTGCTGCTGGAATCCCGCCCCGACCTCCCCGATCGTGTTGGCCACGGGCACCCTGACGTCGGTGAGGCTGAGGAGGCCGGTGTCGGAGGCGCGCATCCCCAGCTTGTCCAGCTTTCTCGACACCTCGAACCCGGCGACATCGGTGGGGACGAGGATCTGGGAGATACCCCCGTAGCCGCCCTCCTCCGAGGTCCGAGCCAGCAGGCACAACCAGTCGGCCTGGAGCGAGTTGGTGATGTACATCTTGGAGCCGTTGATGACCCACTCGTCGCCGTCGAGCACCGCCCGAGTCCGGAGGGCGGCCACGTCGGAGCCGGCATCGGGCTCGGTGACGGCGATGGAGCAGACCTGATCGCCCCGCAGCACCGGGACCAGGAACCGCTCCTTCTGCTCATGGGTCCCGAAACGGTGCAGTGACGGGGTGGCCATGTCGGTCATGACCCCGAGCGCCATGCCGATCGCCCCGTGGTCGGCTCTGGCCAGTTCCTCGGCGAGGACCATGGTGAAGAGGTGGTCGGCGCCCTGCCCGCCGTAGGCGGGGTCGTACTCCAGCCCGAGCATCCCCAGACCGGCCATCTGCTTGGCCACATCGTGGAGCGGGATCCACTCCTTCTCCTCCCACTCGGGCACGCGCGGGTTGATCTCCTCCTCCACGAACCGGCGCACCAGGCGACGGAACTCTTGATGCTCGGCGGTGAACGGCATGGGGCGATCCTACGTCGGTTCAGCGCCCGTCAGCATGACCGGAGACGGTATGTTGAACAGACCGACAGAAGGGCGGAGGCGTGAGGAAAGTTGTGCGAGGGTTCGTGGTGGCGACGGTGATCGGGTGGATCACCCGCTTCCTCACCAGCATGTGGAACAAGTGGTCCGCCCGGCCCGCCTCGGAGATCCGGGCGACCGTCGAACGCGTCCTGCCCGACGCCATCGACGAGACGCGCAAGCACGAGATCGCCGACCGGGTGGTCGCCGCCATGAAGGGTCGCTCGGCGGTCGGGGAGCCCAGAGAAGTTCCCGTCGCCCAGCAGGCCATGACACCTCCCATCCCCGAGCCCCCGTCCGGCACCCACGAGCAGAACTGATCAAGGGCGGTCGAGCGCCTCGAGCATCAGGAATTGACGCTCGACGACCGCCGACTGCGCCCAGCGGAAGCCGAATCGGAACAGGACGGCGGCATAGGTAACGGCGACGACACCGGCCAGTGTGGCCCATCGGGCGCCGCCGAGGTAGAGCGCCACACCCATCACCACGATCATCGGCGTGGTGAGAGCTCCGGATACAGCCAGGCCTCCCAACGAGACGGCGATCGCCCGCCCAGCAGTGGGGCCGGTCGAGAAGACCTGGCGTTCGGGCAGGGGGAACGCCCCGAAGATCGACGTCATGTTCCCGACCATCATCCAGATGAGGGCGACCGACGCCGACGCCAGGAGGGCAGCAGCCAGGTACCGCGGGGAGCCGGCGACGACAGCCCCGGCCGCCGCAGCCAGGACCGCAGGCGGCGCCGCCACCAGCCCCCACATCACGTTCTTTCCGGCGAGCACCCGGGCCACGTTCGTGGGGTTGGCGATGTACGCCCAGAAGGACCCGGCATCGACACCGAACTGGTTGGGAGCCAGAGAGGTGACGATCGCCCACGTCACCGCCACCGCCACGAAGGGGGCGTAGTCATTCGGAATCAGCGTCGCTCCGACATAGCCGAAAACGACGACGGTCACGACGGCTCCCACAATCTGGGCCCGCAGGCGGGGGTCGCGGCGCAGATACCGGCCCTCCTTGGCGGCTGCCACTCGCAAGTCGGCGGCCGGAACGAGACGCTTGAGGTTCTCGCCCAGCACCGACCCACCTCCCCGCCGGGAGCGGGCCTGGCGTTGCGTCACGGAGCGGGTCTGCAAACGAGCGATCTCGCGACCGTGAGCCCAGGTCAGGACCCACGCCGTGATCAGGCCCCACATCAGGGCGAGGAGTGCCCATCCCCATGCCCCGGTCTCCAGCTGGGCCATCGCCAGAGCGACCGCTCCCCCCGGCACCACCGACAGCCAGGCGAGCCAACTTGGGATGATGTCGGGGCGAAAGTCTCCCGACTCCGGTATGGCGCCGGCGATCGAGGATGCGACGGCGGCTATCCCCAGACCGAGGACGGGGCCGAGCACCGCTCCGCTGGAACGCGCCAGGAAGTCCGACAGCACAGCGGTCGCCAGCTGGCCAGAGACCACACCGATGAAGGTGAGTAGCAACGCCAGGGCCGGGACCGTGACAACGCCCCACCATCCCGGCCAATACCCGACCCCCAGCCCGATCCCGACTACGAGGACGGAGGCCAGCCCTCCCGGCCCCACCATGCCGGCCGCCAGCAAGCCGCGGCCCAACTCCGATGTGGATAGGGGGAGCAGTTCGAACCAGCGGGGGTTGATCGTGGCATCGATCGCCGAGGCCACGATCGGTACCAGTACCCAGATGGCCTGAATACCGACACCGACGAGCACGGCCCACGCCAAGCTCTGATCGAGAAACCTGGCCGCCAGTGCCACGAGCGTTCCCCCGCCCAGGCCTCCAACCACGGCCAGCAGCCAGATCAGGATCGTACCGAGAAGCGACCACGCTGACCCGGTCCGCAGGATGCGTCCGGTGACCCGGAGCTTCAGCCGGACGAACTGCCAAGCCACGTCAGGTCGCCCGTTTCATCCAACGGAGCCCCCACCAGCTCCACGAAGACGTCCTGGAGACGCCGACCGCCGGTGATGGCCGTGGTCTCGCCACTCACGACGACCCGACCGTCGGCAATGACCATGATCCGGTCGCAGAGACGCTCGACCACGTCCATGGCGTGGTCGGAGAAGACCACTGTCCCGCCCGAGGCGGTGTGGCGACCGAGGATGCGCTCCAGCGTCTGGCGGGCGACCGGGTCGATGCCGGCGAAGGGCTCGTCGAGGAAGAGAACCCGGGGATTGTGCAGGAGAGCGGCGGCAATGGTCACCTTCTTCGTCATGCCCAGGCTGTAGTCGTGGATCAGGGTGTCCGCCGCCTCGCCCAGATCCATCAACCGGAGAAGGGTGTCACGCCGTTCCGCCACCACCGCCGGGTCCATACGGCGAAAGAGGCCATGGAAATCGAGGAGCTCGCTTCCGGTCAGCCGCGGGAACATGGAAGGATCGTCGGGCACCACCCCGAACAGCTCCTTGGCCTGCGCCGGATCTGACCACACGTCGTGACCGGCGACGCTCACCGCACCGCCGTCGGGGCGGAGAAGACCGGTTGCCATGCGCAGGAGCGTCGTCTTGCCCGCACCGTTCGGGCCGCAGATGCCGAAGAACGAGCCGGCGGGAACGTCGACGCTGACGGCGTCCACGGCCACCTTGTCACCGAAGCGCTTCGTCAGATCGACCACCGAGACGGCCGGATTCAACTGGAGTAGCCGATCGCCTGGGCGGAGGACCACCGAGCAAGCGCGCTCCCATAACGTGACGTCGCCTCGGCGAGGTCGCCTTCCGCCAATGCTTCGACGGAGGCGGCGACGTCGGCCGCCGTCTCGTCCCAGTCCCGGTCGAGAGGGTCGAGATGGCGAGCGACCTCGCGATAATCCAACTCGAGGAGGCTGTCGGCCCCGAAACTCTTGAGCCATTCACCGAGACCGGTCACCTCGTCGACCCACATGGGCGGCAGCCCCGCCTCGCGCATGGCCTCGGCCGCCGTCTCCAGCCGGACGAGGGCCAACTCGACCGGGGTTCGGTACTGCATCGGCTGGCACCTGTCGTCTGGGTCGAAAGCAATGAACCAGCGCAATGGCGGATGCCACGCCGATGCCATAACCGGTGCCGGGCGGGGAACCCCGGTGCGGATGCGAGAGAGCTCCCGTTTGGCGGCGGCGGCAACGTTGCGGTCGATCATGCCCGTGCCGTACCGCTCCGTCGCCCGCTGGTGGGCGACGAGCGACTCGAGCATGCGTCGCCGGGGTGTGCGGGCACAGCGCCACAACCGCCCGCCCCACTCGACCTCCCAGGCATCGGCGGTTTGCGACTCGGTCGTC
>DATFFO010000274.1:0-5393 GCA_035250025.1 Acidimicrobiia bacterium
CGGTGATCACCGCCACCGCCGATCTCGCCGGGTCCGATTGCATCCAGGTCGAGCCGGGCGGGATTCAGACGGTGACCATGGGAGTCACCCTCGACCGCGCCGGTTTCGCCCAGGGCGTGCTCGAGTTCCAGACCCAGTCCACGCCCCAAACCAGCCCGGAGCGAGTCGAGGAGGGCTCGCTGGCCATCGATCTCGAGGTCACCCCGAAGGCGAACCCCGCACTCGTCGCCCTGGTCGTAGCAGGTCTGATGCTGCTGATGCTGGGGCTGCTCTGGGCGATCCTCTACGGCGTCAATCGGCTCATCGCTCGCATCCCCGACCCTCGACGGAATCGCGTTCGATACGCCAATTTCGTGGCCGAGCTCAGGCCGACCGAATACGGAGAGTTGGACATAGGGATCGTCGAGGCGCCGGTCGACAGCGCGTTCCGGCTTCCCAAGCGCACCCCCGCCCGTCTCGACGCCGGCAGCCTGCGCATGGAGCGCGTCGTCTCCGTCGTCCCCTGGGTCGCCCCATTTGCGCGGATCGGTGTCGGCACCGACTGGGTGGGCGTGCATCAGGGCCCGGGATTGCCTGGCAGGACGCTCGTTGCCGAGAAGGTCTACCGGGGGCGTGCGCGTGACGCCCTCGGCCCCTTGGTTACGATCGGCTTGACCAATTCCCAAATGGAGCGGCTGGCAGAGGGAACCGCGCAGAAGGCACCAGGCGTTCTCCTCTTCGACATCCGAACCGCCCGCGGCGCCGATGCGAGCCGGGTCGCCGCCGACATGATCAGCGACTCGCTGGGGCTCATCGCAGCCGAGATCTCGACCAGGAACCTGGTCGTGGAAATGGAAAGGACTGGGGACTCATGAGATCGTTTCTGGTGATAGGGCTCGGTGGGTCCGGCGGGAAGACCATCCGCTATCTGAAGCAGTCCCTCGGCGAGTGGCTGAACGAGATCGGGTGGGCCTCGGGCATGCCTCAGGGCTGGCAGTTCCTCCACATCGACACCCCTTCGACGCAGGAATCCCCGATCCTGCCCGGCCGTCCCGAGCTGCTGCCTCCGATCGAATACATGTCGCTGCACCGGGACGGCGTGCCTTTCGGGACCGTGGTCGACCGGCTAACCCGGAAACAGACCAACTTCGACGGCTGGTGGGTGGACCCCGACTTCATGAACGTCCCGATTGCCCATGGCGCCGGGCAGTATCGGGCGATCGGGCGGGTCCTCGGGCTCGATCAGCAGGACCGAATCCACTCTCATCTCCAGGGCAAGATCACCGCCCTTCGCACCGCCGACGCCATCGGCGAGCTGCAACGACTCCGGGCGTCGGCCGACGAGGAGGGCTCGGGCACGTATGAGGAGCGCGGTGAACCCGTCCTGATGATCGTGTCTTCTCTCGCCGGTGGCACCGGGGCCGGGTTGTTCCTCGATGTGGCCGACATGCTCCGTGCAGAGGGCGAGCAATGGCTCGACAACTCCTTCGGCATCCTCTACGCCGCCGACGTCTTCCAGAGTCTCGCCGCCGGGGCCAGGGCCGGGGTCCATCCCAACTCGGCAGCGGCGCTGGCCGAGCTCCTCAGCGGGGTCTATGCCGGGGGACGGGTTGCCGTCGCCGGCGAGGAGCGGGAGATCTCCCGCAGCGGGCCCGCATTCTCCTTCCTTGTGGGTCATGCCAACACGAGCGGAGTCGTGTTCGGCGACCAGACCGAGGTGTACCGGGTCATGGGGCGCTGTCTCTCTGCGGTGATGACCGATCCCCAGGTGCAGGACGATTTCGTCGTCTACACCGCAGCCAACTGGCAGAACAGCGCCGGGACCTACGGTGACTCCGGGGGGCCGATGCACATGCTCATGGAGCCTCCTTACGTGGGCACGCTCCAGGGCCTCGGCTATGCCGAAGTCGATCTCGGCGTCGACCGTTTCAAGTCCTACTCCGAGCGCCGGATCGTCCGTGACGCAGTTGACACGCTGGTCAACGGGCACCGGCTCATCACCGAAGGACTGGAGCGATACGAGGGGCTCACCCCGGATGTCATCGCCCAGGAGCTGGCCGCCGACCGTCTGACCGGGTTCCGGAACAACGTCGGGATCAACGAGCGCGGTCAGGAGCATCCGGTGGTCGAGGCGATTGCCCTGCCGTTGCGGGAGCGCCAGGTGATCACCGGCTCCCTGGCCGAAGAGGTCTACCGGGCCGCGGTCGAGAACGTCGGGCCCAAGGGGCGGATAGACGAGTGGCTCACCGCAGTCGTCGAGGAGGCCGAGCTGCTCGCCCCCGGTGAGAACGAGCGCTACGACGCCAAGATCAGGGAGCGGGCCCGGGTCTGGACCAAGGAGGTCACGGACCGGCTGCTTCACGAGACCGGGGGAATCGCCTCCGGCTACGGGTTGCCGGTCGTCAACGAGTTGCTCGAATTGGTTCGCGGCGAGATCCGTACCGCATGTGACGACCTCGAACAGGAGCGGATCGAGTTCGAGAGCTTCTCTGCCCATGTGCGCTCCAACGTGCAGGCAGCGTTCGGTGAGCTCGGCGGCCAGCTCGGCTCCGAGCACGAAGCGGTGAGGATGGCCGCAGCTCAGGCCGTCGACACCCTCGTCTTCCAGCGCATGGAGGAGAAGTCGCGTTTCATCGCACGTGCCCTGCTTCTCGACTTCGACGAGTCCGTTGTGTTGCCCCTGATGGAGGCGGTCCGTATCGCACTCGGCGACTTGCAGCGCAAGCTGGACCCCGCCGATGTAGAGGCTGCGCCCGTCGATGGCTGGCCCCGGCACAACCCGCGTCGCGATCAGGCTGTCTCCGACGACCTCATCCCGGGTAAGACGGTGGCTCTGGTCATCGATCCCAAGACGTTCCCCACGCTCTTCGACGAGTTGTTGACCGCGACCCTCGGCGTGAACTACGGGGCGCCGGCGGAGAGATGGCGCTCGGTTCGACATGAGGTGGTCACCGGCAACTATCTGGAGGACTCGCAGCCGACGGACCGTCGTCTCGCGTCCCAGGTACGGGGTCTGTTCGAGGTGATCGACCAGTGGCAGCCGAGTGAGGCCATTCTCCTCGGCGGCGAGCCAGATCGCCCCGCCCGGTTCCGGCTCCACACCGAACGTGACGAGCTGGTGCTGCGGGGTCGGGCCTGGCTCACCCGGGAGGGCACCGATTTCGACGATTTCCTCTCCCAGGGTTTGCGCGCCTACCTACAGGAGCCGGACAGGAAGGTTCCCGCCTCGGTGGCCCGCGATCGGGAGCGGGCGTTCCAGTCGGCTCTCGAGTCCGCGTTCGAGGCGGCGGAGCCGTTGGTCCACGTGGACCCGGTGCTGCTCGCCGAGGTCCACGACCGGGTGATCACCACCCATGCCGTGCCCGGGGAGATCCCCTTGAAGAACCATCGTCTCGAGCGCTGGGTCAACCAGTTCCTCGACTCCAAGCTGGCCGATCGGACCGACGGAACCCATGACAACGTCACTCAGAGCGATCGGGTGAAGCGGATCTCCATATACAGCATGCTGGAAGGAGCGCTGCACCCGGCCGTGTTTCGTTCGCTGATCGACCCCATCGCCGACGGCTATGCCGCGGCGGCCAGAGCGGGACGTCTCCGTGATTTCTGGAAGTGGCGCCGGAGCCGGCCGCTGGCCCAGTCGATCCCATTGCCGACACCGATGGTGCGGGCTCTGGTCAGAGGATGGTTCATCGCCCGGGTTCTCGGCCTTCTCACCGTGGGCCAGGACAACGGGGCAACGGTGGTCCGCTTCGAGAAGGGGAAGGGCGGCGATGTCATCGAGTCGCCGCCGCTGGTGACGACGCCGGGGGAGAACCGCCCTCGTCAATTCGGGGCTTTCCTCGAGACCCTGGCGCTGGCCATCCCCTATTCGGCCGACGCCGGCAAGCCCGATGAGATGCTGGGGATCTTCGCCACGCTGGTCGAGCTGGGCCGTAACTCCGGGACGATGGGGGCTGAGATGGGCGAGTTCCGTGAGCTGAGCCCGATCCTCGAGGAGTGGGTCTCGTCCGGGACTGCTTTCGGCCGGGAGGCAGGTGTCACCCAGATCGAGTTCGAGGAGGCAGGCAAGCGGGCAACCGCTCTTGCCGACCTGATCACCAGGCTGGATGAGGATTACGCCCGCCACGCCGATGAGGAGCGCCGGGAGGGGAGGATCGGTCCGGAGAACGCCTGGTTGGGCGCCACCGATCTGATCCATGAGGAGCTGCACCGCATGGCCGTCGCCCTCCAGGTGAGGGCTTCGCAGACCACGCCTGAGTTCTAGTGCTGACCCGCGAACCCAGGGTTGCAGGCACCGCTCAGCGAAGCCCAGAACCCTGGGTTCGCGGATGACGACGGTCTCCACCGTCCTGGTCGGGGATCGGGCCGGCCCGGCATGGGGCGCGGCCTCGATGCTCGGTGGCATGGTGGAACAGGGTTTGATCGGGCCCTTCTGGTTCGTCGATTCGAGGATGGCCCGAACCCAGCCTTGGCCTGGCGTGAGGTTCGATCGCCACGGCCCCGAGGAGGTGCCGCTATTCACCTCGATCGGCGAGCGTGCTGCCGACGAGATCAGGGTCGGTGCAATCGCAACACCAGGTGACGGCGTGCCCGCCACGCAGGTGGCAGAGATCTCCAAAGTGGTTCATCGCCAACTGACCTCGCTGGCACCAGGGGAGTCGTCGGTCCGGCTGGCGCGGCTCTGGTTCCCCGACTGGGACACACTGGAGGCCCCGGAGGATGGGTTCTTCTCCACCCATGTCCACGCCAATCTGGTGGTGGTCCCTGAGGACCGGAGGTCTGACCTGCATTTCGCCGCTCCGCTCTCCCCGGAGACACCGACGTTCGTCGGTCACATCGCCGCAGAGACAGCGGTCATCCTGGGAATGTTCGCCGGGATGGAAGGGTCCGTCCTCGATGATCTGAGCCCGGGAGTGATCTTCGGCGACAGCCCGAAGCTTCGTCTCGCCCGCTCCTACGTTCGAGTCGGCCGCAGCCCCGCCCTGCCGTTGCAAGAGATCGTAGATCACGAGGGCCGACTCCCCGTTCCCCCCGGCACCATCGAGGCGCCCTCGCCGGCGGCGGCGGTGTCCGATCTGGCGGATCGTTCAATCCCGCTCTTCGACCGTCTCGCCTTCGAGGTCAAGGACCCCGATGCCCCGCAACGCCATCAGCTGCGGCCGGTCCGGGCGCTGCTCCTGATCCTGAAGGAGATGGGGCGCTTCATCATCTCCCTACCCCGGAGGGCGGTGGAGGGGCTATTCGAGGACTTCTCCGAGTTGGCCGGTCGGACCATGCAGGATCTGGTGGGCAGCTCGTCCGTCGTCGAGGTGGTGTGGAAGGGAAAGTTCAGCCCGAGCGGCCACGGGGAGGACTTCGATGCCCTCATCGCCGACCTCAAACGTCAGGCGGAGCGCCGACTCGACCTCCAGGGA
>DATFFO010000275.1:0-17058 GCA_035250025.1 Acidimicrobiia bacterium
GGCCTGCAGGCGCTGGAACGACGACATCCCGCCGCCGGGAACGGCCAGGGCGCCGAACCGGCGGGCACCCTCGTAGGCGCTCCAAAAGCCGATGAAAGGCCCGAACGAGAAGGCGAAGAACACCCGGTCGAGCGGAGTCACCCCGGCCGCCCGGTACACGGCGGTCCAGCAGTTGGCCCACCACTCCCAGCTCTCGTCCGTATCGAGGCAGCGAAGAGGCTCTCCGGTCGTTCCCGACGTCTGGTGGATCTTGGTGTAGCGATCGAGGCTGAACGTCATGTTGCTGCCGTAAGGCCGGTAAGCGATCTGATCCTCGGCGAGTTCCGTCTTCGTGGTCACCGGCAGCGCCGAGAAGTCCTCCATCGACAAGATGTCGGCCGCGTCTGACACACCCACCTGACCGAACTTCTTCTGATAGAACTTGTTCGACCGCAGGATGGTGTCGAGTTGGGCGCCGAACTTCTGGAGTTGGATCTCCTGTCGTGCGTCCGGGCCGATCCGCTCGAGAACGGCCTCGAGGTCTTTGTCAGCAAACATCTCCCACTCTCCTCAGTCGACCAGCTCGAGGTCCCGGGGGAAGCTCTCCGTTATGAGCATCAGGGGAAGCCCTCCCGAGACGATGCGGTAGGTTCGGCAGATCCGACTGGGGCCTTCCCGGCCGGCCCGTGTCGCCTCGCGGCCAAACCAGAGGACTTCTCGCCGAGTCTCCAAGCCGGCCTCGAGCAAGATGCGCCCCAGCCCCTGGGGATGGTCAGCCAGACGGGTCTTGACGGCTTCGGGCAGGCGCTCGACAACGAGCACCGACGCCGCGTCCGCGAAATGGCGCCCGGTCCGCGATCCCACGAGAGCCACCTCCCGAATGATGACCCGGGCGCCGGCCGGGGCTTGCAGCTCCAGGTGGGGCTGGTCGAGGGTGACGTCGGACTGCGACGTGATCTTCACCTCGATCGGCTCCATCGACACCGCCTTGAGAAGCTTTGTCACGGTTCCGTCGGTCACCAGCAGGGCACGGAGGAGTGGACCGACTGCGCGCAGGTTGACCTCCGACCATCCTTCCGGCCGCTCGCCCGATCCCACCAGCAGGTCCGCCAGTGGGTCGTAGGGCGGGTCCGTCATCACGTCCTCTTCGGTAGCAACGCCCATCACGAGACCGACGCTTCCTGTCCCGTCACCAGCCGACCGGATTCGTACATCTGCTTGAAATGCCGATGGCGGCGCTTCCCGCTGGAAGTCTTGGTGAGGCTGCCTGGTGGAACCAACACCACATCGCCCAGCCCGATGCCGAGGCGGGTGAGAACCTGCCGTCTCACCTGGTCAGCAGTCGCCTGGAGGTCGGTGGTCGCGAGATCGCGGACTTCACTCACGATGACGACCGACTCCGTACCAGCGACCTGGTCGTCGATTCCGAAGGCGGCGAAGCACCCCTGGCGCAGGCCCGGCACGTCGAAGAGGACCGGCTCGAAGTCGCTGGGGTCGATCTTCTTGCCTCGAACCGTGATGCGCTCTTGAGTCCGACCAACCCAAAACAGCTCGCCGTCACGGAGATAACCCTGGTCGCCGGTCAACAGCCACATACCCACGATCGCCTGGGCGGTGGCCTCGGCGTTGCCGAGGTACTCCGTCAACCGCGACGGGGTCCGTAGAGCGACGGCTCCCACCTTCCCGTCGGGGAGCCTGGCGCCGACGTCGTCGAGGATGGCGACCTCCAGCCCGGGATGGCCCTTGCCGGCACCCACCACGGCCATGGCGTCCTCAGTGTCTTCGGGCACGACCACTGCCGTGAGCTCTTTCAGGAAGCGATCGCGATCGATGTGCTCTACACGGTAAGTCTCGCCGGGAGGCGTGAAGGTGGCGCCACCGATGTTCTCCGCGCACCCGAAGTTCGTCTTGAGCGACTCGGGTCGCACCCCGACACCGGCAAAGGCGGATGCGAAATCGGCGTAGGTGCGGGCATGGATTCGCTCGGCCGCGTTCCAGAACCCGTGCACCCGGTCCAGTCGGACGTCGGCCATGACAGCCGGATCGGTACGCTCGGTGACCAGGGCGAAGCCGAAGTTCGGAGCCCAGGTGACCGTCGCCTCCGTCTCATGGAGCCCGCGAAGCCAGTCAGACGGCCGCTTGATGAAGTCGTGGGGACTCATCATCACCAATGGGATTCCGGCGCTCATGCAGGTCAGGAAGTTGTTCACCAAACCCATGTCGTGATATAGCGGGGTCCAGTTGAAGCAGATGTCCGACGGCGAGAGTTCCATCGCCGCCGCCATCCCGTCGATGGCCGCCAGGATCGCCTCCTGCGTCCACACGCAGATCTTCGGGAGACCCGTGGTTCCCGAGGTCAACTGGAGCGCGCCGACGTCGCCCGGAGCCACGTCGGCGGCGATAGGGGCATCGGTGGCGCCGCCTGTGAAGTCGTCATCGGCGTACGCCAGTGTGGTATCGGTGAGCGACATGCTGGCGAATACATCGCGATCGGCGGTCGCGGGGAGCACCACGAGCGACGCCTTGGTCAGGTCGAGGGCGTGGGCGATGACTCGCGGCAGGTCGGAGTTCATACCCAGCAGAGCGGGCGGGGCGATCAAGAGTGGCTTGGCACCCAGAAGAAGGGCGCCCATCAGAAGCGTCGCCGAATGGCGACCGCTCGGAAGCACGATCATCCCCACATCGCCTTGTTTGAGACCCCTCTTGGCCAGGCTGCCGGCCACTGCGGCTGCTTCCGCATAGAACTCCGCGAAGGAGATCCACTCGATCGGCCGGCCGGCCTTGTAGAAGGCAAGGGCGCGCCCCTCCGGATCTCTCTCGAGACGGTCGTGGAAGCGTGTCTGGAGTGTCCCCCCCGATGGGCCGAGGGTCATGCGATGTTCCTGCCGACCGCCTCCGCCACGGCCCGGCACTGGCCGATCAGGTCCGCCAACTGGGCGGGGGTAATCGATTGATAACCGTCCGACTGGGCGTTGTCAGGATCGGGATGGCACTCAATGAGCAAGCCGTCGGCGCCGGCGGCCACGGCGGCGCGGCTCACGGCGGTGACCAGGCTGCGCTTCCCGGTCGAATGGCTGGGATCCACCAGCATGGGGAGGTGACTGAGCTCCTGCACGGCGGGCACGGCGCTGATGTCCAGGGTGTTCCTGGTCGTCGTCTCGAAGGTGCGGATGCCGCGCTCGCACAAGATCACGTTGGGATTGCCCGCCGAGAGGATGTACTCGGCGCTGAGGAGCCACTCCTCGATCGTCGACATCATGCCCCGCTTCAACAGGACCGGCTTCTCGCTGTGGCCGACCGCGGCCAGCAGGGCGAAGTTCTGGACATTGCGCGCCCCGATCTGGAGCACGTCGGCGTAGTCGCTGACCAAGGGGACGAACTCAGGTGCCATCACCTCGGTCACCACCGCCAGCCCGGTCTCCTCCCGGGCCTCGGCCAAATACTTGAGCCCTTCCTCTGCCAGGCCCTGGAAGCTGTAGGGCGATGTCCGCGGTTTGAAAGCTCCACCCCGGAGCATCGTGGCCCCCGCCTTCTTGACGCCATCCGCCGCCCGCAGGACCTGGTCGCGGCCCTCGACAGAGCAAGGACCGGCAATCACCACGACATCGCGGCCCACGGCCACGTCGCCCACCCGGACCTCGGTTCGCTCGGGGCGAAGCTCAGTGCTGGCGAGGCGGTAGGCGCGGTTGGTCGGCAGAACTCGCTCGACCCCTCGCCACCGTTGAATCACACCGACGGGAACGGCGTCGACGGGGCCCGACAGACCGATCAGGGCCGAATCACCGTCAAAGGAGAGATGGGCCGACAGGCCGAGGGACCGGAGCCGCGCCACGACGAAGTCGACATCCCCGCTCTCAGCGCCAGCTCGCATTCGAATGATCATTGTCCCTGCCTCCCTGATTCGTCAGGAGTCGTCGAGCGAGGTCGTGCTCGACTCATCCCTGTCCCCCAAGCCCATCGAGGGCATGGCACGAACCATATTGCTCCATGGGCGATATGTGTCAAGGGGTCCCCCGCACCACACGGGCAGACCTTTGTCGCCCACGCAGTGTTTGTCCCCCACGTAGTGGGGGAAGGTCCCTGCCACCGGAGCGCAGCGGAGGTGGGAGGTAGGGGGCATCACCGAAGGCGAGGGCGCACCCGTTGTGGACTGAAAACCTCTCCTGGTGGGAGCGGCTGCCCCCTACCCCACGCCTCCGCTGCGCTCCGGCGCGGGGACCCCTTCCCCCTGTCGCTCCGCTCCAGGGGGACAAACTTCCGTCCTCCGTCTTCCGACTTCCTTCTAGACGGGGCGGAAGCCGCGGTTGGCGGCTTCGGCGGGGGTGTCGGGGGCGAAGGACTGGAGGAGGTTACGGCGGGCCAGGTCGTCCTTGGCGAGCCTCCGCTCCAGAGCCTTGAGTTGAATCTCCTCGTCGCAGTCGTAGACCCGCATCGTGTCACGCGTGCCGACGAAGCGATAGTCCTCGAATCGGGCCAACCGCCCCATCCGCCCTACTCCTCTTCGTCCAGACCGGCCTTGCCCGTCCGCACCTCGGTGGCGCAGTTGGGACAGGTGGCCACGGCGATGTCACCCACGATGAAGGAGAAGCCGCACTCGGGACATTCGATGCGCGGCAACGGCGGAGGAGGTGGCGGAGGCGGGGGCTCGGGGGCGCCGGTGGGAGGCATCGAGGCAGGGGGCGGGGCGCCGGCAGGCCCGGGCTCTCCCGGGCGCGAGCGCACCATGTTCACTGATCCACACACCGGGCAGGAGTAGCGCCCCTCGCCCGGGACATCGAATTGGGTTCGGCAGGCGCCGCAGCGGACAATCACGCCTCGTCCTTTCCTTCCTCTGGATGGTCAACCGTGAGGTCCACCGGCTCGCCGACCGCCCCGATCGACATCAGATACTCGGCTTCGAGACGCAGGACCTCGGCAACGTCTCCGCGATCGTAGGTCGCTCCGTTGACCACCGCGATCCGGTCGACGATGTAGTCGACGGAGGCGTCGGATCCGCCGGCAACGGTCTCCACCGGATTGCGACGATGCTTCTGGGCGAGACCCTGGAGATAGAAGACCTCCCACTCGATGATCCGCTTCACCCCGCCGCCTCGCAGTCGCTTCCTCACCTCGACGGGCAGGCGGGCCGAGACGAATCGGACCGCCTCGTCGATCACATAAGCGACCTCCTGGCTGCCCGGCCGCCGCCGGCCCTCCTGCCAGACGAGGGCGCCGACAACGCCCAGGAGGATCGCCGTGAGGAGAGCCGCCAGCACTACGACACTGGGGCCGCTCATCAGATATCGAGGAGGGCGGCCAATCGCTCTCGATGCTCCACAGGATCCCCGAAGAGCAACTCCGAGCTCTTGGCCCGCTTGAGGTACAGATGGGCCGGGTGCTCCCACGTGAACCCGATCCCGCCGTGGATCTGGATCGTGTCTGCGGCGGCGTGGAAATACGCCTCGGAGCAGTAGGCCTTGGCGAGGGCCGCTCCGATGGCGGCCCCTCCGGGATCGGCGTCGACGGCTTTCGCCAGGTGGTACGCCGCCGACCTGGCCGATTCCACCTCCACCAGCATCTCGGCGCACATGTGCTTGATCGCCTGGAACGAGCCGATGGGGCGTCCGAACTGGTGGCGGTTCTTGGAGTACTCCACCGACATGTCGAGGCAGGCCTGGGCCCCGCCCACCTGCTCCATGGCGAGGAAGGCGACAGCCCTGTCGATGGTCGACGCCAGCGCGGGGCGAGACCCCTCGCCGGTGCCGAGCAGTTCTCCCCGTACGCCGGTCAGTTCCAGGTCGGCGAGGGGCCGGGTCAGGTCCATCGTGGCCAGCGACGTCCGCGTGAGGCCGTCGGCGTCACCCTCGACGAGGAACAGAGCCACCCCCTCGGCGGTGGAAGCAGCCACCACGATGGTGTCTGCGGTGTGGCCGTCCAATACGAACCGTTTGGCGCCGTTCAATCGCCAGACGCCGTCCACGTCGGCGGCCTGGGTGCTGAAAGAGTCCGCGGCCCAATCGCCACCCTCCACCCAGGCCAGCGTCAGCCGCCGGTCCCCTCTGACGATTGCCGGCAGGATCTCGGACCGCTGCGTCTCACTCCCCAGGCTCGCCACCAGATGGGCGCTCATCACAACCGACGACAAGAACGGTGACGGGAACAAGCCGCGTCCCATTTCCTCACCTAGAACCGCCAACTCGGTGAACCCGTAACCGGCCCCGTCATGCTCCTCGGCGACGGCCATGCCGAGCCACCCCAGCTCGCCCATTTCCTTCCACAGGGCGGCGTCGAAGCCGGTGTCGGTTTCCATGATCCGCCGCACTTCGGTCAGGGGGGCCTTGTCGTCCAGCCACTGGCGGGCGTAGCGGCGTAGCTCTTCCTGGTCAGCGGTGAAGCTCATCTGCCTGCACGGTAACCGGGCGGTCCGGCGACAGTTCCTGACGTCGGGTCGTGTGTGCTCTCCAGCGGAAATGCACTTGTCAGAAAGCGGCCTCGTCCAGTTCCATCAGGGCACCGTCTTCGGCCTGGGCGGCGACCCGACGGGCGGCGATCTTCGGCGCCACGTGCCGCACGAAGAACCGGGCGGAAGCGACCTTGCCGCGATGGAAGGGCGTGTCGGTGCCCGCCGCGATCTCGGCGTGGCACAAGAGCTGCCAGGCGATCACGACCTCGGCCATCGACTCGAGAAGGGCGTTGGCATGGAGGCCGACCCGGTAGACCCGCTCGGGCTCGCCGCTCATGGACGCCATCAGGTGCTCGACCATGACTCCGAGGTGAGCCTGGGTGTGATCCAGCGCCTCCCCGAGGAGCAGGCGTTCGGGGGCCAGGACGTCGCCTTCCGGTCCGTTCTTGACGAACTGGGTTATCTCGTTCGCCATCGATGCCAGGGTCTGGCCCTGGTCCCGGGCGATCTTGCGGAAGAAGAGGTCCATGGCCTGGATGCCCGTGGTGCCCTCGTAGACGGTGTCGATCTTGGCGTCCCGGATGTACTGCTCCACCGGGTAGTCCTGGAGGTACCCGGAGCCCCCCAGCACCTGGAGTGAGAGGGCGAGAACCTCGTACGCCTTCTCGGACGAATAGCCCTTGACGAGCGGCAGGAGGAAGTCGCTGCGCCGGTCCCATTCCCCCTCCGGCTCGAGGATCGCCCTGTCCTGGGCGACGGCGGCGTACATCCACAGGGCACGCAGACCTTCGGCGTACGCCTTCTGGATCATGAGCATCCGTCGGACGTCGGGGTGCTGGACGATCCTCACCCGAGGCGCCGTCTTGTCGGTCATCGCCCTCATGTCGGACCCCTGCACCCGTTCCTTGGCGTATTCGAGAGCGGTGAGATACCCGGTGGAGAGGGTGGCAGCGGACTTGGTCCCGATCGTCATGCGGGCGTGCTCGATCACCCGGAACATCTGGCGGATGCCATCGTGGGCACCCCCGACCAGGTAGCCGACCGCCGGCCTACCGAGCCCGAACGTGAGCTCACAGGTGGCGGACCCCTTCAGGCCCATCTTCTTTTCGAGGTTGGTGGCGACCACCCCGTTGCGCTCGCCCAGCGTCCCGTCGTCGTTCACGAGATACTTGGGCACGGCAAACAGCGACAGTCCCTTGGTGCCAGGGCCGGCGCCCTCGGGACGGGCGAGAACGAGGTGGATGATGTTCTCGACGGCGTCGTGCTCGCCACTGGTGATGAAACGCTTCACCCCCTCCAGGTGGTAGGTGTCATCTTCGACATGGACCGCCCGGGTGGTCCCCGCCCCCACATCGGACCCGGCGTCAGGCTCGGTCAGCACCATCGTCCCGCCCCAGTTGCGGTCGACCATCAGCCGGGCAAGCCGGAGCTGCTCGTCGGTGCCCTCCTCCGCCAGTATGCGGGCGAAGAGTCCGCCGCCGCCGTAGAAAACCGCGCTCGGGTTGGCGCCCAGCAACAGCTCCTGGGTGGCCCAGAAGACCGTCGGCGGGACTTCCATCCCTCCGAGCTCCTCGGGAAGGCCGAGCCGCGACCAGCCGGCGTCGCTCGCCGCCTGCAGGCTGGCTTTGAGGCCCTCGGGCAGCGTGACCTCGCCATCGACAAGTTCCAGCGCCGTCCGATCGCTCTCTACAAACGACGCCGCCCACTCCTCACGAGCGAATCGATCCACTTCCCGGAGGATGTGGGTGACGGTTTCCCTGTCCAGACCAGGCCAGGCGTGGAGATGCTCGTGGACGCGGTGGACCTCGAAGAGGTTGAATTCCAGGTCGGCAAGGTTGGAGCGGTAGTGGCTCATCACGGTCCTTTCCCTGGTCAATTCGAATCTTGAGTGTTCATTCTAATTTCAATTCCGGGCGAGCGCTAACCCTGCTTCCGATAACTTGGCGGTCATGCGCTACCGCGTCGGCCTCGAGACGAGAAGCCGGATCATGGAGGCCACCCGCGACCTCGTCGCCGAGGCGGGCCTCGAAGGGACGACGATCAAAGCGATCTGCGACCGGGCCGGGATCCTGGCCGGCAGCTTCTACAACCTCTTCGCTTCCAAGGAGGAAGCCATCCTGGCCGTGGTCGGCGAGGCGATCAGAGAGGTGGAGCCGGACCCATCCCAACCCTCCGAAGTGGCGGCGCTGGTCCACGCCTACGTCGACTTCGTCGAGACTCAGGAAGCGGCCGCCCGGGTCTACCTCATGGTGGCGGTGACCGGCGGGCTGACCGACCCAGACATACGCGACCGGATGCTGCGTCACCACGCCGCCCGCGCCGAGCGCTTCGCCGACGCCCTTGCCCGCCGCCGGCCCGACCTCTCCTCAGAGGCGATGCGCTCGAGAGTCGAGGCGCTTCTCGCTGCCCTCAACGGCCTCGCCTTTCACCGCCTGCTCGACCCGACCTTCGATCTCAGGGGACACGCCCTGGGTTTGCTCGAGATCGGAGCCCGGTAAGGGCGGCGCCTCGAAGATCAGTCGGCCAGGGCAGCCGCCACCCAGCCCGAGATCTCGTCGACGACGGGCACCCCGACTTCCCATGTGGGCCAGCCGAATGTGAGGACCGCCACGATGTAGTCGGGCCGGCCGGCGGCGTCGTAGACCAATCCGACCGAGTTGGCGGTGCCGGCGGCGAAACCGTTCTTTTGCGCCACCGCCCGGCCGGCGGGGACACCTGAGGTCGCCCCCCAGGTCTGGGAGGGGACCACAGACGTCATCAGCTCGTAGGCCACCTGGCGGTACTCCGATTCGAGCGGGCCCCATTCGCCCAGCAGGACCTGGCGCAGCAGATCGGCCTGGTCCAGGCCAGACGTGAGTGTCCTCCCCCACGGCTGGCCGTCGTCGCCGATTGCCGTCGTTTGGTCCAGCCCAAAGGTTTCGGTCTGGCGCGTCAACCACGGAGAGCCTCCGAACGACGCCCACAGGTTGCGCACCGGTTCGTTGGCCGACTCGGTGATCATCGGCGCCAGCTGGCTCATCTCCCAGGAGGAGACGGGGCGGCCGTCGTTCTGTGCCTCGAGCAGCGTCCCCGCCATCACCATCACCTTGAGCACCGACGCCGTCTGCTGGCGGGCACCTGGGTTCATCCAGTAGGCGCACCCGTGGTCGAAGTCGAAGGCATAGGCGGTCATCGCCACCGCCGGGTGGGCATCCTGGATGGTCTCCTGGCGGATTTCGGTGAATGGGTCGTCGCCGCACACGCCGGGCTCGGCCGCCGCCACCACCACCTGGGCGAACTCGGCGCGCGAGACCTCCTCGTGGCCCCGGAAGAAGCCGGCGGACGAGTCCCACAGCCCGTGATGGGCGGCCACCCGGGCGGCATCGTCGAAGAACTGGCCGGTGGTGTCGACCCAGGGTGTAGTGAAGGCCGCCGGAGCGTCCAACTGCAGCGTGTTCACGACCATCTTGGCGATCTGGCCGCGCAGCAACGGTGCGTCCGGGCAGAAGCGGGCGTTGGTAGGAGGGTCACAGCCGTGCACGATCGAGAGGTCGGCCAGATGGCCGATCAGTGGCTCGGCCCGCCCCGACCAGGTCAGGTCGTCGTCGACGAAGTGGTCGACCGACCCGGGGCGTTCGACCTCGAGTAACCCCATGTGGCGACCGAGGAGCACGAGCACCTTCGTAGCCTCGGCCCGGGTGAGGATGCGCTCGGGGCAGATGCGGGTGTTGGCGGGAGGGTCACAGCCGTCGAGGACGTCGACCGCCGCCAGCCACTCCAGGGCCGATTCCGCCGGCGTTCCATCGTCGTCCACGAACGCCCCCGAATCGCGCTCGACCGCCCACGCCGGAACCGGCGCCACAAGCACGAGGAGCGCCGCCAACCCAACCCCGATGGCGCCCCCCAACCCCTTTTCGCGCATCGATCCCGTCAAATACGGCGTCATTGATGCGCGAAAACGGGTGGTGGTCATCCGGGGCGGTAGGTCCAGTACCAGTTCTCCGACCGGGACTCGCCGTGCTGGGTAATGGTCCTCTCCACGCGGACCGAGCCTCCCGACGAGTCGACGGAGCCATACACCTCGCCCCGCACCTGGCGGCCATCAGATCCGCCGTAGTCGATGACATCGATGACGGACGACTCGGCTCCCCGCGGGTGGTAGCCCGAGACCTGCCAACCGCCGGCGTTTCCCCAGAGCTCCACGGTGATCGAAGTCGGTGTGTACCGGGTCACGATGACCACCGGGCTGATGGTGTCGTTGACAAAGGCGACATCGAGGGAGGGGTAGCCCAGCGTCGCCTCGATCCCCTGGGGATACCGGTCGATCCATATGGAGTGGGGACGGTGATAGACGTCGTCGTAGCCGCCCCAGAAGATGGCGTTGAACATCGTGGTGGCGAACTGGCTGATGCCGCCGCCGATCCCGCTGCAGTACCCACTCGAGCACAGGACCGGGGCGTCGACGTAACCCTTGGCCGAAGTCCGCGGACCGACGACGTCGTTGATCGAGAACTCCTCGCCAGGCATGACGATGTAGCCGTTGAGAGTCCGGGCCAGGAGCTGGATGTTGTGTACCCGGGGCTCGCAGCAGTTGTGGTACGTGGTGAAGCGCGAGACCCGCTCCCTCGGTGGCAGGGGCGGGGGGGTGTTCGATTCCAGCCCGCCGATGGCGCGCACCAGGAACGACGCCATCTGCTGGCGCGTCACCCGGGCCGTCGGGCAGTACTCGTCGTTGTCGGGCGGGTTGCATCCCTTGGTGATACCCGCCGCCGCCAGGGCCTCGATGTCGACCTCGTGGACGGAGGCGGACGTGTCGGTGAACCGGGGGTCGCCCTCGGCCGGCGGCAAATCCAGGGCCCTCACGAGGAACGAGGCCATCTGCTCCCGGGTGACCGGATCTGCCGGGCAGTAAGCCGTGTTCTCGGGCGGATTGCAGCCGCTGGTGATCCCGGCGGCGGCCACGGAGTTGATGGAAGCCTCGAAGATGGAGGCGGCATCGTCGTCGAAATGATCGTCGTGGGCGGTAGGAAGATCGAGGGCACGGTCCAGGAACGCCGCCATCTCACCGCGATTCACCACCCGCTCGGGGCAGAAGAGGATCTGGCGCTCGTCACAGCCAAACGTGATCCCGGAGGCGGCCAATCCCTCGATATCGCCTTCATGGATGCTGCCGTTGTCGTCGAAAAATGTCCCGCCCGGCGGCAGCTGTTCCTGGGCAACGGCGGGGCCGGCCAGGGCAAACAGCACGCAACAAACCAGCAACACGGAGAATCGACGCATCGGGGGAGTCTCGCACAGGCCCGCATCCGACACCAACCACCGTGTCATTGGAGGGTCGTTAGCCTTCCCTCTCATGGTGAACGTGACCAAGCTCATCGTCGGGCCTTACGACAACGGGGCCTACGTCGTTTCCTGCCCCCGTACCCGACGCGGCGTGATCATCGACGCCGCCGCCGAGGCGAACAGGATCCTGGTTGCGTGCGCAGACGTGGAGGTCGAGTCGATCCTTACCACTCATGGCCACGCCGACCACATCTCGGCTGTCGATCCCGTTCAAAAGGCACTCGACGTCCCCTTCTTGATGCATCGGGCCGACGTCGACATCGCCGAGCGCCATCCCGACGCCCCGCTCGACGCCGGCCAGGAGATCGTGTTCGGCGACGTCGCCCTTCACACCCTCCACACACCCGGGCACACCCCGGGCTCGATGTGCTTCGTCTTCGAGCCCGCCGAGCCGGGGACGGTCCAGATCATCTTCAGCGGGGACACGCTCTTCCCGGGAGGGCCGGGAGCCACGCGATGGGCCTACTCCAGCTTCGGCCAGATCATGGACAGCCTCGAGCAACAGATCTTTCCCCGTCTGCCCGACGACGCCATCGTCCATCCGGGTCACGGCGCCGACACGACCATCGGGGCGGAGCGGCCCCATCTCGGGGAGTGGAGAGCCCGGGGGTGGTGAACATGCAGCTGGCCATCCAGACCATGCGCGGCTACGCCGACTCGGTGGAGCTGGCCCAATGGGCCGAGGCATCCCGGGTCGCGGCCTTCGCCGTGGCCGATCACTACCTGGCCGGCAAGCAATCGCCCTACGCCCTCGATCAGCTGACCGTGCTGGCGGCCGTGGCTGCCGCCACCGAGACGATCGAGCTGGCGACGTTGGTCAGCCCGATCACATTCCGGCATCCCGCCGTCATGCTCAAGACGGCGGTGACGCTGGATGAGATCTCGGGTGGTCGCTTCACCCTCGGGGTGGGGACGGGCTGGATGAAGGACGAGCACGAGCGCTTCGGCTTCTCCTTCCCACCCATCGGCCGACGCTTCGACGAGCTCGAGGAGGCGCTCGCCTACCTGCGGGCTGGTCTCGACGGCGACGAAGCCGGATTCGAGGGCCTGCGCTACCGGCTGGCGCCGGGTCCGGCCCCCCAACCTCAGGGCTCCAGGGTGAGATTGATCGTCGGGGGCACCGGGCCCCGCCGCACCCCTGACCTGGCGGGGCGGTACGCCGACGAGTTGAACCTCACACCTTCGGCCGCTCCCATCCCCGACCGGATCGAGCGCGCTCGACTCGCCGCAGCCGCCGCCGGCCGGGATCCCGACGCGCTCCTGATCTCCACGGCCTTCCCGGTCATTGTGGGCGCCGATCCGGAGGAGGTGACCGAGCGGATCGCGATGGTCGCCAAGCGGCGTCGCACGAGCCCCGAGGACATCCGCACGAGGTGGGAGGAAATCGGCATTCCCATCGGGACGACCGACCAGTACCTGTCGCGGCTCGAAGAGCTGCACACAGATGGCGTCCGCCGGGTCTATTTCCAGGTCGCCTTCGATCCGATCGACGACGTGCGGAGGGCATTCGACCTCCTGGCGCCGACCACCCCTTGAGAGGATCAGCGGAAGGCTCTGATCGACCGGTAGCCTCGGTTTGATGGAACTCTCCGCCATGACCGAACCCCAGCTGGGCGGCACCTACGACCAGATCCTTGCCTTCGCCCGATGGTCCGAGGCGAACGGGATGGCCTCATTCGCCCGCTCCGATCACTACTACACGACGCGCCAGCCGACGCCGGAGGCGACCGACGCGTTCGCCACCCTGGCCGGACTCGCTCGTGACACCGATCGCATCCGCCTGGCGGTCATGGTCTCCCCCGTCACTTTCCGCCATCCCGCTGTGATTGCCAAGACGGCGGCCACCATCGACCAGATGTCGGGCGGCAGGCTCGATCTCGGAGTCGGAACGGGCTGGATGGAGGCGGAGCACACGGCCTACGGCCTCCCCTTCCCTCCCTGGAAGGAGCGCTTCGCCCGCCTGGAGGACGCCCTGGAATACCTCAAGGCCGCTTTCGGCCCCGACCCGGCCGCTCACGCCGGCCCGCACTACCAACTCGATGCCAACGCCCGCCCCAAGGCCCCGGGCATCCGGCTGATGGTGGGCGGACGCGGTGCCACCCGAACGCCGACCCTGGCCGGCACCCACGCCGACGAGTACAACCACTTCCTCGACACACCCGAGGTGATCGGCCCCAAGATCGAGCTCATGCGGCAGGTGGCCGATGGGCGCGAGGTGCTGGCTTCGGTCATGGGAGGCGGGATCGTCGGCCGGACCGACGCCGAATACCGCGACCATCTCGCCCGGTTCGCTGCCAGCCGCGGCAAGACCCCCGAAGAGATAGAGGAGTCGTTCGTCGCCGAGGGTGTGCCGATGGGCACGCCCTCGCGGGTGGCCGAAACCCTGGCCGCCCTCAGCGAGGTCGGTGTCCAACGGTGGTACGTCCAGTGGCTCGACGTCGGCGATCTCGACGGCTTCGCCGCCACCATCGAGGCGATCAGGGCCGGCTGAGTTCGGCCCACGTCGGCCGGGAGACCCGGTCGAGGTCTTCCAGCCCGATCGGGAACACCGTGGTCGGGGTGCCCGCCGCCGCCCACACCGGGTCGTGGCGACGCAGGGCCTCGTCGGCGAAGATCCGCAAGGGCTTGGCGTGTCCGAATGGAGGGGTCCCACCGGCTGCATAACCGGTAGCCGACCGAACCGTCTCCAGGTCGGCCCGGTCGACCCTGTCACCCCCGGCCACGGCACCCAGGGCACCGGCGTCGAGGCGCCTGTCCCCCGGGACGAACGCCACGACGGCCTCGCCGTCGACGGTGAACACCAAAGACTTGACAATCGCGGCCACCTCGCAGCCGATGGCGGCGGCGGCGTCGGCCGCCGTCTTGGTTCCGTCGGGATACTCCGTGACGTGGATGACCAGACCGGCTTCAGAGGCAGCCCGGATGACCTTCAGCGTCGCCTTGGGCAGGTTCATGGGTCGGCAAGCGTAGACGGGGGCGGCCAACGCGGGTTACGGGTGCCCGCCCGACCGCCATACCATGGTCCTCGTGACGACACCGCTGCTTCAGATCGAGGACCTCCATGCCGCCGCCGGCAACGTCCCCATTCTCAAGGGCGTCGACCTGACCGTGGAACGGGGCGAGATCGCCGCTCTCATGGGCCCCAACGGGTCCGGCAAATCCACCTTGGCCAACGTCCTCATGGGCCACCCCGGCTATCGAGTCACGGGAGGACGCATCCTCTACGACGGCGAAGACATCACCGCGGCTGCCCCGACGTACCGGGCGCAGAAGGGGATGTTCCTGGCGTTCCAGTACCCGGAGGAGATTCCCGGGGTGTCGGTGATCCAGTTCCTGCGCCAGGCGTTGTCGAATCGAACCGGGGTCGACTACACAGTGCTCGAGCTCCGGCTCAAGGTGATGGATGCCATGCGCGAGCTGGGGATGGAGTCCTCTTTCGCCGATCGGTACCTCAACGAGGGCTTCTCCGGCGGTGAGCGCAAGCGCAACGAGGTACTGCAAATGGCGGTCCTCGAACCTGAGCTCGTGGTCATGGACGAGACCGATTCGGGGCTCGACATCGACGCCCTGCGCATCGTGGCGGACGGCGTGAACAAGCTGACCGGACCGGAGCGCGGCTTCCTGATCATCACCCACTACCAGCGACTCCTCGACCACATCACGCCCGACAAGGTCCATGTCTTCATGGAGGGCCGGGTGACGGCCACCGGCGGCGTCGAGCTCGCCGAGCGTCTGGAGGAGGAGGGTTATGACGCCTTCCGCCAGACAACCCCTGCTTGAGGCATAACCATTGACCCTTCGAGGTTCCACACAAGAGATGGCCCCCCTCGACACCAACGCTATCCGGTCCGACTTCCCCGTGTTCGAGGACGCCAGCCTCCATTTCCTGGACTCCGCCGCCAGTAGCCAGAAACCACGTCAGGTCATCGAGGCGATGGCCGAGTTCACCGCCCACGGATACGCCAACGTCCACCGGGGGGCGTATCGGCTCTCGGTCGAGGCCACCGAGCGCTACGAGGCGGCCAGGGCCCGGCTGGCTGAATTCCTCGGCACACCCAACGCCGACGAGGTGGTGCTGACGAGAGGCACGACCACGGCGCTCAACCTGGTGGCGGCAGGCTGGGGCAACGCCCGGCTGAAGCCCGACGACGTGATCCTCCTCACGGAGATGGAGCACCACGCCAACCTGGTCCCGTGGCAGATGCTCGCCCGTCGCACCGGAGCACGTCTGCGCTTCATCCCGCTGGGCGACGACTTTCGGCTCGATCTCACCGACCTCGACCGGCTGATCGGCACTGACACCAAGATCGTCTCGCTGACGGGGATGTCGAACGTCCTCGGCACCATCCCCGATCTCCACCTCGTCCTCGATGCCGCTCGCGACGCCGGGGTGGTGAGCGTGGTCGACGGGGCGCAGTTGGTCCCCCACGTGGCGATGGACGTGGCGACCCTCGGCGCCGACTTCGTGGCGTTCTCCGGCCACAAGATGCTGGGGCCGACCGGAATCGGAGCCCTCTGGGGCAGGCAGGACCGCCTCGAGGAGATCGAGCCTGTCGAATTCGGCGGTGACATGATCTCCGACGTCACGCTTCAGGGAGCCTCCTGGGCAACGGTGCCGCACCGATTCGAGGCCGGGACCCCTCCGATCATGGAGGCGATCGGACTGGCCGCCGCCGTCGAGTACCTGGACAAGGTGGGCATGGAGGCGATCGCCGCCCACGACACGGCCATGACGGCCTACGCCCTCGCCGCGCTGGCCGAGGTCAACGGCCTCACCATCCAGGGCCCGGCCACCACCGACATGCGGGGCGGGGTCATCAGCTTCACCTTGGGCGATGTCCACGCCCACGACCTCGCCACGATCCTCGACCAACGAAATGTCGCCGTGCGGGCCGGGCACCACTGCGCCAAGCCGCTGATGCGCATCCTCGGCGTGCCCGCCACCGCCCGGGCGTCGTTCTACCTCTACACGACGCCGGAAGACGTCGATGCCCTCGTCGCCGGGCTCGGCGAGGCCGCCCGCCTCTTCGGGGTGGTGTGATGGCCCTCGAAGACCTCTACCGCGACGTCATCCTCGACCATTACCGGAACCCGCGCCACAGCAAGCCCCTGGACGATCCCGACCTCACGGCGGAGGGAGTGAACCCGCTGTGCGGCGACGAGGTGACGGTCGAGGTCGAGTTCGAAAACGGCAGCGTGTCGGCGATCTCGGTGCGCGGTCAGGGCTGCTCGATCAGCCAATCGTCCGCTTCCATGATGTCCGAGGCAGTTCTCGGCAAGACCCGCGCAGAGATCGAAGACCTCTCCGACCGCTTCCACGCCATGATGACGGCCGAGGATGAAGCAGCCGCCGGTCTCGATGCCGGGCGCCCCGG
>DATFFO010000276.1:0-7256 GCA_035250025.1 Acidimicrobiia bacterium
CCCGGCTCTCGGGCGGTCCCTCGCTGTACGCGCTGACTCACCGCCCCGCCCGAGAGTCGGTGTGCCTGCGGTGAGTCAGTCCTCTCAGCACTAACCCATGGAGGAATGATGACGACTACCTATACCCTCAACGACTGCAACCTGGCGGCGGTGGCCGCCCTGACCGAGAGCATCGCCGGCGACCCGGCCAAGGCCGACACCGTCTGGAAGGCCGACGTCACCTGGAAGGGTGCCTTCCGGAGCGAAGCCCGCGTCCGTGACTTCGCCCCCTCGGCCTCGGACGAGCCGGCCGCCCTGGGCGGGACCGACACCGCTCCCAACCCGGTGGAGCAGCTGCTGGGCGCCCTCGGCAATTGCCTGGCCGTCGGCGTGGCGGCCAACGCCAGCGCCCGCGAGATCAAGATCGACTCGCTGAAGATCTCCCTCGAAGGCGATCTCGATCTGAGCACGTTCCTGGGCCTGGCCGATGGTCATGCCGGGTTCGGCTCGGTGCGGGCCCGGATCGACCTCCAAACCGAGGCCGACAGCGAGACCGTCGACCAGCTGATCCGCCACGTCGTGGCGACCTCGCCGGTGGGCCACACGTTGGCCCACCAGGTGCCGGTCACCGTGACCCACGGCGACGTCTGACCCAACACCACCCGGCCGGGGCGGGATCTCCCGTCCCGGCCACCCCTTTCGAAAGGAACCCCATGAGCGAGTATCGCTTCGAGACGCTCCAGGTCCACGCCGGCCAGGAGCCGGCCCCGGGCACCAACTCCCGGGCCGTCCCCATCTACCAGACGACCTCATACACCTTCGACGACGCCGACCATGCCGCCCGTCTCTTCGGGCTTCAGGAGTTCGGGAACATCTACACCCGCATCATGAACCCGACCACGGATGTGTTCGAAAAGCGGGTCGCGGCCCTCGAGGGCGGTGTCGCCGGGGTGGGGACGGCCTCGGGCCAGTCGGCGCAGCTGCTCGCGTTCGCCACCCTGCTCACAGCAGGCGACAACATCGTGTCCACGTCGTATCTGTATGGGGGCACGTACAACCAGCTGAAAGTCGCATTCCCCCGTTTCGGGTGGGATGTGAAGTTCGTCGACGGCGACGATCCGTCCGATTTCGAGGCGGCCATCGACGATCACACGAAGGCGATATACCTCGAGTCGATCGGCAATCCGAAGTACAACATCCCCGACTTCGAGGCGATCGCCGAGATCGCCCACCGGAACGGGATCCCGCTCGTCGTCGACAACACCTTCGGGGCGGCGGGTTATCTCATCCGTCCCATCGAGTGGGGAGCCGACATCGTCGTCCAGTCAGCCACCAAGTGGATCGGGGGCCACGGGACTTCAATCGGCGGTGTAGTCGTCGACTCGGGCAACTTCGACTGGCGCAGCGGGAAGTTCCCGATCTTCACCGAGCCGGCGCCGGGCTACCACGGGCTGGTGTTCACCGATGTGTTCAACCCCGAGTCGGACTTCGGCAACATCGCCTTCGCCATTCGAGCCCGGGTCGAGGGTCTGCGCGACCTGGGAGCGGCGCCGTCGCCGTTCAACTCCTTCCTGTTCCTGCAGGGTCTGGAGACGCTGAGCCTGCGCGTCCAGCGTCACGTCGACAATTCGCTCGAACTCGCCCGATGGCTGGAGTCGCACCCCAAGGTGACGTGGGTCTCCTATCCCGGTCTCGAATCCCACCCGTACCACGAGGCGGCGAAGAAGTACCTGCGCAACGGCTTCGGCGCCGTCCTCTCGTTCGGCATCGCCGGCGGCTACGAGGCCGGCAAGCGCTTCATCGATGCCACCGTCCTCGCCTCCCACCTGGCCAACGTGGGAGATGCCAAGACGCTGGTCATCCACCCGGCCTCGACGACCCACCAGCAACTCGACGAGGCCGAGCAGGCCTCCGCCGGGGTCACGGACGATCTGGTCCGGGTGGCGGTGGGGATCGAGCACATCGACGACATCAAGGCCGACATCGACCAGGCCCTCGAGGCGGTGAGCTGAGTAGGACCGGCTACGCCCGCCGATAGACGGACACGTGGCGCGGCGAGTCCTCCGTGAAGGGGGACTCGTCGTACCACTCGTATCGCTCCGCGAGTTCGAGGCCGGCGGCGGCGGCCATGTCGTCGATCTCGTCGGGCCACATGTAGCGGACCGCCACCGGGAACATGGCGGAACGCCCATCGCGCCAGCGGGCCTCCACCATGGTCCGGTTGATCTGGCTTGCGGGGTCGTGCACCGAATACTCAATGACCACCCGGTCGAGCTTCACCTCGCGGACCCTGACCGTCTGGCCCCGGTCGAAGCGCCCCAGATCGGGAATGAAGCACTCGACCACAAAGACGCCCTCCGGTTCGAGGACCCGGGCCACCGAGTGGAAGATGCCTCTCTGCTCGTCTGCCTCTAGCGGCGCGAACAAGGTGTTGAATCCCAGGAGGACGAGCGGATACCGCGCCTCGAGGGAGAACTCGGTCATGTCGCCGGCGACGATCTTGATTTCCATGCCACCGGCTTTGTCCCGGAGACGGCCGAGCATGCCTTCGGATATCTCGACGCCGTGGACCGCGACACCACTCGCCGCCACGGGGAGAGCTACGCGGCCGGTCCCGATCGCCAACTCGAGCATCGGTCCCGCGCCCGCTCGGCGAACCAAGAACCCGACCTGGTCGGCACCCGGAGGCGGGTAGAAGTCGTCGTAGAACTCCGCCCAGCTGTCACCGTAGGTGACAGGTTCGTACCCGTCCATGGGCCGAGTCTGCCAGGACGCACCCCGGCGGTGCGACAAATTCGACTGTGGCTGGAACCCTGTTCCTCAGGGAAGTGAGCCGATGCGCTCCACGACCAATTCCCCGAAGCGATCGCCGTCGATGGCCAGCCCGACCCGTGCGTTCGGCTCGTTTCCGGTGACGCGCCAGCGGTCGACCACCGTTCTCCCTGTCGTGAGGGGCGACATCGTCTCGATGGCGACATGGAAGCGGTCAGCATCGAGCAGGTCCGGCCAGATCACATCGGCCACCGCTACTGCGTCATGGATCGGCGACGAGTCCATCCCATAGACCCTGGCGTGGAAGCGGAGGAAGAAGTCCAGTAGATCTGCGACGAAGGCTCCGGAGCGGCCCCGCGGCCGGAGAAGATCCCCGTGGGCCCGTCCCATGCGGGCCTGGTGGGTGACGTCCAGCCCCACCATGGTGACGTCGAGGCCCGCCCGGAAGACGACGTCCGCCGCCTCGGGGTCAACCCAGATATTGAACTCCGCAGAGGGCGTCGTGTTGCCCAGCTCGATTGCCCCACCCATGAGCACGACGCGTTCGATGTTGTCGACGACGTGGGGATGGCGTCGGAGGAGGAGGGCGATGTTGGTGAGCGGACCGGTCGGCACCAGGGTCACGGGGCTGGAACTGCCTGCCACGGTGTCGGCGATGAAGTCGACGGCATGAGCGTCGACAGGTTCGATGGTGGGAGGGTCGAGAACCGGCCCGTCCATCCCCGACTTGCCGTGGACCTGGTCGGCGATGCGTAGCGGCCGAATCAGGGGATGTTCGCACCCGGCCGCGACCGGGACGTCCGGCCGGCCGGCCACCTCGAGAACCGTAAGGGCGTTGCGAGTGGTGTTCTCGAGCCCAGAGTTGCCTCCCACCGTGGTGATCCCGAGCAGATCTATCTCCGGACTGGCCAGGGCGAGCAGGATGGCGATGGCGTCGTCATGGCCGGGGTCGCAGTCGATGATGGTCGGAATGCTCATCGTTGGACGGCCGCCCGGACCTCAGCGGCCCATGGAAAGGAGGGCTGGGCGCCGACCTTGGTGGTCGCCAGGGCCCCGGCGGCGCACGCCCACCGCAACGCCGAGGCGAGGCTGTCGTGGGACATCAGCGCCACCACCAGCGTCCCGCAGAAGGCGTCTCCCGCCCCGACAGTGTCCACCACGGTCACCGGCGGAGGATGCGCCTCCGCCACCAGGCGGCCGGAGCGGTACGCCTTGGCCCCGGCCGCCCCGAGGGTGACGACGACGAGGGCGTGGACATCGGTCAGGGTGTCGCGGAGTAGGTCGCGTTCGCCCTCGTTCATGATGAGGAGGTCGGCCCGGTCCAGGACCTCATCGGGGATGTCGCGGGCTGGCGCCGTGTTGAGACAGAACATGCCGGTGGCAGAGGCGGCGGCGGCGCGCACAGCCTCCATCGGAATCTCCAGCTGGCACAGCACCAGGTCGGCCTCGCTCACATCCACACGGTCGGGGGTGAGGTGAGCGTTGGCTCCCGGCACCACAACGATCTGGTTTTCGCCCCGGGCGTCGACCGTGATCAACGCCGTGCCTGTCGGCTCGTCCGTCACGATCGCCGCTCCGAGGTCGACCCCGTCGGCACGCAGATGAGAGAGGGCCACGTCGGCCTCGCGGTCGCCACCCACCGCGGCTATGAGCGACACGTCCGCCCCGGCCCGCCGGCTGGCGAGAGCCTGATTGGCCCCCTTCCCACCCGGATAGCGGGCGAGAGAGCCGGCCGAAACCGTCTCGCCCGGGCGTGGCAGCCTCTCGCAGGTCGCCACCAGGTCCAGATTGACGCTCCCCACCACAGTCACGGTCGCCATCGACGCAGGCTAGCGGGCACCCTGGTGCCCTCCCCTAAGATCGCATCCGATGACTGCCGACCCCCGTGTCGTGGGTGCCCTCGATGACGCCGGCATCCCGTATGAGATCATGCCGTGTGATCCGGCCTACGCCGACACGGCCGAGTTCTGTCGGGTGTACGGCGTGGACCCTGGCGAATCGGCCAACACGATCGTGGTCGCCTCGCGTCAGCCCCCGGGTCACAACGCCGCCTGCGTCGCCCTGGCCACGACCCGGATCGATGTCAACGGCATCGTCCGCCGTCGCCTCGGCGTCCGGAAAGTCTCGTTTGCCCCGGCCGATGTCACGACGGACCTCACCGGAATGGAGATCGGCGGTGTCACCGTGGCGGGACTCCCGGCGGAATTGCCGATCTGGGTGGATGCGGCGGTGGCGACCGTCGATTCGGTGGTGATCGGAGCAGGCTCCCGGTCCGCCAAGATCCGGCTCGCCGGCTCCGATCTGGCGCGCCTTCCCGGAGTCGAAATCGTCGAGGGCCTGGCGGCACCCTTCCCCGCCGATCACGGCTGACGGCGCCGCAAGGCTCGCCGGATGAGGAACCCGTAACCCAGCACCGCGATGAGGGCGAAGCCGAACCATTGGAAGGCGTATTCGAGGTGGGGGCCCTCGTCGCTGAGGTCGGGCGGTTCCACCGGCACGGGCAGTTCGGTCGGCCCTGATTCTCTCTGAGCTTCGATGTACACCGGCAGGAGGTCACCGCTGATCTGAGGATCCAGACCGGCAATGTCCACCCGGGAGATGACGACGGCGCCGCCGTCGGCGAAGTCGTCGCGGCCGGATGCCGCTCTCGAGCGGCTCAATCGAACCAATCCGGTAACTGGCGTCTCCCCCGCCGGGGGTGCTGCCGCGGCCACGGGCGGGTTGTCGAATTCGAGGGGGACCCATCCCCGGTTGACCAGGACCACCTCCTCGCGGTTCGTCCTCAGCGGGGTGATGACATGGAAACCGGCTCGGCCGTCGAGTACCTGGGAGCGCACCAGTACTTCCTCTTCCGGGACGAAGACGCCCGTTGCCGTGGTGCGCCGAAATTCGAGCGTGTCGATGTCTTCGCCCACTGCCTCCAGCAGGTCACCAAGGGGACTGGGCTCGGCCGCCAGTCGGGCGCTGTTGACGGCGTTGGCGAGGCGGCGCTGCTCCAGGCGGTCGAGCTGCCAGAAACCCAGGGCGACGAAGGTGATCCCGAGAACGAGGATCATCACGTGTCCGATCACCCATTTGGGCGAAAGCAGGAACCTCATCAGCGGGACGTGTGGTCTAGGCGGCCTGCGCCGCCCAGGGCTGGGACCCTTCGGCATCCTCCTCCAGCAGGGCGCCGGCCACATCGGCCACCGACCCCGCCTCCCTGCGAATGGCAACGGGAGCGACGATCCAGGCGGCCACGCGCGCCGCCTCGACTTTGCCGGTGTCGATGAGGGTGCGGGCGAGATCATCGGTCCAATACCAGGGCATGGAGGCTCCTCGGGGTCTAAGGGCGGACGGTGGGAGGTGGCTGCGGCCCGGGCCGCTCGACGCCCTCACGATACCCACCGTGTCAAGCCCTCAAAGAGCCTGTTGTGACGGGTTCTCGTCCCGCGCTCCGCCCCCGGCGACGCCACCCGTTCGGCGGCTGTCGGCGTGGCCGATCAGGCCGCCATCGTGGTTTTCGACCGCAGTGACGCCGCCGAAGTACATGTCTCGGGCGTTGAATTCCACGACCCCGTACCCGGTCGTCGACATTCGTAGTCCGGGCTCGGCGGACACGCGCTCAGTCCGGCGCTCGAAGTGGGCTCGAGGGTGCTCGACCGCTTCGGATAGCCCGGTTCCTTGCATCAGGAGGGTCAGGGTGATGGCCAACGCCGAGGTGATACGGTCCGCACCTGGTGACCCGATGGCGATCCGCCTCCCGGGGCCGGTCACCACCGTCGGAGCCATGTTCGAGATCAGACGCTCGCCGACCGGGTTTGCCTCCAGGCCGCCAGGGTTGAGTTCCACCTCGCCGAGCGAGTTGTTCATCCAAAGGCCGGTCCCGGTCGGTATCACTCCCGACCCGTAGCCTCCCGACATCGTTGCTGCACAGAGCGATCCGTCCGAGCCGGCGGCGGCGATGGACACGGTCGAACCTGCCGATACCGGGTCATCGGGGATTTGGCCGAGGAGGGCCCAGCCGGCGGCCTCGCGGTCGCGGGCGTGCTCGAGAGCCGACCGGTGGGTGCCCAGGACCTCGGCCTGGGCTTCGATCCAGGTTCCGGGATCGCATGGGTCGCCACTTCGGACGACGCGGCGGAGAATGGCGCTGAGAGTCACACCCCCGACGGCAGGAGGAGGGGTCGTCGCCACGCTCCACTCCCCCAGCCGTGAGACGAGAGGGGCGCGAACCACGGCCTGGTAGCTCTCCAGGTCGAGGCGAGTCAGGCGGGCGCCTCTCGCCTCGAGATCGGAGGCGATCGTCGCCGCCAGGTCGCCCCGGTAGAAGGTGTTGGCGCCCTCATTGGCGATATGACGCAGCGTGTCTGTCAGTCCTTCGACCAATACGGTCTCGGACGTGTCGAGCAGCCGGTCACCATCATGGAGGGCGGCGCGGGATGCCGGGTCGACGCCGAACACCGACGAACCCGAGAATCCCAGGTAGTAGCGGCAGGCCGCCGGGAGGGGGAATCCTTCGGCGA
>DATFFO010000277.1:0-6686 GCA_035250025.1 Acidimicrobiia bacterium
CCCTCCTCGGTGACATGCGGCTCGAGGGAGAAGATCTGGTACCCGCCGGAGTCGGTCAGGATCGGCCCATCCCAGGCCATGAAGGAGTGGAGTCCGCCGAGCGCGGCGATGGTCTCGGCGCCGGGGCGGAGCATGAGGTGATAGGTGTTGGACAACACCATCTTCGCTCCGACCGCACGGAGGTCATGGACATCGAGAGCCTTGACCGTCGCCCTCGTCCCCACGGGCATGAAAGCCGGGGTTTGCACCTGGCCATGCGTGAGGTTGAGGATGCCGGCGCGGGCGGCACCGTCGGTCGCTTCCTGCCGCCACCTGGCGGCGTATGTCATCGGGCGAACCTGTCGGCCAGCATGGCGTCGCCGAAGCTGAGAAAGCGGTACCCCCGGTCCAGTGCTGTCCCGTAGGTCTCCCGCCATCCTTTGCCCATGAAGGCGGCGACCATGCAGATGAGCGTCGATCCGGGGAGATGGAAGTTGGTTACGAGGCGGTCGACGACACGGAATTCGAAGCCCGGGGTGATGAAGAGGTCGGTTGCGGCTTCCCCTGGTTGTGGATGATCGGACAGCCAGGCGGACTCCAGGGCGCGCACGGTTGTGGTCCCGATCGCCACGATCGACCCGCCTCGATCGCGGGTCTGTGAGATCGCCTCGATGGTTCCCGACCCCAGGACGTAGGTCTCCCGGTGCATCACGTGGTCCTCGACGCGTTCGGCAGTGATGGGTCGGAAGGTGCCCAGACCGACTCGTAACTCGATCCGAGCGACGCCTATCCCCCGCTCGGCCAGTCCAGCGAGCACCCGGTCGGTGAAGTGGAGGCCGGCGGTGGGGGCGGCGGCGGAGCCGGTCGCCCGCGCATAGACGGTTTGATAGCGATCGGGTCGGTCGAGCGGCGTCGTTATGTATGGGGGCAGCGGCATCTCCCCTGACTTTTCGATCGCGTCCTCGAGGTCGGCGGCAGGTGTGAGGGTGATTTGGACGATCCCGTCATCCGGGTCGGTGAGAACCTCGGCCGTGATGCCGTCGATGTCTACGAGGGAACCTGCCTTCAGCTTCCGGGCCGGCCGCACCAATGCCTCCCACGTCTCGTCGGGGCGCCGCTCCAGGAGGAGCAGTTCTACCGCACCCCCGCTCGGCTGGCGGCGTCCTTTGAGCCGGGCCGCCCGGACCCGGGTGTCGTTCAGCACGACCAGGTCGCCGGGTTCGAGGAGTCCCGGCAGCTCCCGGAATTCGTGGTCGCTCAGATCGGACGTCCTCAACAAGCGCGCAGCATCCCGCGGTTCAACCGGGGTCTGGGCGATCGCCTGTTCGGGCAATTCGTAGGTGAAGTCGGCGGTGCGCACCGGTCAGAGACGGTAGTTCCCGGGCTCGAGAGACCGAGATGGTCCTTGCCCCTGCCCTTTTTTCGATCGTAGGGAACGGCCCTCCCCTTCTTTCGATCGTGGGGAACGAATAGCGATGCTCACCGTCCAAAGAACAGTCGGGCCGTTCCCCCTCGTCCAAAGAAGTGCCCCGGAGGCGTCGTCTCGGGCTCGGAGGTTCTCACAGCAGGCTCGACTGGCCGGGCTGGTCGATGCCCAGATGGGCGTAGGCGGAAGCAGTGGCGGTGCGTCCCCGTGGGGTGCGCTGGAGGAGACCGACCTGGAGGAGGAAGGGCTCGTAGGCGTCCTCGACCGTCTCGGGTTCTTCGCCGACGGTTATGGCCAACGTGCCCAGCCCCACCGGCCCGCCGCCGAACTTGACGACGACCGCCTCGAGGATGGCACGGTCGACCTTGTCGAGCCCGAGTTCGTCGACCTCGTAGATCTCGAGCGCCCGGTGGGTGACGTCGGTGGTGACGCGGCCGTCGGCTCGGGCCACGGCGTAGTCGCGCACCCGGGCCAGCAGCCGATTGGCGATCCGGGGCGTGCTGCGAGAGCGCCGAGCGATCTCGATCGCCGCCGCCTGGTCGATGTCGACGGTTAGGATCCCGGCCGATCGCACCACGATGTCGCTCAGCTCCTCGTGGGTGTAGTAGTCGAGCTTCTCCTCGATGCCGAAGCGGTCGCGGAGGGGGGCGGTGACCGTGCCCTTGCGGGTGGTCGCCCCGACGAGCGTGAAACGGGGCAGGTCGAGGCGAATCGACTGGGCGGTAGGCCCCTTCCCGAGGACGATGTCGATCACGAAGTCCTCCATCGCCGAGTACAGCACCTCCTCGACCGTGCGCGGGAGCCGGTGGATCTCGTCGATGAAGAAGACGTCTCCCGGCTCCAGGTTGGAGAGGATGGCGGCCAGGTCGCCGGGGCGCTCCAGGGCAGGGCCGGAGGTGACCCGCATGGCGGTGCCCATCTCGACGGCGACGATGCCGGCCAGGGTCGTCTTGCCCAATCCCGGCGGGCCGGATAGGAGGATGTGGTCGAGTGAACGCGCCTCGGCGCGGGCCGCGTCGACCGAGATCCACAGCCTCTCCTTGACCCGTTCCTGGCCGATGAACTCGTCGAGGCGATGGGGCCTCAGCCCGATCTCGATCTCGTCTTCGACCGCCGGGCTGAGGAGGCTGTCCTCACGCACGGCGGGCCTGGCCCAGGGTTCGGAGAGCGGTCTTGAGCTGGTCGGCGACCGGAGCGCTGTCGTCGACGTCGGCCACGGCTTCGGCCACCTCCTCTGGTGTGTAGCCGAGGTTCTCCAAGGCCTGGCGGACCTGAGACGGACTTGAACCCTCGAGCACGTCTGCTTCCGAGTCGGCCAACTTGGGACGCAATTCCAGGATCAACTTCTGGGCCGAGCGCTTGCCTACCCCCGGCGCCCGGGAGAGGGCGGCCACGTCCTCAGTGGCGATGGCCCGTCGCAGGTCGTCGGCCCGGAGGGTGGCGAGGAGCGCCATGCCCACCCGCGGTCCCACCCCGCTCGCCGAGATCAGCACCCGGAAGAGATCCCGGTCGACGGCGCTCGTGAATCCGTACAGGCTCATGTCGTCCTCGCGCACCTGGAGGTGGGTATGGACCACGATCTCCTCTCCCACCGCGGGCAGTGAACCGATCGCCTCGGGTGTCATCGCCACCTCGTAGCCGATCCCGCCCACGTCCACTACGACGCCGCTGGGGCGGACGGCGACGAGGGCGCCGCGCAGACGTCCGATCACCGCCCGCTCCCGGATCGCGTGGGCTGGAGGCGAGGCGAGCGGAGATGGCACAGGGCCACGGCGAGTGCATCGGCCGCATCCGCTGGGCGAGGTGGCTCTGCCAGACGCAGGAGCCGAGCCACCATGGCCGCCACGGCCTGCTTGCCGGCGGACCCGTCGCCGGTGACGGCCGACTTGACGGCGGTCGGTACGTACTCCGCAACGGGCAACCCGGCCTGGGCGGCGGCCAGGATGGCTACTCCGGATGCCCTGCCTACCGACACGGCGGTGTTGAGGTTGCGGTTTGTGAACACCGATTCGATGCCCACCTCGTCGGGCCGATGCTCGGCGATGACCTCGGACAGCCCGCGGTGGAGGAGTGCGAGTCGCTCGGCGATCGGCGAGTTGGTCGGGGTGCGGATGACCCCGGCGGCAACTGCTGTCGGTGGGTTGCCGCCGCGAACCACGCCGTAACCGGTCAGGGTGAGCCCCGGGTCGATCCCCAAAACGAACATATGTTCTCCGACATTAGACCGGGTCAGGCCTCGGCCATGACCTTTTCCATCACCTCGTCGTCGATGTCGTAGTTGGAGAACACAGCCTGGACGTCGTCGAGGTCATCCAGGGCGTCGATCAGCCTCAGCAGTTTCTTGGCGTCGGACTCCTCCACCGGCACCGTGGTGGAAGGAAGTTGCGTGACGTCGGCGCTGTCGATGGCGACGCCGGACGCGGTCAGGGCCGCCTGCACGGAGGCGAGGTCGGAGGGGCTGGTGATGACCTCGAACCATCCGTCGCCGTTGTCACGCACGTCCTCTGCCCCGGCGTCGAGCGCAGTGAGCATCACCTCGTCCTCTTCCCCCGCCAGCAGGATCTGGCCCTTCTGGGAGAACAGATAGCCGACGGAGCCCGGCTCTCCCAGGTTGCCGCCGCCCCGGGTGAAGGCGGAGCGGACGTCGGAGGCGGCTCGATTGCGGTTGTCGGTGAGGATCTGTACGTACAGGGCGACCCCTCCCGGCCCATAGCCCTCGTACCAGATCTCCTCGTAGATGGCACCGGCCACGTCTCCACTGCCCCGCTTGATGGCCCGATCGATGTTGTCGTTGGGCATCGAAGCGGCTTTGGCCTTGTCTACGGCCGTGGCCAGCGTCGGGTTGAAGCCGGGGTCCCCGCCTCCTTCGCGGGCGGCGACCTCGATGCGCTTGGCCAGCTTGGCAAAGAGCTTGCCTCGGGCGGCATCCTGGCGGCCCTTGCGATGCTTGATGTTCGCCCATTTAGAATGTCCGGCCATCAGCTCTCCTTGACGAGATCGACGAACATTCCGTGGATCCGGTCGTCGTCGGTCAGTTCGGGGTGGAACGAGCCCGCCACGATGTTGTCCTGGCGCACCATGACCGGATGATCGCCGATCCGGGCCAGGACGTCGACCCCCGCTCCGGTCTTCTCCACCCAGGGGGCACGGATGAACACGGCGTGGAAGGGCTCGTCGAGGCCGGTGACATCGAGATCGGCTTCAAAGGAGTCGTTCTGGCGCCCGAAGGCGTTGCGCTGGACGACGACATCGAGCACACCCAGCAGCGGCTGGTTCCCTTCGGTCACCGCGGCCGCCAGGAGGATGAGCCCGGCGCAGGTG
The DNA here is from genome assembly GCA_035250025.1 of Acidimicrobiia bacterium. Lineage (GTDB taxonomy): Bacteria > Actinomycetota > Acidimicrobiia > Spongiisociales > ZC4RG35 > DATFFO01. The sequence continues at coordinate 4,727 of DATFFO010000277.1, forward strand.
CCGAAGGTGGGAAGACCATCGCCGATTCGCTGGCGGAGAGGGTCGAGGAGGCCGAAACGCTCGGCGAGCTTGCCGATGGTCGTTGATTCGCCGCCCGGGATGACGAGGCCGTCGATCGTCGGCAGCTGGTCGGCGCTCTTGACGACGATGGCGTCGGCACCGACACGCTCCAGCGCCTTCAGATGCTCACGGAAGTCACCCTGAAGGGCGAGCACCCCTACTCGGGGCATGCGGGGATCACCAACCCCGGGAAGCCAGCCGTTCGGCGGGAGCCAGCTGGTCGATCTCGATCCCCGGCATTGCCTCTCCCAGACCTGTCGACACCTTGGCGACCTTGGCGGCGTCTTCCCAGTAGGTGGTGGCTTCGACGATCGCCTTGGCGTAGGCCTCCGGCTCCGAGCTCTTGAAGATGCCGGAGCCGACGAAGACTCCGTCGCAGCCGAGCGCCATCATGAGGGCGGCGTCGGCCGGGGTGGCGATGCCCCCGGCGGCGAAGTTCACGACGGGAAGCCGGCCCTCCTCCCGTACGATGCGGAGGAGGTCGACGGGGGCCTGATGGTCGCGGGCGGCCGACATCAGCTGCTCGTCGGCCATCCGGGTGACGGCGGCGATCTCGTTGTTCATCGTGCGCATGTGGCGGACGGCCTCGACGACGTTGCCGGTCCCCGCCTCGCCCTTGGTGCGGATCATGGCGGCGCCCTCACCGATGCGGCGCAGTGCCTCGCCCAGGTTGCGGGCACCGCACACGAACGGGGTCGTGAAGGCCCACTTGTCGATGTGGTGGTCCTCGTCGGCGGGGGTGAGGACCTCGGACTCGTCGATGTAGTCCACCTCGAGGGCCTCCAGGACCCGGGCTTCGAGGAAATGGCCGATGCGGGCCTTGGCCATCACGGGGATGGACACCGCTGCCTGGATCTCCTCGATCTTGGTGGGATCAGCCATGCGGGCGACGCCGCCTTGCTTGCGGATGTCAGACGGCACCCTTTCCAGGGCCATGACGGCCACCGCCCCCGCCTCCTCGGCGACGCGCGCCTGCTCTGCGGTGACGACATCCATGATGACGCCGCCCTTGAGCATCTCGGCGAGACCACGTTTTACGAGCTCAGTACCACGTTCCACGACAACTCCTTATGAGGGCCCAATGCTACTGCGGCGCCGGGCGAGGGCAGATTCATAGGCCCGCCGATAGAGATGCGTGACGTTCGCCCAGTCGAAGCGGCCCACCGATGCTCGCGCCTGGTCACCCAGGGCGGTGGCGGCGGCGCGGTCATCGAGCAGGCCGCCGACGGCTCCAGCCAGCGCCGCGGAGTCGCCGACGGGAAAGAGCCGGCCGTCGTCTCCCAGGACGGAACGGAACGCCGGGATATCCGAGGCGACGACGGCGCAACCAGCGGCCATCGCCTCGGCCACGACCAAACCGAAACTCTCACCTCCCAGGTTGGGGGCCACGTAGACGGCGGAGGAGGCCAAGGCTGTTCGCTTGGCGGCCTCGTCGAGCCGTCCCAGGTAGGTCACCCCAGGCGGAGCCTGGGGTCGCTCGGCACCCATGACCACCAGCTCGGCATCGGGATGAGACACTTTGATCTGAGGCCAGGCAGCCAGGAGCACATCGAGGCCCTTGCGGGCATCGTCACGTCCCAGGAAGGCGACGCGGTTGGGAAGCCGGGTTACGGCGACGTCGTACGAGTCGACATCGATGGCGTTGGGGATGACCTCCACCGGCCCCCATCGCCTGGGAATCGCCGACGCCGCCACGTCGCTGACGGCAGTCAGGGTGGCAGCACGGAGGGCGACGCCGATGGGCGCCGACGCCAGGCGATAGAGCCGTCGGATGAGGGCTGACGGGTCGGCGTGAAAGGTGGCGACGACCGGCTTTTCTCGCCAGATGCCGGTCCAGCCGACGACGGGGATGAGGGGCTCGTGGACGTTGACGACATCGACTCCAGAGAGCGCCCGACGG
>DATFFO010000278.1:0-6809 GCA_035250025.1 Acidimicrobiia bacterium
GACCCCTCCCAGCCCCGGGCGATGAGGCCGATCGCCAGGCGTCCCGGCCCACATCCGAAGTCGAGCAGCCGTTGCCCGGGTTCGAGGCCGACGGACATCAGCAGGCGAGCGTCCCTCTCTGCGGTTTCGACGAAGAAGTCGTCGTCGAAGCGCCGCTGGCGGTCTCCTTGGCGGATCTGAGGCGGCGGCAACGGAACGCTGTGCATCCGCCGGAGGAGGCTAGCCGAGAGTGGCTCTCGGAAGACCTGCTCGGGCTTGCAACAGCCGGTCCAGGGACGGTTTGGCGGGACAAGGACGGGGTACGCCTGGTGCATGCGCACCGGTCCTGTCCTTCCTACCGATGCGTCACTTCCCGCCGCGGCGGCCCCGGGCCGGCCGTTGCGACGATTGTTCCCATCCGCTGTCCAGCGACTCGACCTGGCGCTGTTTCGGCGCATCTCGCGACTGCATCATCCCGCCGGGGATCGGGTGCTGCCGGCGTTGAGTCGGGCCGCCAATCACTCCCGCCTGTGGATGGCTATCGCGGCCGCGGCGGCTTCGGTCGGTGGCCGCTTCGGCAAGAGAGCGGCTCTGCGAGGGCTCCTCGCCGTCGCCGGAGCATCCTTCCTGTCCAACATCCCGGCCAAGCTGGCATTTAGACGAGCCCGGCCGAGCCACGCCGTCCCGATCGCCCGTCGGCTCGCCCGCGTCCCGATCTCGACGTCCTTCCCGTCGGGTCACGCCGCTTCCGCTTTCGCCTTCGCCACGGGCGTTGCCATCGAGAGGCCGGCACTCGCCGCTCTCGTCTACCCGCTGGCAGTGGGCGTCGCCTATTCGAGGATCTATACGGGAGTTCATTACCCCACCGACGTGGTGGCGGGCGCCGCCATCGGGGCGGGCCTCGCTTTGGCGACCCGTAAAACGTGGCCGGCTGTACCGGACATGCCGGCGCGCAGCCGACCTACCCGGACCGTGGCGAGGAGTCGCCTGGGCAGGGACGGGTCGGGCCTGACGGTGGTGGTCAACCCCACCGCAGGGACGCCGCTGGGGACCGATGTCGCCGAGTCGATTCGAGCCGCCCTACCGGCTGCCAAGGTGGTCGAGCTGGCTCCGGGCGATGACCTGCCCGCGGCACTCATAGAGGCCGCCCGGGAGAGCGAGGTCCTGGGGATCGCAGGTGGCGACGGCTCGGTCAACGCCGCCGCCGCCGTGGCAATCGAGCACGGCATGCCGCTGCTGGTGGTCCCGGGAGGCACGTTGAACCACTTCGCCCGTGATCTCGGGATCGACAGTGTGGACGACGCGGTGAGGGCTGTGGAAGAAGGCAGCACGTTCCAAGTCGACGCCGGAGTGATAGACGGCGAGGTCTTCGTGAACACGGCGTCGATCGGCGCCTACGTCGACATGGTGGAAGCCCGGGAGAAGCTGGAGGAGACCGTGGGCAAATGGCCAGCGGTTCTCATCGCCCTTGTCCGCATTCTCCGCACCGGCGAACCGGTGCACCTGGAGATCGATGGCAAGTCGCTGGAGGCGTGGATGGTCTTCTTCGGGAACTGCCGCTACGTCCCCGAGGGCTTCGCCCCGACTTCTCGTTCCCGGCTCGATGACGGACTGCTGGATGTGCGCATCGTCGACGGTTCACGACCGATGGCTCGTATGAGATTGATCCTCGCCGTCCTTAGCGGCCGTCTGCCGACGTCGCCGGTCTATCGGGCAAGCCTCACACACGGGCCGGTGCGAGTGGGGTCGAGCCGTCCTCTCGGGCTCTCACGTGATGGCGAGACCTTCGCCGGATCCGCAGACTTCTCGGTCGAGAAGCACCATGAGCCCCTCGTGGTCCTCGTCCCCCCCGAGTAGTCGGGAACCCACCCCAGCCGAGCCCAGGGGTTCCCCACTGCTGTATGACGACCGGATTGGATCAGGCTGACGCCCCGGAGTAGTTGCGCACCCCGTGCAGCCAGAACGCTCGGCTGGCAGCCACGCTGACGATGGTCACCACCACGAGAACTGCGAGCGAGGGCAGGGTGAGACGCCCCGTGAGGGCTTCGGCAGGGACGGTGATGGCGACACCCAGCGGCACGACTGCCGTCAAGGCACCTTGGAGCCACACCGGGTAGACCCGGATCGGCCACCGCCCGGCGTCGTAGAGACCGGTGATCAACTGGGCCATTTCGTCGACGTCGATCAGCCAGAAGGCAGTCGTGGTGAAGGCCATCCACACGCTGTAGAGGACGAGGGCGCCGCAGATCATCGTGAACACGAAGACCAGCACCTGCACTGCGGTCAGGCGGTCGCTCAAGCCGGACAGAGCCCAACCGAGAACGAGGACCCCGGTGACTATGTCGACCAGGTTCCAGAATCGGAGCTGGCGCGTGGAGATGAACAGCTGGGAGTCCACCGGACGCACCAGGGCGAAGTCGAGCTCTCCCTCGCCCACCTCGTGCATGAATGTGAACATGTTGGGGAGGACGAAGGTGGCCAGGATCCCCCCGAGCAGGATGTGGACGCCCAGGACCGCAAGAAGTTCGGACTCGCCCCACCCTCGCAGGTCGGCTGTGAAGCCGAAGACGAGCTGGATGGCGACCAGACCGGTCACCAGACGTACCGCCGACTCCACCAGCTGGAGAAGGAAGTTGAGCCGATACTGCACCTCGTATTGAGCCCCGAGGCGCCAATGCACCAGGGTGATGGCGAGGGAATGCATCAGACCGCTCACGATCCCACCGCCGTGAACCGTCGCAGTGCTCCCCGCCACACCAGCACGATGGCCGTCCCCGTGATCAGGATCCAGATGGCCTGGATCCCCATCCCCTGCCAGATCTCACTCGTGGTGCGCTGGCCGATCATGACTTCGATCGGGAACAGAAAGGTCCACTGGAACGGCAGCCACGACGAGACCGTCTGCACCCATTCCGGCATCACGGCCATCGGAACGAGGCGTCCAGACAGGAGCAGTTCCATCGCCACCACGACCTCGACCAGGGCCTGCGCCCGGGTGGTCCAAAAGCTGACCAGCCCGAGAACCCAGAGAACGTTGAAACGAATCACATAGCCCGCCCACGCCGACACGAAGAAGGCCACGATCTCAAATGGGGTCGGCGCCAGCTGCGGCTGGAACAACACGACGAGGAAGAGCGCAACCGGCACCCACACCACGATCCACACCACCTTCGCCCCTGCCATGCCTGCCAGGTTCCGGTGATAGGGGTTGACGGGATGCAGGAGGTCGTTCGAGATGCGCCCGGAGCGGACCCACCAGTCCCAGGCTCCCGGGGCCAATGCCAGGTTGAACACCCGAACCAGCGTCCACACGATGTAATAGGAGGTGAACTCCCCCACCCCGTACCCACCCACCGGCCCCGCCGCCTCGGCGACCGTCCGCCACACGATCAGATAGACGATCGGCTCGATCAGGAAGCCCAGGACACTGATGAAGGCGACACCTCGGTATTGAGCCTGGCGCTGCATCGACATCCGCGCCTCGATGGCATACACCGGCATGAGGTTCCTCATGGCGGGCTGATCGCCTCTTCTTCGTCGTCCTCGGCATCACCGGAGGCAAAGGTGCGCTCGATCACGTCCTCGATAGGTGGGTCCTCGATGCTCAGGTCGAGCACGTCGAGGTCGGCGAGCAACCGAGCCGCCGTGGCGGCGACGTGCTGGCGCGGCACCGCCAGCACCGCCCTCCCCCCAACGGCGGAGGTCACGGCCCCGTAGCGATCGAGATCGGGTAGGTCCCCCGTGACACTGACCGTGATCGTCTTCTCGGAGCCGAAACGGTTGGCCAACTCACTCAAGCCGCCGTCGAACAGGAGGGCGCCGCGGTGGATCACGATCACCCGCTCGCATAGCGCGGTGACATCGGCCATGTAGTGGCTGGTGAGGAGGATCGTGGCGCCCTCCTCCTGGGCATACGAGCCCACGAACGACCGGATCCTCTTCTGCATGCCGAGGTCGAGTCCCAGCGTCGGCTCGTCCAGGAACAGGACCGGTGGGGCGGGAAGGAGCGCGGCCAGGATCTCGACCTTCATCCGCTCTCCGAGCGAAAGGTTACGAACCGGCTTGTCGAGGAGGTCGCCCACGTCCAGCAACTCGGTGAAACGCTGGCGGCGGGCCTGATAATCGGCTGGCGGGATGCGATACATCGCCCGGCGAACGTCGAGGGAGTCGGCAACCGGCAGGTCCCACTGCAGGCTGTTGCGGTTCCCCATGATGAGCGCCACCCGGGTGAGGAACTCGGGATCTCGGTCCGAGGGGCGGTATCCGAGCACCTCGGCCCGGCCGCTCGACGGATACAGCAGTCCCGACAGCATCTTCAAGGTGGTGGTCTTGCCGGCGCCATTCGGACCGAGAAAGCCCACCACTTCGCCCGCCTCGAGAGTGAAGCTGACCGCTCGGACCGCCTCGACCATGCGGTACTCGCGTCGGACCAGGGACCGCAGGGAATTGAGAAATCCCTCCTGACGCACCGGAACTTTGAAGGTCTTGGTGAACTCTCGAACAACCACCGACGGCAAAACGCCCCTCCAGATCGCCTTCAAGGTTGGCACCCCGATGACCTGGGTGCGGGGAGTTTTCCTCCCCACTCGGGGGCGAAAGAGGGGAAGCTCGAGCGCCTAAGGAGATGAGCGGATAGATGTCCGGCGAGTTGAAGCCAAGCCCACAATCGGACGCTCTCCCAGACGGGCACCGTCCCTACCCGCTCACCCCCTTAGTCTCTGCCACGTAAAGGGAGGCTGGCACGAGAGAGCTACCGGGCGGCACTGTCACGCTCATGTTCACTGACATCGAGGGATCGACGCGCCTGCTCGGAACGCTGGGCGCCGACTACGGCCGGCTGCTGGCGGATCACCATCGGCTCATCGTGGACAATGCCGCATCCCACCACGGCGTGCTCGTGGACACTCAGGGCGATGCCTGTTTCGTCGTGTTCCCGACCGCCTCCCAGGCCATCGAATCGGCGGCCGGGATCCAGCGGGCCCTCTCCACCCATCCCTGGCCGGGGGGCGCCGACGTCAGGGTGCGGATCGGCCTCCACACCGGCGCCCCGGTGCAGATGGACGACCGGTACGTGGGCATCGACGTCCATCGGGCCGCCCGCATCTCGGCAGTGGCCCACGGTGGCCAGGTTGTCGCTTCGGCGCCCACCGTTCAACTGGCGGAAGGCGATGGACACTCGTGGCTCGCGCTCGGCGACTTCCGGCTCAAGGATCTCAAGCGGCCCGAGCGCCTCTACCAGTTGGTGGCCCCGGGCCTGACCGAGAGTCACCCTCCGCTGAAGGCGGATCGTTGGGGCACCGAGCTTCCGGAGCCCCCCAATCGTTTCGTCGGTAGGGCGGCGACGGTGGAGGAGGCCGTGGACGTGCTGTCCGGAGAGATCCGAGTCGTCACCCTGGCGGGACCGGGCGGGATCGGCAAGACGAGGCTGGCGGTTCATATAGGCCGGTCTTGGTCCGACCGCTTCACCGATGGCGTCGAGTTCGTGTCGCTCGCCACCCTTTCGGAGACGGGCGAGGTCCTGGCTGCGGTCGTCGAGGCGGTCGGAGCCACCCAGACTGGCTCTGACGACCCCCTGAACGTGGTGGCCGAGCACCTTCGCCATCGACGGATGCTCCTGATCCTCGACAACATGGAGCATCTCCTCCCTGCGGCGGGTTCGCTGGTGGCGGACCTGGCGCGAAGCTGCCCGAAGCTGCGCATCGTCGTCACCTCACGCGCCCCGCTCGGCATCTCCGGCGAGCGGCTGATCAGGGTCCCTGCCCTCGCCCTGCCGCCCGAGGGCACGGGGGTCGAGGCCTCCCTCGAGTCCGAGTCCGTCGCCCTGTTCGTCGACCGGGCCCGGGCCGTCGACCCAGGCTTTCGCTTGAGCGAGAGCAACCTCGATACCGTGGTGGAGATCTGTCGTCGGCTGGACGGAGTCCCGCTGGCCCTGGAGTTGGCGGCCGCACGGACGGACGTTCTGGCACCGGCCGAGCTCCTTGACCGTCTCCGCCTCGAGCTCCTGACCAGCCGCTCGCCTGATCTCAACGAGCGTCAGCGCACGCTGGCTTCGACTATCGAATGGAGCTACCGGCTGCTCGACCCTCCGCTCCAGCGCGTGTTCCGCGAGTTCTCCGTGTTCGCCGGCGGCGCCGCGCTGGAGGACATCGAAGCCGTCGTTACCCCGGGCGGTGACGTCGACACCCTCGAAGCGGTATCGAACCTGGTCGCCAACAGCTTGCTGTGGCGTGACGTAGATGAGGGCGGAACCTCGCGTTTTCGGATGCTCGAAATCGTTCGGGAGTTCGCCCAGGGCGAACTCGAGAATTCGGGAGGCCCGGCGGCGGTGGCGGACCGGCACGCAGCCCGGCTGGCGGAGTTCCTCGAGATGGCCGAGCAGAAAGTGGACGGACCAGAAGCCTCGGAGTGGATGGCGAAGATGGACACGGAGATGTCGAACATCAGGGCGGCCCTCCGGTGGACCCTGGAGGATCCCCGCGGCACCAGGACGACTGGCGTGGCCATGGCGCAGGCCTTGGGCTGGTTCTGGTACGTCCGGGGCCATGCCAGTGAAGGGCTCCGCTGGCTGAAGCCGGCGATCGAGGCCGCCGCCGATGCGCCCGGGATCCATCGGATCCGGGTCACCTACTACGCCGGGGCCATGGCCGAGCGGTTGGGGCGCTTCCCCGAGGCCGTCGAGCGGTTCCACCAGACGCTGGCGATCTGTCGGGAACTGGGCGACGAGGTTCGCACCGCGAGGGCGCTCAACTCGCTCGGAGGCATGGCCATCGAAATGGGAGATCACGAGGCGGCGACGGAGTACCTGTCCGAAGCCGAGACGATCCTGCTCG
>DATFFO010000279.1:0-6223 GCA_035250025.1 Acidimicrobiia bacterium
CCAATGCACCCAGAGAAGAGGGAACATCGATGACAGCAACGAGAAAGAAGGCGTCGTTTGTGCGCCTCCTCGCTCTTATCGCCGTACTCGCTCTCGTCGCCGCTGCTTGTGACAGTGGCGGAGGGACGACCACCACCGCGGACGGTGGAACTGCGACGACAGCAGACGCGGGGACCACGACTCCTGCAACGGAGCCGCCGGCCACCACGACGCCCGGCGATACCACTCCAACGACCGGCGGCGAGACCGGCGGCACGATGGAGACCTACACGATGGGTATCTTCGCCGACGTCACCACCGACAACTACTGGAACTCGGTCGACGCCACCGGAGCCACCGTGTGGAACTCCTACGTGCTCACACCGACCAAGTCGGCCATGTACACCCTGAACTTCCCGGGGATCGAGTTCGTGCCTTCCCTGGCCGCCAGCGAACTGCCGGCGCCCGTTCAGGAGGGTGATACCTGGGTGGCCGAGGTGCAGCTGAAGGAGGGCCTGCTTTGGTCCGACGGCGAGCCCCTCACCGCCGAGGATGTCGCCTTCACGTGGAACACCGCCAAGGACTTCGAGCTCGGTGGAAGCTGGCCCGACTATGTCGACGTCGAGATCGTCACCGCGGTCGAGGCCGTCGACGACACCACCGTTCGGGTGACCTTCAACGCCCAGCCTGGCCTGGCTGTGTGGGGCTCCGGCAACGGCGTGCCCTTCATCCCGGTCCTGCCCGAGCACTTCTGGGGCCCCGTGGTCGAGGAAGCGGCCGGTACCGAGAACCCCGGCGATACGCTCAAGGCCGCCTCCGGCGTCGGAGAGCCCTCGAGTGGTGCCACGGTCTTCGAGGACCGCGAGGAAGGCAGCTTCGCCGCCTCCGTCGCCAACGAGAACTACTACGGCACTGGCGAGACCATCGAGTCCGGCGGTGTGACCTACACCGACGGGCCCTTCGCCCAGAACTTCCAGTTCGACTTCTACGGCGGACAGGACCAGGCCGTCCTGGCCCTGGGTAATGGTGAGAGCGACTACCTGCTCAACCCCTTGGGCATGCAGCGCGGTCTCCAGGAGACGATCGAGGGCAACGAGGACCTGACCGCCGTGGTCAACCCGACCAACGGGTTCCGCTATATGGCGTTCAACCTCACCCGCGCCCCGATGAGCGATCCGGCCTTCCGGACGGCGCTCTCGCAGATCATCGACAAGGAGTTCGTGACCCAGAACGTCCTGCAGGGCGTGGCGTACCCCGTGTACACCATGATTCCCGAGGGCAACACGGCTTGGTACAACGAAGAGGTAGCAGGCGAGATCTCGGCGGCCCAGATGGCTGGTGCCACCACGGCCGAGCGGGTGACCGCGGCCGTGCAGACCTTGAAGGACGCCGGCTACACCTGGGAGACCGAGCCCACCGTCGAAGGTGACGCCGTGACGGCTGGGGTGGGGATCATGGATCCCGATGGCGAGCTGATCCCTCGCCTCGAGGTCATCACCCCCACGGCTGCGTATGACCCGCTGCGGGCCGCTTTCGGCACCGCTATCTCGGGTTTCGCCCGTCAGATCGGCATCGACTTGATTTCGATCCCGACGGAGTTCAACACCATCATCGACCAGGTCTACGTGCCGACCGAGGACGGAACCCTCGACTACGACATGTTCATCCTGGGATGGTCGCTGGGTAACCCGGCGCTGCCCACCTTCCACGAGTCGTTCTTCGGCTCGAACAACCTGACGGTGGTCAACGACGGCAACAACAACACCGGCTACGAGAACGAAGAGCTCGACGGCCTGGTGTCCCAGTTCAACGCTTCGACCGATCCGGAAGAGGCCTACGACCTCATCTGGCAGATGGAGCAGAACCTGGCGCAGAACCTGCCGTACATCACCCTGTTCGACACCGGAATCCTGGAGTTCTACAACAATCGCGTGCAGTACCCCTTCACCGAGACGTTGTCCGGCCTCCAGTTCCTGTCGGGAATGCAGAGTTCAGTCACCTCCCGCTGAGCGGGACTAACCCCGGACGGGGCGGGGATGGAGTTTCCATCCCCGCCCTTTCCTTTCCTAGGAGAGGTCCTCGCAGCGCACCGGGGGTGTGCTCGGGTTACGATCGAGGCTGATGACCAAGTTCCTCATACGACGCTTCCTCCAGATGTTCGTGCTGTTTGTTGTGTTCCTCACGATCGTCTTCTTCCTACTCCACGCCATGCCGGGCGATATCAGCAACCAGCTGATCGGCAACCCCAACATCCCGCCGGAGCAGCGGGAGATCCTCCGCCAGACCTTGGGCCTCGACAAGCCTCTCTTCCAGCAGTACGGCATCTACATCCTCAACTTCTTCCAGGGTGAGTTCGGCAAGAGCTTCACCCGGTATCCGTCCGACGTCTCCACAGTGATCGGCGCCGCCCTCCCCAGGACCCTCGTGCTCTTCCTGGCCGCCACCGTCGTCGCCTTCTGGCTGGGCTTCAAAAGCGGCAAGCTCATCGCCTGGGGTCGCGGCGGCAAGACTGAGCAGGCGTACATCGTCGGCGGCGTGTTCCTCCAGACCGTGTTCTATCCCTGGTTCGCTCTCGTCGCCCTGTGGTTCTTCGGTTCGCAGCTGGGCTGGTTCCCGCTGGGGCGATTCATCGACTCGGACCTCTGGCGAGGCACGATTTTCAATGCCAACAATGTCTTCAACCTCCTCATCCTCTCGGTGTTCGTGGCGATCCTCGTTTTCGGCCTCGCCCGGCTCGTCATCGGTCGCCTAACTCCTGATCCGCTGATCCAAAATCGCTACCGGCGGATCGTCGCCGTCGTGGTCCTCGCCGGCCTGGTCGCCTTTTGGTGGTTCTCGCCGATGCGGATCTATGCCTGGGACATCGTCCACCACACGATCCTCCCGGTGCTCGTGCTGGCGTCGGTGGCGTTCGGCAGCACAATGCTCCTCACCCGCAGCGCCATGCTGGAGACGCTGGGCGAGGACTACATCATGACGGCCCGGGCCAAGGGCATCCCCGAGCGGGCGATCCGCGACCGCCATGCCGCCCGCAACGCCATGCTCCCGGTCACCACTTCCCTCGTCCTCGCCCTTGCCTTCGTCATCGGTGGTGGCATCGTCACCGAGAACATCTTCTCCTGGCCGGGCATGGGCTCGCTCCTGCTCGAGGCAGTTACCCGCGAGGACGTGCCGCTCGCCATCGGCACGCTCTCCATCGTTGGTGTGCTCGCCCTCTTCGGCCACCTGATCGCCGACATCCTCTACACCATCCTCGACCCGCGCATCCGGATCTCGTGAAAGGACAAGCATGAGCGTCGAAGACCGAGCCGTGACGGAGACGCTCGACGAGGAACTGGCGGAACTGACTCACGGCGCCGCCGCCGTCACGCAGGTCCCGATGTGGCGGATTCGCTGGCGTCTCTTCAGGCGAAGCTTTGCCCGCAACTGGTCCCTGTTCGCCGAGAACAAGATGGGGATCGTGGGCCTGGTCATCATCGGGATCTTCGCTCTCATGGCGATCGCCCACCCCATCCTCATGGCGACGGTGTGGGAGAGGAGCATCTACGACCCCGTCTCCGGCTACGACGCCGTCGAGTCGATCGTCACGATCGTCGAGGAGGTCACCGACCCGGCCACGCAGCTTTCCTTGGCGGACGCCCGAATCCAGATGAATCCGTTCGTCGAGGTGGGTGACGAGATCACCACGGTGCTCCAGCCGGCGCCCCCCTCGTTCTCGGGCGAGCACGCTCACTGGCTGGGCACCGACCCGCAGGGACGCGACGTGCTCTCCCAACTGCTGTATGCCACGCGGGCGGCGTTCCTCCTCGGCGCGATCGCCGCCATCACCACCGTCGTGATCGCCACCACCGTCGGCTCGGTGGCGGCCTACTACGGAGGGGTCACCGACAGCATCTTCATGCGCTTCGCCGACCTCATCCTGCTGATGCCGCTCCTGCCCGTGCTCTTCGTTATGGGCCCGCTCTTCGGCCTGACGATGCTCAACCTCGGCTTGATCATCGGCGTCCTCAACGGATTCGGGGGCGTGGCCATCGTGCTCAAGTCCCAGGCGCTGGCGGTGAAGGTGAAGCCCTACATCGACGCCGCCAAGGTGGCCGGGGGTGGCAACTGGCACGTGATCTTCCGTCATATCGTGCCCAATGTCCTGCCGCTGAGCTTCCTATACATGATGTTCGGCGTCACCGAGGCGATCGCCATCGAGTCGACGCTGTCCTTCTTCGGTCTCCTCAACGTGCGCATGACCTGGGGCCTGATGATCAACACGGCCCAGACCCAGGGTTTCCTGCTCAGTGGCGTCGACTACTGGTGGCTGCTCTTCCCGGCCGGTCTGGCCGTGTCGATCCTGGCATTCGCGTTCTTCATCGTCGGTCGCGGGATGGACGAAGTGATCAACCCTCGTCTCCGCGCCAGGGGATGAAGAAAGGCCAGGTATGACGGTATCGCTGGAGAATCTGGAGGCGCGTCAGGTCGACCCCACCAAGCCACTGCTGGAGGTCGACCACCTCATAATGCGCTACCAGGTCAAGCGTGGTGAGGTCTCGGCGGTCGAGGACGTCACCTTCACCATCCATCAGGGCGAGGCGGTTGGCCTGGTCGGAGAGTCCGGGTGTGGCAAGACGTCGATCGCCCTCTCGCTCCTCCGCCTTCTGCCCTCGAATGCCCGCTTCGTCTCGGGTGAGATTCGCCTCAACGGCGAGGACCTGATCCCACTCGACCCCGAAGAGATGCGGCAGCGCCGCTGGAAGGACATCGCCATGGTGTTCCAGGGGGCGATGAACTCTTGGAACCCTGTGTACCGGGTAGGCGAGCAGATTCGCGAAACGCTCAACACCCACTACAAGGGCGTGCTGAGTTACGAGGACCAGGACGCCCTCATGGAGCGTCTGTTCGCCGGGGTCGGGCTGCCCGCCGAGATGCTCGACCGGTATCCGCACGAATTCTCGGGAGGCATGCGCCAGCGCGCCGTCATCGCCATGGCGCTGGCATGCAGCCCCCAGTTGATCATCGCCGACGAGCCCACCACGGCCCTCGACGTCATCGTCCAGGACCAGATACTCAAAGAGCTCAAGCGCATCCAGGAAGAGCTGGGGATGTCGATCCTCTACATCTCCCATGACATCGCCGTCATCGCCGAGGTCACCGACTCGCTGGGTGTGATGTATGCCGGCAAGCTCGTGGAATACGGTCCGACTGATGAGGTTTTCGCCCGGCCGCTCCACCCTTACGCCTACCTCCTCTTGAAGTCGACACCATCGATAACCGGCCCTCGCCGCCAGCTCGCCCCCCTCGAGGGAGAGCCCCCCAACCTGCAGAATCCGCCTTCAGGGTGCCGCTTCCACCCCCGCTGTCCTTTCGCCACCGAGCAGTGCGTGACGGAGGAGCCGCCGCTGGCGGAGGTGCGCCCTGGCCGTCGGGTGGCGTGCTGGAACTACGAGGATGTGCCCGAGTTGGAGGAGGCTTTGGTCAGATGACGATGCCTGTCGAGGTCCCCGCCGCCACCAAGCCGCTGCTCGAGGTTCGCAACCTCGAGAAGCGATTCCCCATCTCCCGGGGCATGTTCCGCCAGGCGACGGAGTTCGTCCACGCCGTCGACGGCATCAGTTTCGAGATCGCCCAGGGCGAGAGCCTCGGCCTGGTGGGCGAGTCCGGCTGCGGGAAGTCCACTACCGGCCGCATGCTCGTGAAGCTGATGGAGCCCAGCAACGGCCAGATCCTGTTCCTCGAGGACGGAAAGCAGAAGGACGTCGCCCACGTGAGCGGCGGCGACGTCAAGGACTTCCGTCGTCGGATCCAGATGATCTTCCAGGACCCGTACGAGTCGATGAACCCTCGCCGCACCGTCTTCGACACGGTGGCGGAGCCCTTGAAGGTCCAGGGCGTCGGCACTCTCGTCGAGCGGGAGGAGCGGGTTCTCGAGTTGTTGCAGCTCGTCGGCCTGGTCCCGGCCGAGAATTTCATCTTCCGGTTCCCCCACGAGCTCTCGGGAGGCCAGCGCCAGCGGGTGGCCGTGGCGCGCGCCCTCGTCATGAACCCCACCTTTGTCGTGGCCGACGAGCCCACCTCGATGCTCGATGTCAGCATCCGCACCTCCATCATGGAGCTGATGACGAAGCTCGCCCGGGAGCTGGGGGTGTCCTACCTGTACATCACCCACGACCTGGCTGTGGCCCGGTATATGTGCGACCGAATCGCAGTGATGTACCTGGGCAAGATCGTGGAGATCGGTCCCACCGAGGAGATCCTG
>DATFFO010000280.1:0-2060 GCA_035250025.1 Acidimicrobiia bacterium
CGATCACCACCATCGTCTTTGCCGTTTTGGGCATCTTGGGGATGGGCCGGCTGGCCGGTCGTCTCGGTTTCAGGGGACCGGGGCGCTATCTCGCGGGCCTCGTGCTCCTCGCCGGCCCGGGAACCGCTCTCATCGTCGGCGCCGGGTCCTGGCTTGCCCTGGGTGCGGCCGCCTTGTTGCCCTGGGCGGTTCGTTCCGTGGTCCTCCACCCCGACGACCGGGGGAGGAGTTGGTTGACCCATATCGGCTGGGTCCTGGTCTGGACGATCCTGCTGACGGCCGTCTCGCCCGTGCTCGGTGTCGTTCCGATCATCGCCGCGGTCCTGTGGCGCCTATTGGGTGGGAGCCGGTCCTCACTTCGCCTCGGCCTGGTCACGCTCATCGCCGGGGTCGTGGCTGTGGGATTCGTGTACGACGACCAGGGATGGCTGCTCGATTTCGATCGTCGGCTGCGTCTGATCATCCCCGATTGGTGGCCGGTACTCATCGCCCTCACCGCAATCCCACTGATGCTGAACGCCGGCCGCACTCGTCGGTTCGGCCTATTCGGAGCCCTCATCGGTCTCGGCGGCATGTTTGCCGTCCGCATGCCTTTTGGGGGACCCGGCATCGAAGAGGCGGGCTTGGTCCTGGCTTCGTTCGGCTCGGCCTTGCTGGTTGCCGCTGCTCTCGATCGTCTAAGGATCGAGCCCCGTCGTCTACTGGCCTCGATGGGCGCAGCTGTCATGATCCTTCTCTCAGCGGCGGGGCTGATGAATGGGCGTCTCGGTCTGCCCGCCGGTGACATCAACGACCGCTTCGGTTTTGCCTCGACGTTGGCCGAGCAGGGGAATCCAGGGCGAGTGCTGGTTATCTCGGCCGATCGCGAGTCGATCCCGGGTGAGGCGCGGCCCGGCCCCGGCGTCTGGTACCGGACACTGGACGGTCAGGGAACCACTCTCGATGAGATTTGGTTGCCCGAGCCGCAATCCGGTGACGACCGCCTCGCCGATGTGATCGACCGCATCGCAAGCGGTGCCGATCTGCGGCCCGGGGCGCTGCTGGCCGAATTCGCCATCGACTGGGTTGTAGTCGAGGGCACCGAGACTCCGTTGGACCCGATTCTCGACTCCCAGGTGGACCTCACGCCCACCCCACTGATCACCGGCGCCAAGGTGTTCGAGAACCCCCAGTCTGCCACAATGGCGGCTGTCGACGAAGACCTGGTCTGGCACCGGGAAGGCACTGGTTTCGCGGGCCCTCCCTCGTCGGACCCCCTCGCGATACGGGTCAACTACTCGGATGGATGGGCACCGCAACCAGGGCAGAACGACTGGTTCACTTCCGTGTCTGCGGTGGATGGGCAGGCAAGTTTCTCGGCCTCGGGATACCTGTCCTACGCTCCTTACGCCGCCGCCCTGCTCTTAGTTATGGCAATTGGCCTCGTCTCCTGGGGTAGGGCGCGACGATGATCAAGGCTCTCCTCGCCATCCTGGTTGCCGCCCTAGCGATCGGCGTGTTGCTGATCCCGAGGCCCGAGCCGCCTCAGGCCGACGAAGTTGCTGCTGTCAACGCGCCGGCCGTTGCCGTGTGCCCGGTGGAGGAGGGGAGTGGTCGGACCACGACCATCGGAGTCGCATCCGGGGTCAACGGTGAGGGGCGCTTCACCGCCTTCGCCGCCGGCGTGCCCGCGGGCTCGGCCACGTTCTCGACCGGAGAGTCTGGGTCGGCTGCGATTCCCATTGCCGAGGTGGCCCCGCTGGGCACGGGGGCCGGTCTCGCCGAATTGCCGGGGCAGGACGTGGCGGCGGCATCCGTGTTCGTGGGTGCCCAAACGGCCGCTGTCGAGGGCTGTCTCCGCACACCCACACAGCAGTCTTTGCTCGCCGGCGGATCCACGGTGAGTGGCGAGCGATTCCAGGTACAGCTCATGAACCCGTATGCGGGTGAGGCGATTGTGGATCTGATCGTCCAATCGGAGTCCGGTCTCGAGGCCGCTCCTCAGCTGCGAGGGATTTTGGTGCCGTCACGCTCATCTGTAGTGATTGACCTCGCCGAGCTCTTGCCTGGAAGACAGTCAC
>DATFFO010000281.1:0-19849 GCA_035250025.1 Acidimicrobiia bacterium
GAACTCACCCAGGCCCTAGGCCATTGGGAGACCATCAAGGCTCACGCCGTCGCCAACCAGGTCGCCATCCTGTACGAGGCCGACCGTCGCCAGCTGCCGATGGCCGATGGCTGCCGGACCGTCGTCGACTGGGCGGCGTGGCGCCTCGACATCTCCCATGAGACGGCCCGCCTGTACGTCGGTCTGGCCCGCCGCCTCGCCGAGCTACCCGATACGGCCCAGCGGCTGACCAACGGAAGCATCGGGCCCGAGCGGGCCGCCGCCATCGCCTCGATCTCCACGTCCGCCACCGAGACCCAGCTTCTCGACCGACTGGCCGGCCTGGACATCGCCGGAGTCCAGCGCTTCGCCGTCCGCCACAAGCGAATCAACCGCACTGCCGAGCGCACGAACCACGACAGGTCCTACGTCACGATGCAGCCCTCCCTGGATGAGGGGTGGTGGACGATCCACGGCGGGGTATCGGGCCTGGCGGGAGCCACCATCCACACTGCCTTGCGCGAGCGGGCCGACGAGTTCCCTTCCGAGGAGGGCGGTGTCGCCCATCGCCAGGGGCTGGCGCTCGAGGCAATCTGCGCCGACTGGCTGAGCGACGGCGAGAGTGATGCCACCGGCTCCACCGGCGCCAGCGTCACGGCCTTCGTAGATCTCGATCTGGCCTCGGCCACCGCCGGCGAAGCCGGAGCGGAACTCGCCTTCGGTCCCCGGCTCGGGCCCGACGCCCTGTCGGAAGTGGTCTGCAGCGGTTCCGTACGCATCATCGGCCTGAGCAACGGACTGCCGGTCGCCACCACTTCCAAGACCCACACGATCCCGCCGGCAGTCCGCGACTTCGTCCTGTGGCGGGACGGAGGCTGCCGGGCCAAAGGCTGCGGATCCCGCTACCGCCTCCAACCCCACCACATCTCGCCCCGAGCAGTCGGAGGCAGCCATCACCCCGATAACCTCCTCGCGTTGTGCTGGTTCCACCACCACGTCGTCATCCACCGCCGCGGTTACACCATCACCCACCAAGCCGACGGCTCCATCCAACTCGTCCCGCCATCGCAGGCACGCGATCCACCTTGAGGCGGAAACCCCCGCCCAGCCACAACCATCACCCAACGCTCACCACCTATGATTCCGCCATCTGGACCCGGCCTGCTGATCCCTCCTGTCTGAGCTCACAAGACTCGACCAAGGCGAACTGAATGACGTCTGACGAGTCGCCCGAGCCGGTTCGGAGCGACCACCACCGTCCCGTGTTTCGTTCGCTCCACCACGTGCAGCTGGCCATGCCACTGGATGGTGAAACGGCAGCCGTCGAGTTCTACCAGAAGATCCTGGGGATCCCGCGTGTCGAGAAGCCGGCCCACCTCGAAGCTCGCGGCGGTTGCTGGTTCGAGGATGCAAGCGTCCGGATACATCTCGGCGTCGACCCTGAATTCAGGGCCGCCAAGAAGGCCCACCCGGCCCTGGTCATCGACGACCTGTCGGCCCTCCGGGCGACTCTGGAAGCATCGGGAGTCGAGGTCGTCGTCGATCAGCCGTTGCCCGGATTCAATCGCTTCTATGTCTCAGATCCGTTCGGGAACAGGCTGGAGTTCCTGGAACCGAGTTGAACTGGGCCATCCGCCCATCTACTCCTCGCCCCAACTCTCGCTGTAGTCGTCCATCGACGCTTCGATCACCCGGTAGGCGTGCTCGCGTCCGTATCGCCGCTGGATCACGACCTCGTCTTCCTTCATATCGGGGCGCATCTTGTAGGTCTCGAAATAGTGGGCGAGGCGGTCGATGATCGCCTCTGGGAGTTCCACCAGGTCCTGGACCTCGCCCCAGATCGGGTCGCGGGCGAGGACGGCGATGATCTTGTCGTCGGCTTCACCCCCGTCCACCATCTGGAGGCCGCCGACGACCCGGGCGGTGAGGAGGATGTCGGCCCGGTTGATCGGACGCTCGGAGATGACGCACACGTCCATCGGATCGCCGTCCCCGGCCACGGCGTTGGGGCACAGGGCCGCCACCCGCTCGCCCGCAAACGTGCGGGGGATGAAGCCATACAGGGTGGGTGGGGAGGACGAGGTCTGTTGGGGGCGGTCGACCTTGAGGTAGCCGGTGGGCTTGTCCACCTCGTACTTGACCACGTCGAACGGGGTGATCTCGATGTAGGCGGTGACCATGACCGGTGGCTCTGGTCCGGCCTCCAGTCCGTGCCACGGGTGCGGCCGCCAACTACGGAACTCGGTCACGGGTCGAGAGTCGGAGGGACCAGGGAGACGCGGGTGCTGATATCGGGGACGATGGGCCGGTGCGCCTCGATCAGTTCGAGCACCTCGGCCACTCCCCTCTCCAGCTGCGGGTCCCGCCCGGCGGCATGATCCTGGGGGCGGATCCTGACCTCGATGTCGGGGTCCGTGCCGTAGTTCTCGACCGAGAACCCGACGTCGTCGAACCAGTGGCCGAATTCGGGCTGGGTGGTAACGGTCCCGTCCACCAGCGACTGCTGCGGCCAGATCCCCACCACGCCACCCCAGGTTCGGGTGCCGATCAGCGGTCCCAATCCGAGAAGCTTGAACGTGTGACTGAAGATGTCTCCGTCCGAGCCTGACATCTCGTCGGTCAGGCAGACCATGGGGCCGGTCGGAGAGTCACGGGGAAAGGGCTCGGGTTCGTTCCACCGCGACATCCCCCACCCTGTCCGCCGGCGGGCCAGCTTCTCGAGGAGCAGCTGGCTGACGTTGCCCCCGCGGTTGTAGCGGACGTCGATGACCAACCCGTCCTTGTCCACCTCGGTGAGAAGCGCACGAT
Organism: Acidimicrobiia bacterium; assembly: GCA_035250025.1. Classification (GTDB taxonomy): domain Bacteria; phylum Actinomycetota; class Acidimicrobiia; order Spongiisociales; family ZC4RG35; genus DATFFO01. The sequence continues at coordinate 2,788 of DATFFO010000281.1, forward strand.
GGAACTCGGCGAACCCGGCTGTGCCCATGTCGGGGATGTGGATGTAGCCCGCCCGGCCACCGGTCCGCTCGGTGACGAAGGCGCGGTTCGACTCGACCCAGTCGCGGTAACGGAGCGGGGCTTCGTCCACCAGCGGCTTGACGATCACCGTGTGCGGCGCCCGCCGCCCCCGCTTGATGGTCAGCTGGACCGGGCGGCCACCGCGGTCGACGAGGAGCTCGGCGGGGTTGCGACCGGGATCGAGCTCGACCCCGTCGATTGCCATCAGGCGGTCGCCCTCGGCCACATCCACCCCCGGCGCAGCCAGAGGGGAGCGCGCCTTCGGATCCCAGGCATCCCCTTCAACAATGCGGCCGATGACCCAACGGCCGCGGGTCGCCCCGAGCTGCGCCCCGAGCGAGCCCTGCCGGAAGTTGGGAACCGGTCGGTAGTCGCCGCCCAACTCGTAGGCATGCGATGTCCCCAACTCACCCTGCATCTCCCACATCAGGTCCGAGAACTCCGATCTCGACCCGACCCGGTCGACCAGCGGCAGGTAGCGGTCGTGGACTTCGGGCCAGTCGATCCCCGCCATGTCCTCGTGCCAGTAGTAGTCGCGCTGGAGACGCCAGGCCTCGGAGAACATCTGACGCCATTCCTGACCCGGGTCGATCTGGAGCCGGATGCGGCCCATGTCGACCCACCCGGTCGACCGCGTCGCCTCGGCGGCGGGCGACTTGTCGTCCTTCCAACCGACCGGAACGACCCGCACGCGTTTGCCGGCACCGATGAGAAGGACCGTCCCGGCGGGATTGGTGGCGACGCCCGACACGCCTTCGGTGATGGACTCGATCTTCTCGGTGTTGAAATCCCAGGCTTCGAGACGGCCGGTTGGCTTGTCGTGATCGCTGTCGGAACCGGTCACCGGGAAGGAGACCGTGAAGACCCGCCCTTTGCCCGCCGCCACCCGGCCGTAACGACCCGGCGTCTGGGGGAAGGCGACAACCCGGCGCTCAATTTCCTCGAGGTCGATCTCGACCTGTTCGGGGGCGGGCGCCTCGTCGCCCTCCTTGGCATCGGGCGGCTTGGGGGCACCGCCCGGCGGGGCACCGGGAGCCCGGGGCGAACGCGACTCGGCCTCGAACGGCGAGCCGATGTCGGCCCGGAGCGTCACAAGGTGGGGCAGGGTTCCGGTGGGGAAGGCGTAGTTGTGGAAATGGGTGTCGGGCACGGGATCGAACGATCGGGCCGACGTGAAGTAGAGGAAGCGTCCACCCGGGTCGAACGCCGGCCAACGATCGTCGAAGGCGGGGCGAGTGATCTGCACAGGATCGGACCTGCCCGAGGTGTCGAGGAGGAAGAGGGAGTGGCTGGTCCGGGTCGTCGCAGCCGAGAAGGCCAGCCACCGTCCATCGGCCGACCAGGCCGCTCCCGCGATCCAGGAGTGGGGGCTGCGATAGACCTCCCTCACCTTGCCCGTATCGAGCGCTACCAGCAGCAACTCGTGGCGATGATTGGTCACGGCTGCCCGGGCGTCTCCGGCGGGCGCCACATCCAGGCTGCGAACCCGTCCGACGTCGAGGTCGATGAGCTTCCGGGTGGCCGCGCCCTTCGCGTCGCCGACGCCGGCGGGCTCGACGACCAGGCGCTCCTCCCCGGTCTCGTCGGTGACGGAGACGAGACGCTCGCCGTCAGCCATCCATGTCGCCAGTCGTCGCCGCACGGAGGAGACGGGACCATGGCGGACGACGGAGCCTTCCCAGAGCGGCATGGTGAAGATGCCGCCGCGGGCGTTGACCGTCAGGGAGTGGCCCTGGGGGTGGAGGTCGTAGGACTCGGTGTAGTTGCCTGGGGCGATGAAGCGCCGGTTCCGGTGGGGTCGGGCCGACGGGAGGTCGACCGGTACCCGCTCGGGGCCGCCCACGTCGGGGTCGAACATCCATACGTCGGCGCCGACGTGATAAACGATGCGGCGTCCGTCGGTTGAGGCATGACGGGCGTAGAAGTCCGTGTGGTTGGTGTGGCGCTGCATCGAGCGCCCCGTCGGCGTCACCGAGTAGAGGTTGCCGTGACCCTCGTGGTCGGAGATGAAGAAGATCCGTCGGCCGAGCCACATCGGCGAGGCCAGATTGCCGTCGATGTCGAGGAGGCCGGAGAACTCCCCGCTACCCGTCCGGTCGACCCAGATGCTTCCGGCCCGCCCTCCCCGGTACCGTTTCCAGCGGGCCGGATCCATCGTCTGGCGGCCCAGCAGGGTCCCCCTACCACCCGGTTGGCGAGCGATCGATCGGGCCGGCCCCCACGGGAGCAGCCGGGGCATCCCCCCGTCCGCCGGGACCGACCACAAGCGGAAGTCGTTGGTGAAGGGCCACTCTGCATTGGAGGCATAGATGACCTCGTCTCCGTCCCAGCCGACCACCTGGCTGAGCGCCCCGTGGAAGGTCAGCCGGGCAGGCGCCCCGCCATCGGCTCCCATGACGTGCACCTCCGTCATGCCCTCGTCTCGCCCGGTGTAGGCAATCCGGGTGCCGTCGGGCGAGTAGCTGGGGAAGGAGGATGGTCCGGGATTGGCAGTGAGGCGTCTGGCTCGCCCGCCCTCGACCGGCACCTCCCACAAGTCGTCCTCCGAGACGAAGGCGATGCGTTCGTCATGGATGGTCGGGTACCGGTAGTAGCCAGAGGTCATAGGCTCTCGAACGCTAGCGGCCGGTCGGCAACGATCAGGCGGCTGGTGGAGCGAGACCGCCGACGAGGTTGCGTTCACCGTCCACGACCGGGATGGGGTCGGCCCCGAAGATCGGGCGCAGCGGCTGGGCCGCGGTCACCGGCTCGACCTGGCCGATATACATGGGCTCCTCCATCGCTTCGCCGACGGGGGCCTGGGGCGCCAACTCCATCAGCCGGTTCCGCCGGACGAGACCGACGAGGCGTCCGTTCTCGGCTACGGCGAGGGTGGACTCGGTTCGGATCCGCAGGGTGTCGGCGACCTGGAGGAAGGGACCGACGAACACCGGCTCACCCATGACCTGGAACACGCGGCGGGGCGCCGACTGGACGACCACCGAACCGGCCGGGGCGCTCGATCGCAGCCGGGCCCCCGGACCCGACAGCCGTCGCTGGAGCCAAGATCCCCCGGGAGCGCCGAAGACGAGGAGCGTCTTCTCCGGCAGGTTGGAGGCCAGGTCGCTCATGTCGGCGGCCTCCATCGTGCGGTAGACGATGTCCGGGACCCGGGGATAGATCTCCTCTACTGCTGCTTCCGCATCCGCCGGGTCACCGCCGGTGCGATAGGCCGACACCATCGAGGCCGGTACCCCGAGCGCGACCCCGAGATCCCGGGCCACGCGAGCGGCGAGAACCGAATGGGGTCCGCCGGCGACGGCGGCGACCACCGACCCGACGCCCTCCGGATCCACGTCCAGCGGCACGACCGTGTCGACCAGCCCCGCGCTCGGAAGGCGACGGGCGACCAGAAGATCGGCTCGGTGCTCGATGCACGCCTGGACGGGATCCCCCTGGACCCGGGTCGCCGCCTCTCCCGCCAACAGCTCGGCCAACTCCCGGCACCCACGGCCCCGCGTCCACAGGACTTGTGCCTCGTATCTCGACTCACCCAACGGCATCGCCATGTGGGGAGGAGTCTGGCACAGCTCGGGCGTTCCGGACGGCTGCCCGTCCCCACCGGTGTGTAACCATTGAGGAATGGACGAGCAACGAGAGGCCGACTTGTGAAGCCGATGGTGCGGGAGCTGGCATTCGGCCTGGCATCGGTAGCCGTGGTCATGTGGCTCACGTTCTTCGCCGGCCCCGGCTCGGTCGAGGTGGCGACCATGGCGGCGGCCGCAGTGGCCCTGATCTGGTTCGCCACCGTCGAAGCGGAGCGGCTCGTCGATGACCGGGGGCGGCCACACGTGATGCTCTTCGGGCTGGCGGCGCTCGGCGGGGCGTTGCTGCTGACGGCGGCGACGATGCTGTCGTCGGGCACCACGTTCCTCACGCTCGCCATCGGCGCGGCCACGCTCGTCACAGGTCTCGTACGGGCCCTCCGCCATGGTCTCGTGAACCCCAACGAAGAGGCATAGATGGAGTTCCACCAGGTTCTGGCAAGGCGGCGCATGGTCCGCAACTACTCGGAAGAGCCGGTAGATGCCGACGCTTTGCGCCGAATCGCCGAGGCGTCGACCCAGGCGCCATCGGCCGGCTACTCGCAGGGCCAGGCGGCTGTGGTCGTGACAGATCCCGCTATCCGCCAGGCCATCGCCGAGGCGGCAGGGGAACCCGGCTATGTCGCCATGGGGTTCGACCCCTGGGTGTCGCGAGCCGCCGCCCTCATCGTCCTCTGCGTCTCCGAGGATGCCTATCACCGGCGCTATCAGATGCCCGACAAGCTCCGCCCCGACGGCACCGAGATCGACTGGCCGGTCCCGTTTTGGTGGGTCGACGCCGGCGCCTCGCTCATGGCCGTGCTGCTGGCGGCGGTCGATGAGGGCCTGGCGGCGGGGTTCCTCGGCGTCCACGCCTTCGACGATCTCAAGGGCCTGTTGGCGATTCCCGAGGAATACGCCATCGTCGGGGTTGTCACCGTCGGGCATCCTGCCCCGGACCGACGTTCCGGTTCCCTGGACTTGGGGCGACGCCCCCGATCGACCGTGATACACGAGAACAGGTGGGTACCCTCCGGTCCGTCCTCGCACGTGTAACGACTGGCTAGTCCCTGAGACCCCCTCTGGGAGAATGTCCAACCGGTCAGCCCCGAGAGACGATCAAGTGAAGAACGATCCGTTCGACGAACTCAGACGATTCGCCGACGATCTCATTCGGGCTGTCCCCCAGGGACGCAGCGAAGCCGAGGTCGCCCGGGCGATCCGCACCGTCACCGCTCCTCGACGGCGCCGCCTGCCCGCGCTCGTGGCGGCATCGGTCAGCGGCTTGTTCGTCCTCAACCTCGCCGGGGCCGCCGTGGCCGACAGCTCCGCGCCCGGCGACGTCCTCTATCCCGTGGATCGCTCCTATGAGTGGGTCTCCGACGTCCTGGGTCTAGGCGGAGACCGCAGCGGCGAGAGGCTCGAGGAAGCGACCGTCCTCACAGACCGGTCCGAGTACGACGCCGCCCTTGAACTCATGATCGAGTCCCTCCCCAACAGCGAGGTAGTGGCGGCGGCCAGGGCCATCCGGACAGCCGACCTCACCGGGACCGACTTGCGGTCGGTGGTCATGGATCTGCTCGCCGTGGCGCGACAAATCTCGGAGTCCACCAATGCAGCCGACGCTGGAGAGCTCGCCGAGGCCGAAGAAGAGGTGCGCGAGATCGTCACCGATCTGCCCGGTGACACCGCCCCCGGAAACACCGGCAACACCCCCGGCCAAAGCGGCGACACCCCGGGCGATACCGCTCCGGGCAACTCCGGTACCACCCCCGGCGATGCCGACCCGCCCGACAACTCCGGCGACGGTCCACCGGCCACCGCCCCCGGAAACTCCGGGGGCAATTCTGGTAACGGCAGTTCCGGATCGACCCCGGCGGTGACATCGCCGCGATCGGGCGGCGGTAACTCCTCCAAGCCCTGACGGTCGGCGACAGCAACACCGTCCGACCCGGGGACCCAGTCTTATCCTGGTTTGGTGTCGCATAGCTCGTCGGAAAGCGGTCGCCGGGTCTGGCCGCCCGCGATAGAAGACGTCATCGCCGCCCGCGACGGCGACATGCGGGCCATGGGTGATGTGCTGGGAGCCGGGCATCCCAGGCTGGTCGCCTTCTATCACGGCGTCGGCCTCCCCTACGACCTCGTCGGCGAGATCGTGGCGGACGCCCTGGAGGGGATGGTCCGCAACTTCAGCCAGCTCCGCGAACCGGACGCCTTCGAGGGGTGGTTTTGGGCGATCGCCCGCAATCGGATGCGGACCGCCCTCCGGCGCTATCGCTCCCCCAACCGTCCCCAGGACGCCTTCGTGTCCCCCACTACGCCTGAGGAGCGGACGATTCTCAGCGAGGAGCACACCCACATACGAGCGGCCCTCGCCCTGTTGAGCGCCCGTGACCGTGAGCTCCTCTGGCTGCGCGAGGTGGAGGGGCTCGACTACGAAGACATCGGAAGCCGACTCGGGGCCACCGTGGGAGCGGTGCGGGTTTCCTGCCACCGGGCCCGCAAGCGACTGGAGGAAGCGTTCATCCGGCTCGAGGGATCGGAGTGATCACTTCTACCACCAACCCTCTCGTCAAAGAACTCGTCCGACTCCGATCCCGCCGGCACCGTGATGCCGCCGGTCGTTTCGTCGTCGAAGGCGCCAGAAATGTGGAGAGGGCCATCGCCTCGGGGACGACCATCATCCAGCACATAATCGCCCCGGAGTTGGGGGGACGGCCCGCCGACACTGCCCTGGCGACAACCGAGTTGGCCGAAGGCCCGTTCCGTAAGGTCTCGGCCCGCCAGAACCCGGACGGCGTCATGGTCGTCGCCGCCCAACTCGAGACACATCTCGAGCGCCTCGACCCGCCGCCCGACTGCTTGCTGTTGGTGGTGGAGTCCGTCGAGAAGCCGGGAAACCTGGGCGCCATGTTCCGCACCTGCGATGCCCTGGGCGCCGACGCCGTGCTCGTGGCCGACCCCGCTACCGACATCCACAATCCCAACGTCGTCCAATCGAGCCAGGGGGCGCTGTTCACGGTCCCCACCGCCGTGGCGTCGACCGGCCAGGTGATCGCCTGGCTGCGCCATCGCTCCATCACCCTGGTGGGGTTGACCCCCGCGGCCGACGAGGAGCTTTGGGACGTCGACCTGACCGGGCCGATCGCCGTCGCCATCGGCTCCGAATCGGTGGGACTCAGCGCGGAAATGCTGGAGGCCGCCACACCGGCGCTCATCACCATGGCGGGGACGGTGGACAGCCTCAACGCCTCGGTGACTGCCGCCCTGGCGCTCTACGAGGCGACGAGGCAACGCCGTCAGGTCTGAGGGAGTGTCTCGACCGAGTCCGTCCGGTCACACCACCGACAGGTGACCGACTCGACCACACGTTCCAGCACCGACTCCTCGTCGACAGTCATCTCCCCGCCCAGCGTGTAGTGCTGGTAGCGACGCCGCCGGAGTGACTCCACCACGTCGAAACGGGTGCGGTTGCCACACGCCGAGCACACATACCTCTCGGGTTCGCTCCCCATCCGCCCATCGTAGAAGCACCCCGCCACGTCGTCCGTCTTCCGTCTTCTGCCTTCCGTCTCCTTGCTATCGAACATATGTTCGATTACAACTTCACAGATGACGCTCGCTCGCCAGGCCAGTTTCGACGACATGGGGATGCCGCTTTCCGAGGTGACCTTCTGCGTGCTGGATCTCGAGACCACGGGCAGCTCTGCGGCCCAATGCGAGATCACCGAGATCGGCGGCGCCCGCTACCGGATGGGTGAGGAAGTCGGGGTCTTCCAGACCCTGGTGAATCCGGGCAGTCCGATCCCGCCGTTCATCACGATCCTCACCGGCATCACCCAGACCATGGTCACCAAGGCGCCGTCGGTTGACGCTGCCCTGCCGGCATTCCTCGAGTTCATCGGGGATGCCGTCATCGTCGGCCACAACATCCGCTTCGACATGTCGTTCCTCTCGGCCGCCGCCCGCCGCCTGGGCTATGCACCGCTGACCAACCGGACGGTCGACACGGTCGGTCTCGCCCGCCGCCTGATCCGACCAGAGGTGCGCAATCTGAGGCTGTCGACACTGGCCGATTACTTCCGCTCACCGGTCAAGCCGACCCACCGGGCACTCGACGATGCCCGGGCCACGGCCCACGTCCTGTGGGGCCTGCTGGAACGGGCCGGTTCGCTCGGGGTGACCGCGCTCGAAGACCTCCTCGAACTGCCCACCGCCCGGGGATCCGCCCACTACGGGAAGATCCATCTCGCCGACGATCTCCCCCGCCGTCCGGGGGTCTACCTCTTCAAGGACCGCAACGGGACCATCTTCTATATCGGGAAGGCGTCCAATCTTCGCTCCCGGGTCCGCTCGTACTTCTACGGCGACGAGCGCCGGTCCGTGGCGAACATGCTCCGCGAGCTCGATTCGGTCGAGTACCGCGTCTGCGAGAGCACACTCGAGGCCGAGGTGACGGAGATCCGCCTCATCCATGGCTACCGCCCTCGCCACAACCGCCGCTCTCGCCCACCCAAGGCGTCGCATTTCGTCAAGCTCACATCGGAGGCCTTCCCCCGCCTATCGCTCGTGAGGACGGTTCGCCCCGATACCTCCGTCTACCTGGGCCCATTTCGGTCGCGCCGGGCAGCCGAGACCGTGATGCTGGCGCTGTGGGACGCCGTCCCGGTGCGTCGCTGCACCCACAAGCCCGGCTCCCGCCAGACGTTGTGCGCCATGGCCCAGATCGGAGCCGCCATGTGCCCGTGCGACGGCACCCTCTCGCCGGAGGAGTACGCCCCGGTCGTCGAGACTGTCAGGTCGGGCGTCCTCCAGCAGCCGGACCTGCTCCTGGAGCCCCTCCGCCGCCGCATCCAGAGACTGGCCGAGGAGCAGCGCTTCGAGGAGGCGGCGACTGTCCGGGACCGTCACCAGGCTCTGGCGCGTGCCCTGGAGCGGCGCCGGGCCTGGCAAGCGATGCAGGAGGCCGGCATGCTCGAAGTCGAGGCCCGGGGCGGCGATTGCGCCGTCCTCGACCGCGGCCATCTGGTCCACGCCTGGCGGACGGGAACCCATCCGCCGCTGAATCCCGCCCCGGTGCCGGATCCGGTCGTCACCCCGGTGCCGCCCGATGTCATGGTGGCGGAAGAAGCCCATCTGCTCTGGAAGTGGATGACGTCGGCGGGGACACGCCTGGTCCAAGGCGAGGGCGCCCTGGCTCTGCCCGTGCCGGCGGTTCCCAGCCTCACCGCCCTGGAATGAGGGGACAGCGAGCCGATTCTCGCCCACCGGGCGGTCCTAACCTGTCGCCCGATGCGCTTCATCGTCCGGCCCGGCACCGATCCGGTCGCGTCCGCCGACGCCACCCTGCTCAAGACCCTGGGTTTGCCATACGGTGGCGTCGTGGCCGTGGGCGAGACCCACTGCCTGATCAAGGCGGGCCCCAGTGCCGAACCCACCGCCATCTCGCTGGGCCCCCGGAGCCAGGCCAACGCCGGCGTATCCGAAGGGGGCACGGTCGAGGTGACCCGGGCCGTACTGGCCCACGCCGCTCTGGTGGTCCTGGACACGCCTGATGCTCCCGATGACGTCGCCGACCTCGTCACGACCTGGCAAGGACGGCCGGTGTCGTCCGGAGACCGGATCGACCTCCCGGGAGAGGGCGAGATCGGCATCGCCGAGGTGCGTCCCAACCGCGCCGGAATCGTGGGACCGGCAACCCGAATCGTGGGTCTGGCTGACCGGCCCGCCGTCGAGGACGTCCCGCCACCTCCCAAGGCGGCGCCTGATGCCCCCGCTCCCCCGCTTTCGCGCATCGATCCCTCCGCTCCCCCGCTCTCGCGCATCGATCCCGCCAAATCCGACGCGATCGATGCGCGAAAACGGGCGAGCGATGCCGCCCTGCTTGCCGGGCTCGAGAGCCAACGCGACCTGCTGTCAGGCTGGCTCACCCTGCTCACATCGCCGGAGGACCTGCCGGCGGCCTGGGGGCTCCCCCGAGTTGCCGGGATCTGGGTGGAAGGCCCGCCCGGATGTGGGCGTCCCGAGTTGGTACGCGCCGCCGCCGGCGACATCGGCCTCCGGATCGAGGAAGTGTCGTTGGAGAAGATCTTCAAGCCCGAGCGCCTGCTCGACGTCCTCCAGGGCTCGCTGGCGAAGGCCGGCCAGAGGGGAGTCATATTCATCGACAGGGTGGAGCTTCTCATCGGCGACGAGGCTCTGGCCAACTACCGCACCCAGTTCGGCGCCGTGTTCCGTTGGTTCCTCGACTCTGTCACCGAGCGCACCGGACTGGCGACGGTGCTCGGGGCGTCGAGCCTCAGCCAGATCGACCCCAGCCTGGCGGGCAACGAGCTCCTCCCTCGCTCCCTTCCGGTCCCGCCGCCCGATCTCGCCCGGCGCCGCCTGCTGTTCGAGGCCGCCCTGGCGGACGTACCCAGCACGGACATCGACCACGACGCCCTCGCAGCCAGGTCGGCCGGCTTCGCGGGGACGGATGTCGTGGGCGCCGTGCTGCATGCGTCGGCCGGCCTCGCCCGCCGCGGGGGTGTCCTCACGACGGGGGATGTCCTCGACGCGATCCGCGAGACCACACCGTCACTGGGCTCGGCCTCGATGGGCGACATTCCCGCCCATGGCTTCGAGCAGGTCGCCAACCTCGCCGACGTCAAGCAAAGGCTCACGGAGGCGGTCATATGGCCGATCACCCAGCCGGAGCGGTTCGAGAACCTGGGCATAGAGCCACCCCGCGGCATCCTGCTCTTCGGCCCACCGGGGACCGGGAAGACGTTCGTGGTGCGGGCCGTCGCCCATGAGGCAGGGGCCGCCTTCTTTCCCATCAAAGGAGCAGAGCTCCTGGACAAGTACGTGGGCGAGTCGGAAAGAGGTGTCCGCGACGTGTTCGCCCGGGCCCGGACGGCATCCCCTTCCATCATCTTCTTCGACGAACTCGATGCCCTCGCTCCCGTACGCGGGTCGTCGACCACGAGCGTGACCGACTCGGTCGTGGCGGCGATGCTCACGGAACTGGACGGGATATCCGAACGGGGCGACGTGGCCGTGATCGGAGCCACCAACCGGGCCGATCTCATCGATCCCGCCCTGCTCCGCAGCGGACGTTTCGAGACGCACATCGAGCTCGGCCTTCCCGATCTGGAGGGGCGGCGGGCCCTGCTCGAGATCACCGACGTCCCCTTCGACGACTCGGTCGATCTCGACGCTCTGGCCGTATTGTGCGAGGGGCTCTCGTTCGCCGACATGACCGGCGTCCTTCGCGAGGCGGCCCTGACCGCTCTCCGCCGCGACACCGCCGCCCGCCAGGTGTCGTGGCGGGATCTCGAAGCCGCCCGGGCCCGCTTCTAGACGGCACCCGGAGGGCCCTTCTTTGGACCGTGGGGAACGCCCCCCACCTTCTTTCGACCGTGGGGAACGAGGAGCGCGAGTCACGGTCCAAAGAAGGGTCAAACCGTTCCCAACCATCCAAAGAAGCGGCGGGGACCGGGCGGCGGCTCAGGTGCCGGTCAGGCGCTCGACGACCGGGGCCAGCGCCCTCCACGCCGTGAAGGGGACCACCGGGTAGGAGATGCCCCAGCGCTCCCGGCGGGCCTCGAGGTCACCCGCGATCTCATCGCTGGTTCCCACCAGGAAGTGGGGGGAGGCCAGGATGCCCTCCGGGGTCCCGCCCCACTCATCCGCCAGAGCGGCGGCACCTTCGGCACGGTCGCCCACCTCAACGCCGAAGAGGAGGATGTTCAGTTCCAGGTCGTCGAACCGGGCGCCGGCACCAGCGCGGATCCACGAGATCTTTTCGTCCATCACCTCACCTGCCGTGGTGATGCCCCGGGCCAAGTCGCCGCGGTCGACGATCTCGGCAGCAGAGATACCGACGATGTCGGCGTGACGACCCGCCAACCCCAACATGCGCTCACCGCCTCCTCCGATGAGCAGGGTCGGCCGACCCTCTTCTGGCTTGGGCAGCCCGTCCAGGTGTACCTGGTAGTGGTCACCGTCGAAGTGGAATTCTTCCGGCGACCACAGGCCGCGCAACACCGAGATCGCCTCGACGAGCCGGTCCACCTGAACACCGGGTGGGTCGCGCCGTATGCCCGACGCCCGGTAGTCGCCCTCCTCCCAACCCGTTCCGAGACCCAGCTCCAGTCGGCCGTCACTGAGCAGGTCGACGGTCGCCGCCTCCTTGGCCAGCACTGCCGGATGGCGGAAGTCGTTGGCGAGGACCAGCGTGCCGAGACGCAAGCTGGTGTGAGCGGCGGCCATCGCCAGCGCCGGAAGCGGCGCCAACCGATCCGAGAAGTGGTCGCTGATGAGGATCGTCGAATATCCGAGATCCTCGGCGAGGCGCACCTGCTCGAGCCACTGCTGTCGATTCTCGGCCCGGCCCCCGATGGCGCCGAAGCGGAAACGCTTCATGGCATCGAGGCTACCGGCGGTACCGTGGCCCGACGTCCACCGACTCGATCCCCGCCGTCTCTCACACCCGTCGCCGCCTGGCCCTCGCCTTGTTCGCGGTCGCGTTCGGAACCAATGTCTCGACGCCGCTGCTGCTCGCCTATCAGACCGCCCTCGACCTCAGCGCCTGGACTGTCACCGCCCTCTTCGCCGTCTATCCGGTGGGCCTCCTTCCCGCCTTGCTCTGGAGCGGGCCTGCCTCCGACGCGGTGGGACGGCGGCGCCTGACGCTTCCTGCTCTCGCCGCCTCCGCCCTTGCCTCGCTGCTTTTCATTTTCGGGACCGAGTCGGTCTCCATCCTCTTCGCAGCCCGCTTCGTGCTGGGAGGCGTGTCTGGTGTTGCGTTCGTCGTCACGACCGCCTGGATGCAGGAACTGAGCCGACCGGAGGACCGCCAGTGGTCGGCCCGGCTGACCGGGATGATCATGTACGCCGGCTTCGGGCTCGGCCCGCTGGTGTCCGGAATCCTGGGTCAGTGGGGACCGGCCCCGCTCCTGACCCCGTATCTCGTCCACCTGACGCTCCTCCTGGTCGCCACCGCCGGCGTCCTCTCCGTCCCGGAAACGGTGACCCCCGACGCCGCCAGGCGTGTTCGTCCCGACCTGGGCCTGTCCCCGACGACCCGGGAGCCGTTCTGGAAGATCGTCGCGCCGACGGCGCTGGCCGTGTTCGGCTTCGCCTCCCTCTCGTTCAGCCTGCTTCCCGTCCTTCTCCGGCCGGTCATGGCCGGTGTGGCCGTCTTCGTCGCCGGTCTCATCGCCGCCATCACCGCTCTCTCCATCTTCGCCACCCAGGCGATCAGCATCCGCCTGGGAGCCCTGCGTGCCGCTCCCATCGCCTTCGGATCGGGGACGGTGGGCTGTGGTCTCGGAGCGATAGCCTTCGCCAACGGCTGGTGGGCACTCCTGTTTCCGGCCGCCATCGCCCTCGGTGCCGCGTCGGGCCTCGCCGTCACCTCGGGCCTGCGCTTCGTCGACTTGCTGGCCGAACCTGCCCGACGCGGCGCCATGACGGGATCGTTCTACGGGATCGCCTACGCCGGCATGACGTTGCCCGTGGTCATCGCCAGCCTTGCCGGCCCGAGCGGCTTCGGAGCCATCCTCACCGCTCTGACAGGGGTTGCCGCCGTGGGGACGGCCCTGGTCCATCGGACGGTGGCAACGTCGTCGGCCCTCAGCGAAACAGGCCCAGAGCGGCGCCCATCGTGAAACGGCGCTCGTAGAGGGCCCGTCCCACCACCGCCCCCTCGCATCCCAGGGCAGCCAGCCGCTCCAGGTCCGCCAGGTTGCTCACCCCGCCTGAGGCGATCACGCGGAAACGAGGGTCACCTGCCAAGCTTTCGGTCAGGGCGAAGTCGGGTCCTGTGAGCATCCCGTCGCGGCTGATGCCGGTTACGAGCAGACGGGCGACTCCCGCTGCGGCGAGGCCGTCGAGGACCTCCCCCAGATCTCGCCCGCCGTCCAGCCACCCGGCCCCGGTTGCGCTACCTGCCCTGACGTCGACCGCCGCTACCACCCTGTCGCCGAGCCCCGCCAGGGCCTGCGGATCCCATACGGCCGCCGTCCCCATCGCGACCCTCTCGGCGCCGGCGGCCACGACCGCCCGCGCCACCGCCGCCGTCCGGATCCCGCCCCCTGCCTGGACGGAGACTCCCGTGGTCGCCACCGCCGTCCACAGATCGAGATCGACCTGGCCGCTGCGGGCTCCCTCCAAATCCACGACGTGCAGCCGGCGTGCCCCCTCATCGGCCCATCGCCGGGCGACCTCCGCCGGGTCGTGGGCGTACTCGGTGGCCTGCGAGTACTCGCCACGGGCCAACCGCACGACCCTTCCTCCGAGCACGTCGATGGCGGGGATGACCTCGAAGGCAGTTGGACCAGGTGTTGTCATGCGCTACTGTTTTAGCACGCTATCACGTCAAGACAGCACGACGACAGGATCTGGCATGACTCTCCCCGATGACAACTGGCGCAACGAGGACACTTCCGCCCTCTTCGAGGCTGTCCTCTCGCTGCGCACCATCGACGAGGCAGCCGACTTCTTCCGCGACCTCTGCACACGCAAGGAGCTGGCAGATCTCTCCCATCGATGGGCCGTGGCCAAACTCTTGGACGAGGGGATTCCCTACCGTGACATCGCCGATCGGACCGGCGCCTCCACGGCCACCGTGACCCGCATCAACCAGTGGCTGCGTCACGGGGCGGGCGGCTACCGGCTCGCCCTCGACCGGGCCGCAGGCCGTCGATGACGCCGACCCTCAACGTTGCCGTCCCCAACAAGGGACGCCTCCGCACCCCGACCATCGATCTGCTGGCGGCGGCGGGACTCAGCTTCGAAGCCGGCGACCGGGCGCTATCGGTCTCCGTCGACAACGCCGACATCGACCTCCTCTTTGTGCGGACCGAGGACATAGGGGAACTCGTCGAGGACGGGGTTGCCGACATCGGGATCACCGGCGTCGACCTGCTGGCCGAGGCCGAGTCCGAACTCGAGGTCCTGCTGTCACTCGGCTACGGCCGCTGCCGCCTGGCAGCGGCCGTCCCCAACGGCTCCGACCTGGTCAAGGTCGAGGACTTCGCCGGCCGCCGCGTCGCCACCTCGCACCCGACCGTGACCGGCCGTTACTTCAACGACGCCGGGATCGAGGTCACCGTTGTTCCCCTGCGCGGGTCGGTCGAGGTCGCCACGAAACTGGGCGTAGCCGAGGGCATCGTCGATCTCGTCTCGACGGGATCCACACTCCGCGTCAACGGGCTGCGCGAAGTCGGGACGCTGCTCGAGTCCGAGGCCGTGCTCGTCACCGGTGGGCGCGGCAACGGCGCCGTGGAGCGACTGACGACGGCCATCGGCTCGGTGGTCGCCGCCCGTCGCAAGCGTTATCTCCTGCTCAACGCCCCCGCCGGGTCGGTTGACAGGATCGCTGCCCTCATACCCGGGCTTTCGGCGCCCACGGTCATGCCACTGGCCGGTGGGGAGATGTGCGCCATCCATTCGGTTGTCGACGCCAACGACGTGTGGCATCTCCTCCCGGGGCTCGAACAGGCCGGCGGACGGGGGATCCTGGTCCTGCCGATCGAGCAGCTCGTTCCATGACGATGCTGAGGCGCGCTCGGTTGGAAGCGCTCTCGGATTCCGAGCGGCGCCGGCTGACCCGTCGCTCCGTGATTCCTGACCCGTCGGTGGCCGAACGGACGGCCGAGATCTGCCGGCGGGTAGAGCGAGGCGGCGACTCCGTGGTAGCCGAGCTGGCAGGACGGCTCGGCGGTGGCTGGCGTCAGGTGTCGAGCGAGGAGTTGGACGCCGCCGTCGCCGCTCTCAACCCCGACATCCGCAGCGCGCTGGAGGCTGCCATCAGGGCCGTGGCCGCAGTGCACTCGCCCCAACTGCCGACCGACACAGAGACCACCACCGTGCCCGGAGTCTCGGTGACGCGGGTCTGGGCTCCTCTCCGGAGGGTCGGCGCTTACGTGCCGGGCGGTAAGGCGGTCTACCCGTCGACGGTGGTGATGACCGTGGTGCCCGCCGTCGTGGCGGGCGTGGCCGAGATCGTGGTCGTGTCCCCGGAGCATGACGGCAGGTTGCCCGAGGTCATGGCGGCGGCCTGCCGGCTGGCCGGAGCGACCGAGGTCTGGGCAGGCGGTGGCGCCCAGGCGATCGCGGCCCTCGCCTACGGCACCGAGACCATGCGACCGGTCGACAAGATCGTCGGCCCCGGGAACGCCTACGTCACCGCCGCCAAGCTGGCGGTGTTCGGGACCTGCGCCATCGATCTCCCCGCCGGCCCCTCCGAGGTCCTCGTGATCGCCGATGACACTGCCGATCCGCGCCTGGTGGCTGTGGACCTGCTCTGTCAAGCCGAGCACGGACCCGACTCCCCCGCCGTGCTCGTCACGACCGACGCCTCTCTTGTCGACCGGGTGGACTCCGCCATCGCCGCCTGGCTGCCGGATCTCGAACGAGCTGACATTCTCGCCAAGGCCCTCTCGGACCATGGCGTGGCCGTGATCGCCGAATCCCGCCAGGCCGCCATGGCGTTCGCCGAGGAATACGCCGCCGAGCACGTCTCGGTGATGACCCGTGACCCCGAGGCCGACGCCGCCGAGATCCGATCGGCCGGATCCGTCTACGTGGGCCCCTGGGCACCCGAGTCGGCAGGCGACTATGCCACCGGCGCCAACCACGTGCTTCCGACCGGTGGCCTGGCCCGAGCCTGCGGGCCCCTCTCGGTGACGGACTTCGGGTCATGGCGACAGGTGCAGCGCATCGACCGGGGCGGGCTCGAGAGACTCGCCCCGACCATCTCGGCACTGGCCACCGCAGAAGGACTCACCGCCCACCGCCTGGCCGCCGAGATCCGGCTCGAAATCGACAGGGAGACCGCATGAGCCGCATCGCAAGGGTGACCCGCATCACTCGGGAGACCACCGTCGATCTCAGCCTCGACCTCGACGGCGAGGGCTCGGCCAAGGTGGAGACCGGGGTCGGCTTCTTCGACCACCTGCTCACATCCCTGGCAACTCACGCCCTCTTCGACCTGAAGGTGCGCACCGAGGGTGACCTCCACATCGACGACCACCACACGATCGAGGACACGGCCCTTGTCCTCGGTTCTGCCCTGTCCGAGGCGTTGGGCGACCGCAGCGGCATCACTCGCTTCGGCGACGCCCGGGTTCCCATGGACGAGGCGCTGGCCGAGGCCACCGTCGATATCTCGGGGCGGCCGTACGCCGTCATCGACCTCCGGCTGACCGCGCCCCGGATCGGAACGATGACCACACAGAACCTGCCTCACGCCCTGGAGTCCTTCGCCCGCACTGCCGGCTTGACGATGCACCTTCGGTCCGCAGGCAAGAACGACCACCACGTTGCCGAGGCGGCGGTCAAGGCCCTGGCTCGGGCCCTGCGAGCGGCTGTCGCCGTCGACCCGCGCCGGAGCGGTATCCCCTCGTCGAAGGGGTCTCTGTGACACGCCCCCGAATCGCCGTGATCGACCA
>DATFFO010000282.1:0-4201 GCA_035250025.1 Acidimicrobiia bacterium
GGGCCCGTCCGGGGCAAGGCTGATCCAGACCCCTCAGGCGTTTCGCGCCGCTCCGCTTCGCACCGCCTACCGGCTGGCGGCCGGGGCCGACGCCGAGGCCGCCGACACCGCCGAGATCGTCGAACGCTTCGGCGACCTCGAGATCGCGGTCGTGGCGGGAGACCCGCTGGCGTTCAAGGTCACCTACCGTGAGGACATCGGCCGTCTGGAGGAAGCGGCCGCCGAGTGGAGCCGCCTCGTCGAGCGCGACTCCGGAGAGGGAGGGAATGATGTCGTACCCCGAGCCCCGGTACCTGGATGAGGTCGGTGAGATCAGTGCCGTCCTGCACCCTGCCACCAACCCGCCCGACCTGATCACCGGACCGGGATCCGACGCCCACTATCTGGCGACCGCCGCCACAACCGGAGGCGACTTCGGTCTCTATCGCTGGAACATGGGGGTGAGTCCGTCGGGCCCGGGCCCTCACTACCACCGGACGATGTCGGAGTCGTTCTTCGTCGTCTCCGGTCTGGTCCGTCTCTACGACGGGGTCGACTGGGTCGAGAGCGGACCGGGGGATTTCCTCTATGTGCCCCCGGGCGGGGTCCACGGATTCCGCAACGAGTCGGGGGAACCCGCCTCGATGCTGATCCTGTTCACACCCGGCGCCCCCCGGGAGGCGTACTTCGAGGGTCTGGTCGAGTTCGCCTCCCGCTCCGCACCACCCAGCGAGGACGAGAAGGCCGAGTTCTACCTCCTCCACGACAACATCTGGGTGTGATGCCATCATGGCGACCGTGAACGATGTCACCCGCATCGAGGAAGCAGACCCCCGACTCGAAGACAGCGAACCGGGGGACCACGACCGCTTCGCCCACTACATCGTCGGTCGTAATCCCAAGTCGAAGATCACCGATGCCATGGTCAACGGCAAGCCGCTGCGGGCGCTCTGCGGCAAGAAGTGGGTGCCGAGTCGGGATGCCTCCCGCTATCCCGTGTGCCCTGAATGCCAGGCGATCAAGGACCGCCTCCTGAAGAAGAAGTAGCCTCCTGAGCGCTTGACAAATGGTCGGGATTGACCGACCATACGGGAATGGCCGACCATACGGCGCCCGACTACCCCCTCGACAAGGTCCTCGCCCTCGACAGCCCCGACCAATTCCGCGCCCTGTTCGAAGACACCCGCCTCGACATCATCGAGTTGCTATCCGAACGGGCCGCCACCACCAGCCAACTGGCGGACGCCTTGGGGCGACCCAAGGGAACCATCGGCCATCATCTCGGCGTGCTGGCCGACGCCGGGCTGGTCCGGGTGGTGCGCACCAAGAAGGTGCGTGCCCTGGAGGCCAAGTACTACGGCCGCACTGCCCGCACGTTCGACTTCAGCCGAGCGGGGATGACCGAAGTGGGGGTGAACCCCGAGTCGATCCTCAGCGGAGCGGCCCGCGAGGTGGCCGCCGCCAAGGACCACTTCCCCGACCAGGAGCTGCCCGGCCTGATGAGCGTCCGCCACGCCCGGATTCCGGCGGAAAGGGCCGCCGAATTCGCCCACCGGCTCAGCGAACTCCTGCACGAGTTCGTCGCCGCGCCCCGCGGGGGTGACATCGTGTACGGGCTGGCTGTCGCCCTCTACCCGACGAACCGCCCCCACCTGGAAGGCGGAGAGAAGTGAAGGCGCGCTTCGGCCGCGACTACTGGAAGCTGTGGACGGCCTCGGTGACGTCCAACTTCGGGGACGGGGTGGGCGCCATCGCCTACCCGTGGCTGGCGTCGGCGGTCACCAGGGACGGGTTCAAGCTGGGCCTCGTCGTCCTCGCCACACGACTCCCGTGGCTCGTCTTCAGCCTCCCGGCGGGCGTGATCACCGACCGGGTGGACCGCAAGCGCCTCATGGTGACGATGGACATCGCCCGCTTCCTCATCACCCTCGGCGTCGCCTTTCTCACGTTGGCCAACGCCTCAGGCCTCGAGGACCCCCTTTCCGCGACTGCCCGGGACGAGAACCTACTCCTCGGAGCAATCGTCTTCGCCGCCCTCCTCCTGGGCACGGCCGAGGTGCTGCGTGATAACGCCGCCCAGACGATCCTCCCGTCCATCGTCCCCAAGGCGGTCCTCGAGAAGGCCAACGGCCGCATGTGGGGGGCGGAGATGGTCATGAACTCGTTCGCCGGGCCGCCCGCCGCCGGCTTCCTCATCGCCATCTCCCTCGCCCTCCCCTTCTTCGTGGACGCCGGCACATTCGCGGTCGCCGCCGCCCTCGTCTTCATGATCGGCGGGGAGCTGCGGTCTCCCCAGCCCGCCGGCCCCCGCCCCAGCTTCCGCACCGACATCCGTGAGGGCTTCGGCTGGCTGTGGCGCCACCCGCTGTTCCGACCGATGGCGCTGATCCTCGGCATTCTCAACGGGTTGATGACGATGGCTCTCGCCACCTACGTCCTCTACGTCCAGGAGATCCTGGGCTTGGAGGCAACGGCATTCGGTGTCCTCCTCACCGCGGGCGCGGTTGGTGGGGTGATCGGATCGGTCGGCGCCCCCAAGGTGGTCGAGGCGATCGGCAAAGGACCGGCGCTGTTCCTCACCCTGCTGGGAGGGGGCGGCGCCCTCCTCTGGACGGGCCTGACGTCATCCGCCGTAGTCGTATGGCTCATGTTCCTGGTGTCGTCATTCCTGGCCACAGTGTGGAACGTGATCACGGTCTCGCTTCGACAGCGAGTGATCCCCGACCATCTGCTCGGGCGGGTGAACTCGGTCTACCGGTTCTTCGGATGGGGAATGATGTCGATCGGCGCCCTGGTGGGCGGGGCCGTGGTATCCCTGTCCGAGCCGACGGTCGGCAGGGAGTGGGCGCTGAGGCTGCCGTTCCTGGTCGGCGGCGCCATCCACGTGGCGACGTTCGTCTACGCCCTCCCGCGGCTCAACTCGGCGCGGATCGCCGAGACGGAGGCGACGGTCGACGCCGAGCTCTGAGCCCGAACACGGCATATACCAACAGGCCGACCGCACCGGCTGCCGCCAGAACTGCCACCAGCAGATACGACCACGGTGTCGACTCGATCTCCGTGTCGGGAACAGTGGCGATGGCGGGATCCTCAGCCAGCAGATCTCTCTCCACCCCCAGGTTCGACAGCGACAACTCCTGAGAGAGCTCCCCGGCCGCCACCGCCTCGAACACGACCCGCCAGTCGGCAGCTCTGACTTCGACCGTCGTCTCCCACGTGCCGTCGCCCTGGTCGACGAGCGGCCGGGTCTGTGTCTCCTCCCCGGGAAGGGTGAGATGGGCGAGGACGGGGCCATCGGCCGGGGCGACGTCGACCCTCAATTCGACCTCGATCACTCCCGGACCCGTCTCCGTGCCCGAAGCGGCGGCGGTCCCGAAAGCACCACCCACCTCGACCGCCAGCAGCAACGCCACGAGTGTCCGCATGGCATCATCTAACTACGATCGGGCTGTGGAGCTAGGACGTGTTGAACAACAATGGACGCAGGTCCTCTCGTTCGGAAACACTGACTGGTAGGAGAGATGTACGCACCTGCGGGAATGAATTGTTCGACACTGTCCTAGGGGCAGTGACCGGGGATATCACCGAGCTCGAGGTCGACGTGGTCGTCAACGCCGCCAACGAGCATCTCGCCCACGGGGGCGGAGTAGCAGCGGCCATCGCCCGCGCCGGCCACCCTCAGGTGGATGAGGAATCGGCCGCCTGGGTAGCGGAGCACGGCCCCCTCGCCCCCGGCCGGGCCGCCACCACGGGAGCCGGGAGCATGCCCGCCCGGTGGGTGGTCCACGTGGTCGGTCCCCGATACGGAGCCGGCCAGGACAACGCCGCTCTCCTCGCCCAGGCGGTGGAGGCGGCCCTCGAGGCGGCCGCCACGGTGGGGGCGAGGTCGGTGGCGATGCCCGCCATCTCGGCCGGCATTTTCGGCTATCCCCGTCCCGAGGCGACGCGGGTAATCGTCGACACGGTCCGTCGGTGGGCTCGAGCCCGCCCCGACGTCCTCGACAGGGTCTTGCTGGTGGGCTTCGACGACGCCTCGACCGCCGATTTCGAGGCCGCCCTGGGATAAGCCCCCCGTTCTCGCGCCACATTCCCAGCCTATTCGCGGCGAATGTCGGCTGCGGCGGGCTTGGTTTGGCGTTCCCGACACGAGCGTCGACACTTTCGGGATGCAGGCCAAGACCCTCTTCGAGAAGGTGTGGGACGACCACGTCGTCCATTCCGC
>DATFFO010000283.1:0-2432 GCA_035250025.1 Acidimicrobiia bacterium
GCCATCAGAGAAGGTGGCCGCACCGTCGGCGCCGGCCGAGTCGTAAAGATCGTCAAGTAGGACCCAGGCAATGCCAAGCGACAAGAGACCGCCATTGACGCTCGCCTGCACCGAGTGCAAGCGTCGCAACTACGTCACAACGAAGAACAAGACCAATTCTCCTGACCGTCTAGAGATGAAGAAGTACTGCCGGTGGTGTCGTCAGCACACCGTGCATCGCGAGACCCGCTGAGGGGAACTGAACTCGCGAACGCGAAAGAGAGGGCGGTCGTGACCGGCCCTCTCTCGTATTCAACCTCCAGTCACGCTCACCCCCCGGTGTTCGGTACCGCCCATGCCCTTCGGGCGTTACTGTGAAACACTTGAATCCGTCTGATCTCGTCGATCATTCCATCGGTCCGCACTCGTTCCGCGTCTGCGTCGAGAACGTCAATGACTTCATCCAGGTGACCGGCGACGATCCCGAACGGTGGGAGAATGCCGCGCCCCCCGGCTTCATGGCGGCTCTGCTCTTCGTCGTCGCCTCCGATCTACTCGGTCAGCTGGCCGATCGGTCGGTGATCCACGGCGAGCAGACGTTCACCTGGCATCGGCGGATCGGCATCGAGTCCGAGATGGATGTGACCGGGAAGGTGAGCCGGGTACGGGAGAGGGGCGGGATCGATTTCGTGAACTTCGACGTCGAGGTGGCGGACGACCTCGGCCCGGTGGCCGACGCCAGCTCGCTTTTCCTGGTCTCCGCCATCGAGGAACCCGAAGAGGTCACAGAGAGGATCGAACCTGCTCCACATGAAGATGGTGGCCCGGGTGAGGGTCAGGTCGCCGCATCGCGGGCCGACCTGGTCCGGTATGCCGCCGCGACCAGGGACTGGAACCCCATCCATTGGGACCACGACGCGGCAGTGTCCGCCGGGCTGCCAGGTGTTGTGGCTCATGGGCTGCTCCAGGCGGCATGGGCCACTGCAGCGGCTTCGAGACTCAGTCCCGGTGATGCGCCCCTCCGCTCGGCCAGGATTCGCTTTCGCAGTCCGCTGCCCCCCGCAACCCCGGTCTCGGTGAGCATCGAGGAGAGCGCCGACGGCGCAGTTGTTGCAGTCGTCGGCGATGAAGCCGAGCATGTCAGTGCCCGAATCGAGCTGGCGGGACGGTAACCCCGTGGAAATCCCCAGGGTCGAACGTGACAAGGAAAAGGAGCTCATTGCCCGGGCGCAAGCCGGCGACAGAGCCGCATTCGGCGCCCTGGTTCGTGAGCATGGAGACGAGGTCTACACCTTGGCGCGAAGACTGGTTGGCGACCCGCATCTCGCGGCCGATATCGCCCAGGAGGCCCTGATTCGGGCTTGGAAGGCGCTGCCCAATTTCAGGGGCGACGCGGCCTTGTCGACGTGGCTGCACCGGATCACGGTCAACACCGCCTGGACCCAGCGCAGACGAGCCCGCCGGCACAGTGGGCTTCCCCTCGACGACTTCGTCGACGTCGCTGCCCCGCGGGGGGCGGATCACCCGGAAGTGGCCGGTGAGGTCCTCGAGCTCCGCGGCCGGCTGCGTCACGCCCTCGACTCACTGCCGGAGCCACAACGTCAGGTCGTCGTGCTCAAAGACGTCTACGACTGGTCCCACGCCGAGATCGCCGAAGCGATGGGGATCTCGGTGTCTGCAGCCAAAGTGCGTCTCCATCGGGCTCGGGCACGTCTTGCCCGTCAGTTGGAGGAGTCGGCATGACCATCCTCTGTGAGGTTGCTGGGCCGTTCGTCGCCAACAGCGCCGTTGAAGGCTCCTCCGTGGCCCGGCCCTTCCGTGCACACGCCGACAAGTGCCTCAAGTGTCAGGCGCGCCATGCGGCCATGGCCCGCACCGCCCGTGAATTGGCCGCGATGTCGCAGGCGAGTTTCATCGCCCCACTCGACCTCGAATGGCGGGTCATGTCGGCATTGGAGGGTGACCTGGCGGTGGCGCGCTCCTGGCGTACCCCAGTGGCGGTGACTGCGGCGGTCCTCTCGATGGCAGCCGCGGTCCTCATCTGGCGACTCCGTCCTCGGACTCAGTCCTGATCGATAAGGCCTTTGTTCCCTGTTCGGATCGGGCGATCTGGGCGTATTCCTGTATCAGGTCGATAGAAAGGCAGACCCGATGAAGGCCCTGATCATCACCGCCAGCAAACACGGATCCACCGCTGAGATCGGTGGCGTGATCGGCGAGGTCCTCCTCGAGCACGGCGTCGAGACCGACGTGCTCGGACCCGAGGCAGTGAGCTCATTACATCGGTACGACGTGGCAATCCTCGGCAGCGCCGTGTACGCCGGCCACTGGATGAAGTCGATGCGGGAGTTGGCAGAAAGGTTCGCCGAGGAGCTGGCCGCACGCCCGGTGTGGCTGTTCTCGAGCGGCCCGATCGGCGACCCTCCGAAGCCGGATGAAGACCCGGTGGATGT
>DATFFO010000284.1:0-4586 GCA_035250025.1 Acidimicrobiia bacterium
TAAGGAGGGAAACGGGGCGGGTAAACCCCTAGTCGCCCCGGTTTCGCCTCGGTACGTTGGGAACTTTGGCCGGACGAACTTCTTGGTGGGAGCGACCGCCCCCTACCCCACCGGCTCCGCTCCGCTCCGCCTGCGGGGGCCCCTTCCCCCTTCGCTCCGCTCAGGGGGACAAAGTCTTCCTTCGTGGACTTACCTAACGGCCGTACAGGCTCTCTGTCCAGGCGCCGATAAGTCCTATTGTCTCATCACGACCCAGGAGACGACGTGGCCGGGGCGGCTTTCTTCGACCTCGACAAGACGATCATCGCCAAGTCATCGACGCTGGCTTTCACCAAGCCTCTGTTCCGCGCCGGGCTCCTCAACCGGACCAGCCTCTTCAAGGCGGGAATCGCCCAGGCGTACTACCAGATGTTCGGCGCCGACCACGACCAGTTGGAGCGCGTGCGCGAGGAAGTGGGCGACTTGACCCGGGGCTGGGACCGGGCCGAAGTCCAGCGTCTGGTCGAGGAGACCGTCGATGAGGTCGTCTCCCCACTGGTCTACGCCGAAGCACTGGCCATCATCGACGAGCACCAACGAGCCGGACGCAGGGTGGTGGTGATCTCGTCGAGCCCGGTCGAGATCGTGCTGCCCCTGTGCAGGTACCTCGGTCTGGACGACGACGACGTCATCGGCACCCGGCCCGAAGTCGACGCCGACGGCAAGTACACCGGCGCCATCGAGTTCTATGCCTACGGTCCCGGCAAGGCGGCGGCGATGCGTGAGATGGCTCAAGCCGAGGAGTTCTCGCTCCAGGACTCGTTCGCCTATTCCGACTCGATCACCGACCTCCCGATGCTGGAGGCGGTCGGCCACCCGGTGGCGGTCAACCCCGACCGGGAGCTGCGGGCCATCGCGGCCGAGCGCGACTGGCAAACCCTCGAGTTCGAGCGTGAGGTGACGATCCGCACCCGCCTCGCCACCATCCCCAAGCCCGTCCCGGTGATCGGGGGGGCGGCGGTGGCGAGCGGCCTGGCGGCGGCGTTGACGGTGTGGGCGGTCAAGCGAACCCGAAAGTAGCCGAAAGCCCTTACCCTTGGCGGGACATGCGCCGCCTCATCAGCCTCCTATTCGCTGTCCTCCTGCTCGCCGCCCTCCCCGCCGCCGCCCAGATCGCCGACTGCCCCACCTACGAGGGGATCACCTGCGACGGCTGGGTCACCGACGCCGCCGGGGTGCTGACCGACCGCGATCGCCTGGAGGAGACCGCCGGCCGATTCGTGGAAGCCACCGACCATCAGGTGGCCGTGGTGATCGTCTCCGATACCGGGGGCCAGGACCCCCGCGGCTTCGCCGAGGAACTCGGGAACACGTGGGGGGTGGGCGATCCCAACGAGAACGATGGCGTCGTCGTCCTGGTCTCGCTGGGAGACCGGCGCACCGAGATCGTGACCGGGCCTGGGGCCGACCTGGCGGAGTCGACCCTCACGTCGGTCGCCGAACTCGGCAACAGCTTCTTCGGCAACGGCGACTTCGACGGAGGCCTGGCCGCCATCCTGGCCGGTCTCCAGCAGCAGTACGCCGGTGGTGGTGTCACCGACGGAGAAACCGGCGGAGGTGTCACCGATGGAGAAACCGGCGGAGGTGTCACCGATGGAGAGACGGGCTCGTCGGGCGACGATGAAGGCTTGAACTGGTCGATCCCGGGTCTGGGGCTCATCGTCGTCCTCGGCTCGGCGGGAGGGGCGTGGTACTTCGCTCGCCGCAACAACCGCAACGAGCGCCTCACCGAGCACCGCCGGGTCGTCGACCAGGAACTCGCCGCGCTGGAGCCGGCCGGCCACGAGGTCGTCGTGCCCGACGACCTCCTCCGTCCGCCCCCCGACCAGTCCACCTCGCCCGACCCTGCGACGAGCACGGCCGTGGCAGCCCTCCTGGAACCATCTTCGGGCGACGAGGCGACCCTCGCGGGCCTGTGGGCACATGGCGCCCTGGTGGTCGGCGACGAGGAGCGCATCGATCACTACCGGGAGATGCCGCTCGAGATGCGGGTGAGCGACGAGCAGGAACTGCTGGAAGGAGCGGTGAATGCCTCATCCGCCGAGGCGGCCGAGGAGCACGATCCCGAGTCCTTCGAGATCAAGCGTCAGGAGCTCCGCTCGCTCGTTGCGTCGCTGCGGCCATTTCGGGTGGCGGAGGCCTCGACCCGGCTGGCCCGCGAGGTCTCCCTCAAGGCGGTCGACACCGCCATCGGGCCGACCATGGTCACCGATGCCGGTGAGCGTCTCGTCGAGGTCAGCCCGGTGCTCGTTCCCGACAACCCGGTCTCGGTCTCGCTCGGCGAGCTGGCGGCGGCGGCGAGCCAGGCGGCCGAGAAGACCCAGCGTCTGGAGTCCCTCTACGCCAAGCTGCCCGACACCCCGACCAGGCCGGCTGTGGCGGCGGCGCTGGCCGACTTCGGCGCCGATCCCGACGAAGCCGCCCAGCGCTACAACGCCGTTCTGGAACAGCTGCGGGAGGGTTCGACAACCCTCAACGCCGATCGGGTCGACCTCCCGTCACTGGCTGCCTTCCTGGTGATGAACAACGACGAGGACGACATCGACGAGTTCCTGGAGGATTACGAGGAGGCGCGCCGGCTCAAGGCCGACCCGCCTACGGCCGTCGAGATGGCGCTGGCCGGCCTGCGCGGCAAGCGGGAGATCGACGAGATCCGGGCCCAGGCCGACAGGTTGGGGATCCCGGTGTCGATCGCCGCCGCCCTCACCCGGGCCGGCGACCGCGCCATGGAGTCCTACCTCGACCTCGTCGACTCCCTCGCCCGGGTCGATGTCGAGACGGCAGATCGGCGCACGATCGCCGCCATCCTCGCCCTGTCCCTCGAGCCCTCTCAGGCGATTCGCCGGTGGGAGGAGACACGGCAGGCCCTGGGCGCCCTGGGTATGACCGGCGCCTACGCCGACGTGGCGGCGGCCTTCGGTGCCTCCGATGCGCGCGGTCCCCGCGAGTTCGCCCTGGCCTACGCCGCCCAGCGCCAGGAGCTGGCCCGCTCCTCGATCAAGGACGCCGACCGTTACGCGCCCGAGCTCGCCCACACCGGTACCGGTGAAATGCGCGACAGCTGGACCGGCCAACCCATCCCCGGCGGGCTGCGCAACTTCGACCCCTTCTTCCTCTTCTACTACCACTGGATGATGACTTCCACGATGACCCACGGCCTGGGTTGGAATCCGGTGTTCCACGACCAGTCCTGGGACGACAACTCTTGGTTCGGTGGATTCGGAGGCGGGGGCGGATTCGGTGGCTCCGGCAGCAGCGGCGGGGGTTCGTCCTGGGGCGGCTCGTGGAGCGGCGGAGGCAGCTCGTTCGGAGGCTTCGGCGGGGGCGGCGGATTCGGAGGAGGCGGGTTCGGCGGGGGTGGCGGGGGTGGCTCAGGCTGGTAGGGAGGCCTCTCTCACCGTCCCCCCCATGTCGGCGACACGCCCCACTACGTCGACGGGATCGTCGGGCCAGGCGGCGAGGATCTCACCGACGAGGGCCCGCTCCAGGATCACAGGAACGATCACTTCGACCAGCTCCGACCTCTCCAGCGCGCCTGTGACCCGGTCCCGGGCCGTGTCCTTCACAGCATCCCTCACTTCGACCGTGGTGACGAGGACGCCACCGTCGGGAACCTCTCCCGAAGGTCGCTGGCCCGGCCGGTCTGTGACGACAATCCACCTCCCGCCGTGGGCGACGGCGTCTTCGAGCAGCCCTCGCTCGACGATCGGGGCGAGGCCGGCGACCTCGACCTCGACGGTGTCTCCCTCGTCGTCCAGCGCACGGTTCATGAACGCGATCGTAGATACAGTCCCCCCGTGACCAGCACCGCCGCCATCGTGCTCGCCGGCGGCTCGGGCAGCCGGATGGGACCGGGACCGAACAAGCCCTACCTGACAGCCGCCGGGCGCCCTCTCCTCTGGTATTCGTTGCGAGCGTTCGAATTGGCCGGCGTCGAGCACGTCGTGGTCGTCTCCCGCCCCGAGGACCTCGACGGCGTCCCCGACGCCGTAGTCAAGACCTCAGGCGGCCGTACCCGAACCGCCTCCGAGCATGCCGGACTGGCCGCCATAGACAATCTCGATGTCGACATCGTGATGATCCATGACGCCGCTCGTCCTTTCCTCCACCCGGACCTGGTGCGGCGCTTGGAGGCGGCGGCCGCCACCACCGGGGGGGCGGTCCCCGCCCTCGATCCGGCCCGGCCACTCTGGAGGAGAACCAGCCGCGGGCTGGTGCTGGCCCCGTCCGGGGCAAGGCTGGTCCAAACCCCTCAGGCTTTTCGCGCGGCTCCGCTACGCACCGCCTACCGGCTGGCGGCCGGGGCCGACGCCGAGGCCGCCGACACCGCCGAGATCGTCGAACGGTTCGGCGACCTCGAGATTGCGGTCGTAGCGGGAGACCCGCTGGCGTTCAAGGTCACCTACCGTGAGGACATCGGCCGTCTGGAGGAAGCGGCCGTCGAGTGGAGCCGCCTCGTCGAGCGCGACTCCGGAGAGGGAGGGAATGATGTCGTACCCCGAGCCCCGGTACCTGGGTGAGGTCGGCGAGATCAGTGCCGTCCTGCA
>DATFFO010000285.1:0-5713 GCA_035250025.1 Acidimicrobiia bacterium
GACGGGCCAGAGCATCGAGAGAATGGCACCGATTACGGCAGCTCGTTGGAGCGATCGGCTGTGCAATCCGCCTCCCAGAGGTCAGATGGACTATTCCAACGGGTTGCTCGTCGCCACTCTCCGTCGTGCGGCCACAAGACATCGACACCGCTTGTCGTCGATCCCTCGCCTTGGAATTGGCTGACGTCCATCGTTGAGTAGACCACGAGGCAATCCTCTGAGTCCTGAAGGATCTCTACTTCAGACACGACAACGCCAGCCGGAGTGGGCTCTGACTCGTACTCGACGGAGGCGGCAGTCGAGTGGAAGTTTTCGAGCCGTTCTGGAGTCGCGATCACCTCCAGAACGGCTTCCTCGTCGTTTCGGTGCAGAGCGTGGAACCACCCGAACCAGACGTCTCGGATGATCAGCCGGACCTCCTCCAGGCGGGCTTCGGCGTCGGTGGTGGTGTCTGGAGTGGAGGTTGCGGGCGCCGACGTGGTCGACGGTGTGGTGGCCGAGGTGGTCGGGGCCACTGTCGTGGTGGTCGTCACTGGGGGAGCAGAAGTCGTCGTCGACGGCGGATCGTCGCCACCCGCCGCGATGGCGGCCCAGATCGCCACTGCGAGGGCGACGATCACGCCGATGCTGAGGCCGACCCGCGCCCGGCTCATGTGGCTCCCCGATCCATGGCGACCACCCTACGCGCGTGACCTGGCGGCGTGTAGGGGTTCGGGAGAGTCGTTCAGTGTGCGTCGGCCAACAACAGTTGTATGCGCAAGCACTGTGAATAGGGCGGCCACCGGCGGCAAGCGTTCGGTGTGCGTCGGTCAACAACAGTTGTAGAGGTATGCACGCAGAACGAGAGGGGCGTCAGCCCAGGGAGCGGATCAGCTCCATGACCTCGTCGATGAGGTCGGCCCGGGTGGCCACGAAGCCGGGCATGAGAGTCTTCGGTTGGTTGAACACCACGACCTTGCCGTCGGGGTCGACGGTGACACCGCCGGCGGCGTTGACGATGGCGGCGCCCCCGGCCACATCCCACTCGTTCTTCGGGACCAGGGTCCAGGTGGCGTCCGCCATGCCCGCGCCCACCATCGCCAGCTTGAGGGCGACCGAGCCCATGTTGCGCACGGCCACCGGCGTCGAGAACACAGGTGCCCACTCGCCTCGCTTGACTTCACTGCGGCTGGCGAGGACCAGGGCGCCGGCCACGGTCGGGGACGGGTCCACCGGCTGGGCGCCGTCGAGACGAACACCCTCTCCCACGGCCCCGACGATGCGCAACCCCCGGCCGGGTGCAGCCACGCCGCCGGCGACCGGGACCCCGTCGACGACGTAACCGATGGATACGCACCACTCGGGGATGCCGTCGACGAACTCCCGGGTGCCGTCGAGCGGGTCCACGATCCACACCTCTGATGCCTCTAACCGGGCGGCGCTGTCGGCGGTCTCCTCGGACAGCCAGCCCTCGCCCGGTCGGGGGAGAACCCGAAGCAGGGCGGCGTCGACCGCCAGATCGGCGGCGGTGACCGGGTCTCCGCCGGCCTTCTTCTCTTCCTGGATCCGGCCCTGATCGAACGGCTCCAACGCCTCGAGGGCGGCGTCGAGCGCCTCGTCGATGCGGGTGAGGACGTCGCTCACAACGGCCAGAACACGGGAATGAGCGTCAACAAGATCACAATCATGATCAGGGTAAGCGGCGCCCCCAGGCGCGCATAGTCCCCGAATCGATAGCCGCCCGGGCCATAGACCATGGTGTTGGTCTGGTATCCGATCGGCGTCAGGAAGTCGACCGAGGCGGCGACAGCGATGGCGATGGCGAACCCGCGCGGCTGCAGACCGGCCTGCTCTGCCGTCGAGATGGCGATCGGGAACATGAGCAGGGCGGCGGCATTGTTGGTCACCAGGCCGGTCAGCATGATGGTGGCGACGATGATCCCCCCCAGGATTCCCACCGAGCCGAATACGCCGGTAAAGCTGACGATCCCGCTGGCGAGCGTCGTCGCCAGTCCGGACTCCGACACCGCACTGGCCACCCCGAAGGCGGCGGCGATGAGCACGATCACATCGAGGTCGACAGCTCCCCGGGCCTCGCCCGGAGTGAGGACGCGGCCTCCGAGGAGAACTACCGCTCCGAGCAGGCTGGCCTGGAGGATGGGGATGACGCCGGTAGAGGCGAGGAGGACGATCCCGGCGGTGACGGCGCCCACCAGCAGGGCCTTGCGCCCGGCGACGTTGGGCGTCGCCCCCTGAGGCGATACGAGCAGGAAGTCGGCCCGGTCCTCCCAGCGGGCTTTGAAGCCGGGGTCCGCCAGGATCAGAAGGGTGTCGCCAACGCGAAGGGGAACTTCGCCCAATTTGGCGTCGACCCGATGCCCCGCCCGGTGGATCGCCATCACTACTCCTTGATAACGGCTGCGGAAGTCGGCCGCCTTGAGTGTGCTCCCGATCAGGGGCGACTCGGCGCCGAGGACCGCCTCGTAGTACTGGGCGCTGGCCGGATCGAGGTCGAACATGTGGTCCGAGACCTCGGGGCTGAGTCCGCGGATGGCAGGCAGGTCGACCACATGCTTGACCCGGCCCACGAAGCGGAGGCGGTCGCCGCCCCGCAGAACTTCGCGGGGAGACACCGGCGCCACCAGGCTCCCCTCCCTCTCGATGGTGGCGAGGAAGACCGACGAGAGGTGTCGGAGTCCGGCTTCCTCGACCGGGCGCCCATCGAGCGGTCCGCCGGTATCCACCACCATCTCTACGACGAACCTCCGGGCCTGGTCGTCCAGATCCTCCCGGACCGAGCGGCGCTCGGGGAGCAGGATCGGGGCCAGGGCGACGAGGACCATGGAGCCGAGGAGGGCAATGGGCAGGCCGACCATCGACAGCTCGAAGAAGCTGAAACCGCCCAGCCCAGCCTCGTCCAGGAGTCCCGAGACGACGATGTTCGTGGAGGTCCCGATCAACGTGACGACCCCGCCCAGGAGGGCGGCGAACGAGAGCGGCATCAGGAACCTGGACGGTGAGAGACTCCGCTCATCGCTCCAGGCCTGGACCTGGGGGAGGAGCATGGCGACGATCGGGGTGTTGTTGAGGAAGGACGAGGCGGCCGCCGTCGGGAAGACCAACCTGGCCAGGGCTCGCCGCGGGTTCGACCCCTCGCCCAACTGCTTGCGGACCAGGGGCGTGAGAGCCCCGGTTTTCTCGACGGCGCGGGCGAGGACATAGAGGGCGGCGACAGTGATCGGCGCCGGATTGGAAAACCCCACCAGGGCCTGCTCGGGGGTTACGACGCCCGCCACGAGCACGATCACCATCGCCGCCACCATCGTGGCGGAGGGCGAGGCGACGTCGCGGACGAGCGCCACCAGAACAGCGGCGACTACGGCGAGGACGAACCATGCTTCCCAGGTCATGCGAAGGCGACATGGTGCCACGCCTGTGACGGTTGGCTACTGCCAGATCTGCGCGATCGGGCCAAGATGACCCGCTCGGCCCAGAGTTGCCGGGTTGCTCCCTTCCGGAGTCTTTCTAACCTGTAACCTGAAATGTCCCCTGCGACCTACGAACTCACGCATCTCGGCGCGCTCGAAGCCGAATCCATCCACATCATTCGCGAGGCGGTCGCCGAGAGCGAGCATCCGGTGCTCCTCTTCTCGGGCGGCAAGGACTCTGCGGTGGTGCTGCATATCGCCGTCAAGGCGTTCGCCCCTGCCCGCCTCCCCTTCCCGATCATGCACGTCGACACGGGCCACAACTTTCCCGAGGTGCTCGAGTTCCGCGACCGCCTGGTCCACGAACTCGGTGCCGACCTCATCGTTGCCTCGGTGCAGGAGGCCATCGACGAGGGCCGGGTGGTCGAGGAGAAGGGCCCCCGCGCCTCGCGCAACCGCCTCCAGACCGAGTCCCTGGTCACGGCTATCGACAAGTACCAGTTCGACGCCGTGTTCGGCGGCGCCCGGCGCGACGAGGAGAAGGCCCGGGCGAAAGAGCGAGTGTTCAGCTTCCGCGACGAGTTCAGCCAGTGGGACCCCAAGAACCAGCGCCCCGAGCTGTGGAACATCTTCAACGCCCGCCACCAGCGGGGCGAGCACCTGCGCGTGTTCCCCATCTCGAACTGGACCGAGATGGACGTCTGGCACTACGTCCTCCAGGAGGGGATCGAGCTTCCCTCGGTCTACTTCACCCACCAGCGCCGGGTCTTCGAGCGGGACGGGATGCTGATGGCCGAGAGCCCCTACCTCCAGCCCATGGACAACGAGCCGGTGTTCGAGGCGACGGTGCGATTCCGCACCGTCGGTGACATGAGCTGCACCGGCGCCTTCGAGTCGAGCGCCGCCAGCCTGGCCGAGATCATCGAAGAGGTGTCGGCGACGCGCGTCACCGAACGTGGCGCCAGCCGGGCTGACGACCGCACGGCCGAAGCGGCCATGGAGGACCGCAAACGCCAGGGATACTTCTGATGACGACTGAGACCATCGAAGCCCCGGCCATGGAGCTCGTGCGGCTGGCGACGACCGGCTCGGTCGACGACGGCAAGTCGACCCTCATCGGGCGGCTGCTCTACGACTCGAAGCAGATCTTCCAGGACCAGCTCGAGGCGATCGAGGAGGCGTCGCGGCGTCGTGGCACCGACTACGTGGACCTCGCCCTGCTGACCGACGGGCTACGAGCCGAACGGGAGCAGGGGATCACCATCGACGTGGCGTATCGCTATTTCGCCACCCCCAAGCGCAAGTTCGTCCTCGCCGACACCCCCGGGCACATCCAGTACACCCGCAACATGGTGACCGGCGCTTCGACGGCGGACATCGCCCTGATCCTGGTCGACGCCCGCCACGGCGTCATCGAGCAGACCCGTCGCCACAGCTTCCTCGCCTCCCTTCTGCAGGTCCCGCACCTGGTGCTCTGTGTCAACAAGATGGACCTGGTGGGATGGGACCAGTCCCGCTACGAGGAGATCGTCGACGACTTCCGGGGCTTCGCCTCCCGCCTCGATATCCACGACCTCAGGTTCGTGCCGATCTCGGCCCTGGAGGGCGACAACGTCGTCGACGAGTCCGACCGGATGCCCTGGTACAACGGGCCCTCGGTCCTTCACCTGCTGGAGGACATCCACATCGGCTCTGACAGGAACATGATCGACTGCCGCTTCCCTGTCCAGTACGTCATCCGGCCCCACACCCTCGAGCACCAGGACTACCGCGGCTATGCCGGCACGATCGCCGCCGGGGTGTGGAAACCGGGCGATGAGGTCGTGGTCCTTCCTTCCGGGTTCGAGTCCACGATCGCCTCGATCGACACCGCCGACGGCCCGCTCGAAACGGCGGCTCCCCCGATGGCCGTGACCCTCCGGCTGGCCGACGACCTCGACATCGGGCGGGGCGACATGATCAGCCGGCGCAACAACCGGCCCCACGTCGGCCAGGACATCGACGCCATGGTCTGCTGGATGGCAGAAGGCCAGGCGCTGAAGCCGGGGACCAAGCTGGCGATCAAGCACACGACCCGATGGGCGCGGACGATCGTCAAGGACCTCCAGTACCGCCTGGATGTCAACACCCTCCATCGCGACGAGGAGGCCGAGCAGCTCGATCTCAACGAGATCGGGAGAATCAGCCTGCGAACGACGCAGCCGCTGTTCTTCGACGAGTACAGGCGCAACCGGGAGACCGGCTCGTTCATCCTCGTCGACGAGGCGACCAACAACACGGTGGCGGCGGGGATGATCACCGGCCCG
>DATFFO010000286.1:0-3944 GCA_035250025.1 Acidimicrobiia bacterium
GAGCAAGGCCCGGCCACGTGGCGACAGCCGGTAGCCGATCTGCAGGCTCTCGGTGAGGCCCAACTCCTTGAGTCGTCTCACCCGATTCTTGAAATGCTTGCGCTCCTCCCCCATTTGGGCGGCCAACTCGGTGGACACCACGCCCGGCCGTTCGTCGATCAGATGCAGCGTCTGCCAGGTCCACGGGCGCGGGGCGGCGGCGTCCATGCGCCCGAGTCGCTTGATGAGGTCCGCCGCGGTCTCGGCGTCAAAGTCGGAATCGCGGCGGAGGGCGATGCGAGGATCGGGGCCTCCCGGCTTCAACTCGATGCGAAACAGACGGCCCGGCTTCGCCTCGATCCACCTGTCCAGGCTGGGGCGGTCGGGGAATCCGGCCGCGGCGACATCGGCAGGATCGATGGAATCGGGATCTACCTCCCCGACATCGACCACCTCGATGACCCCGATGGCAGTCCGCATTCTGCTTCCGGGCTTGACCCGGGGCGCCTTCCACCGCCTGAAAGCGAGGGTGATCCGCCCTGCCGAGATGCCGTCTAGATCCTGATTGCTGAACAGCACGCCACCAGGCTATCCCGCCTGCGTACGACCGTCGGCCACGACAAACACGGTGGAGCTGAGGGGATTTGAACCCCTGACCCCCTGCTTGCAAAGCAGGTGCTCTGCCAACTGAGCTACAGCCCCGTGCGGCTCCGCCGAAGGAGTATCCGCCATGGTAGTGGAGGGGGTCTCTACCGCCGCTTCGGTCACGTCGAGTGACGGTTCAGACCATCCGTCGCCGGGTACCGGGGACCTGACCGAGAGGAGCGAAAGTGAACGCGACGACAGCCGCAGACATCATCGCAGGATGGCCCGAGGAGTCCCGAGAGGCCGCCCGACTGGTGCTCGACGCCCGGGGCGAACCCGACGAGATGACCGATTCGTTGCTCGTCTGGCATGAGGCCGAACCGTGGAAGAGGCTCGTTGCCTCCCGTCAGTTCTACGAGCATTCCTTCCCGGCACCCCACATCGACTGCGTCGAATCGATTATCGACTACCGGGTGCCTGTGGCCATGTACACCGCGTTGGCCGAGTTCGACGGGAGCGTCGTGGCGGAGCGGACAGCCGGGGAGATCTCCGCCCGATGCCACGACGAGCAAGCCAACTACCTGGCCCTCAACCTGGCCGACGAAATCGTCAACAGGAAGCGCTCGGTCGAGGACGCCCGCGCCTACTACGCCAAGGAGTTCCTCGATGCCCGCAGGGGTCAACCCACCCCCTACATGGAGGGCTTGCGTTTCCAGGCATCAGAGGGCGCCGACCCCGACCGGCGGATCCTGTCTGACGCCGACCTCGAGTCCGCCGTCCGAGAGGGGAAGAAAGCGGGTTGATCGCGGATCGCACTCGGCGCTTTGGCGTTGCTATTTCGTCGCGACCCGACATCGGTACGCTCCGAAGGACTCACGCCAGGAGGACTGATGAAGCACAAGGAGATTCTGCGAGAGCTGGCCGAGCCGACCCGGGCTCTGCGTTCGCATATCCCCGGAGTATTCGAGGGCTTGCGGCGATGTCGAAGGCCACCATCACGGATGGCGCCCTCGACGCAAAGACCAAGGAGTTGATAGCCCTCGCCATCTCCGTCACGAAGCAATGTGACGGCTGCATGGCATCGCACGCTCGGGGAGCGGCGCGCCAGGGCGCCACAGAGGAAGAGGTGGCCGAGGCCCTCGGTGTCGCTGTGATGATGAGCGGTGGCCCGGGTATCGTCCATGCCCCGCGGGCGTTCGAGGCGTTCCAGGAGTACACCACCGTCCGCTGAGCCCGGATCCACCGACAGACGCGAGGAAGACCGGACCCGCACTGTCCAGGTGGGCCATCCGGCCGAGTCGGGGCTCCACCGGAAATCAGCTCACCTGAAACTGAGGTGATGGGGCTTGGCCACTCACCACCGAGGTCGACGAGCCAAGCGAATCGGTGGATTCGGGCTGAGAGCCGAGTGGCCCTCAAGTCCGTGCGAACCTGGTCGACGAACTTGAGGACCCATGCAGTCTCCCGGCCCTGATTCAGACCCGCCGCTTCTCGCGGCCGAAGAGAGGAACCCGAAGTGGTGGCGTCGCCGCTCGACGCTGCTCCAGGCCGTCATCCTCGCGGCGGGCGTGACGGTGGCCGCCCAGTCGCTGTCCGCCGCTCCGGGCCAGGACGGGGAAGTCGTCGTCGACACGACGATCCTGGCGGGGGGTGTGGTATCCACGACTCCGGCACCCGAACCGTCGATCCGCCTGACCACCACCACCACGAGGACGACCTCCACCGTCGCCACCACGACCCTGGCGAGGCCAGCGACGACGAGCACGTCCATCCCCCCGACGACAACCACCGCGCCGCCAGCGGCACCGCCCGGGCAAGACCCGGTCGCCACCTCAGTGATAGACGGCGACACGATTCGCGTCACCATCGGCGGCGCCGCCGAAGACCTTCGTCTCATCGGCATCAACTCTCCCGAAGGGGGCGAGTGCTATTCCGCCGAGGCCACCGCCCGCCTGATCGAACTGGTCGACGGCCGCGGGGTCGTCCTGGTCGGCGACGAGTCGGACCGTGACCAGTACGGCAGGCTCCTGCGGTACGTCTACGTCGGCGACCTGTTCGTCAACGAGGTCATGGTGAGAGAAGGATTCGCCATCGCTCGCCGCTATCCGCCCGACACCGCCAAGGCCGAAGTGCTCGAAGCTGCCCAGGAACTCGCCGAAGCCGAGGGTGCCGGGCTATGGGCGCCCGATGCCTGCGGGGCGCCCGCCGCCGCCCTCCTGGAGATCGCCACCATCCGCTACGACGCCGAGGGCGACGACAACACCAACCTCAACGACGAGTGGGTCGAATTCGAGAACCGCGGCTCCCGGGCGGTCGATCTCACCGGCTGGACCGTCAAGGACGAGTCGGCCAGCCACCGCTACCCGTTCCCGACCGGGTACGACCTGGCCGCCGGCGCCACCGTGCGACTCCACACCGGATGCGGCGACGACGCGGCCACGGACCTCTACTGGTGCAACCAGGGCTCGGCGGTGTGGAACAACGACGGCGACACCGTCTTCCTGCTCGATCCCAGCGGCAACGTGTTCCGCTCCCGCTCGTACGATCCCTGAGGTTTGTTCTCGCGCGACATTCCCAACGTCCGAGCGGGGAATGTTGGGCGAGAACGGGGCTCACACGGTCGACGGCTGCCAGCCGATGGAGGGGGCGACATGTTTGGCGATGGTCTCGAGCATGCGGGCGTTGAAGTCCACCCCGAGCTGGTTGGGCACGGTCAGAAGGACGGTGTCGGCCTCCGTCACGGCAACGTCTCCCGCCAGGTCGGCGGCAATGGCGTCGGGTTCGCCGATGTAGCTCTTGCCGAATCGGGCCAGACCACCGTCCAGCCATCCCACCTGCTCGGCGCGATCGCCGGCGTCGCCCCCGAAGTACATCCGGTCCTCGTCGGTGGTGATGGGAATGACACTGCGGCTGACCGAGACCCGAGGCGTCCGCTCCCAGCCGGCGTCGGCCCACGACTCCCGGAACAATCGGATCTGCTCGGCCTGCAACTCGGCGAACGGGACACCTGTGTCCTCCGTGAGCAGGGTCGAACTCATCAGGTTCATGCCCTGCTCCCCCACCCACTTTGCCGAGGCCCGTGTCCCCGAACCCCACCAGATCCGATCGGGGAGGCCTTCCGAGAGCGGCTGGATGGGGAGCATGCCCTCTCGTCCTGTCATCTGCGGATCGGATGGCGCCACCCCGGCTCCGGCGATGGCGGCCCGGAAGAGTCGAGTCTTATCGCGGGCGAGATCGGCATCGGTTTGCCCTTCGGCAGGCACGTAACCGAACGACTCGGCACCCCGCAGCGCCGGCTCGGGTGAACCCCGGCTTATCCCGAGCTGGAGCCGACCCCCGGCGATCAGATCGGCGGCGCCGGCATCCTCGGCCATGTAGAG
>DATFFO010000287.1:0-23959 GCA_035250025.1 Acidimicrobiia bacterium
TGACGGCCTGTCGGGTGGCGCTGACGGGGGTCGGCACCAAGGCCACCCTGGCCCCGGGTGTGGCGGAGGCCCTGATCGGGAGCGACGGTTCCGAGCAAGCGGTGAAGGAGGCGGCCGAACGCGCCGTCGAAGGCGTCACCGTCCTCGAGGACCTGTACGGCTCCGAGGAGTACAAGACCCATCTGGCCAAGGTGTACACCCGCCGCGCCCTCACCCAAGCCCTCGCCTAGGCGCCGCGCGTTCTTTGGACGAGGGCGCACGGCCCGACCGTTCTTTCGACGGTGGGTGTCGCTAGGCGATCCGTACGGTCCAAAGGTCGCTGGGGCCGTCACCCACGCTCCAAAGACCGGCGCTCGGCGCTCAAAGAACGGCGCTCGGCGCCTTCGCCGATATCGCCGGGCCGGAACCCGCAGCAGCCCAAGCCCGCGGATCCGCTGGAACCTCGAAAGGCGACCGCCAACCGACAACCGGCAACCAGCAACCGATACCATGGCCGACGTGCGGTCGGTCGATGAGGTCGTAGAGGCTTTCGCCGGTAGGGGTTATGTAGCCGACCGGGGCCTGGCTGTGTCCGTCCACCTGGCGCTCGAATTGGAGCGCCCTCTGTTCCTCGAGGGCGAGGCGGGGGTAGGCAAGACCGAGGTCGCCAAGGTCCTCGCCGACCTGTCGGGAGACCCGCTCATACGCCTCCAGTGCTACGAGGGCCTCGACGTCAATCACGCACTCTACGAGTGGGACTACGCCCGCCAGATGCTCGCCATCCGGCTGATCGAGGCGGGCGGGGAGGGCACCCACGCCGATGTCAGTGACATCATGTCCCGCGACTACCTCATCGCCCGGCCCCTGCTGCAGGCAGTCGAGAGTGCAGCCGGCGGCAAGCGTCCGGTGCTGCTCATCGACGAGCTCGACCGGGCCGACGAAGAGTTCGAGGCATTCCTGCTGGAGTTGCTCTCAGACTTCCAGGTGACGATCCCCGAGATCGGCACCATCGCCGCCGAGCGACCCCCCGTGGTGATCATCACTTCCAACCGCACCCGCGAGATCCACGACGCCCTCAAGCGACGGTGCATCTACCAGTGGATCGATTACCCGTCCGTCGAACGCGAGATCGAGATCGTCCAGCGGCGCATCCCTGATCTCGACGAGCGGCTCGCTCGCCACCTCGCCGAGGCGATGGCCGACCTCCGCGCCCTCGACCTCTTCAAGCCCCCCGGCGTGGCTGAGACGCTCGACTGGGCGCGGGCACTACGCGTCCTGGGTGCCCACGAGCTCTCCGACCAGGTGGTCGAGGACACTCTGGGCGTCGTGCTCAAGTACCGCGAGGACGTCGACACCGTGCGCGCCTCCCGCGCCAAGGCGTGAGCTCCCCACCGGGACGCAAGGTCGGGGTGGGGTGTACGCTCGGGAAGGCGAATGTCGCTCACCTCACGCCACGTCCGCGGCCCTCCCCCCAGGCCTGACCCTCAGAACGTCACCCACGAGGAGGATCCCTTCCAGTGATCGACCCCATCGCCAAGTTGCACAGTCCTTCCGGAACGCTGTTGAGCGTGTACGTGAACAGGAGAGCCCCTGCCACCCGGGCCGCCCTCGTCGATCTCCTCAAGCCGCTTCGTTCCACCAATCGGGACCACAATCACGACAAGGCGATCCGCATCGACTCGGGCCGGGTCGTCGAAATGGCACAACGCATCGACGCCGGGACCGCTCCCGCCGTCGCCATGTTCGCCTCCCAGGCCGACGGGATCCTCGAATTTCACCCGCTGGCGGAGACGGTGGACGGCGACGTGGCCGCCCTGGGTCCCCGTCCCTACCTGCGCCCACTGCGGGCCCAGCCGCGGCCCATGCGGGTCGGCATCCTCGTTTCCGACTCGAACCGGGCCCGTACCTACCTCTCGTCGGGCGGAGTCCTCACCGAGATCGGAGAGCAGCTCACGACCGATACCGGCAAGGACAACTACGCCGGATTCGCCGGCCTGGAGGAGCACCGCAACCGGGCTCGGGCCGACGACCATTCCGCCAAGCTGTGGCGCCAGGGTGGGCGCCGCTTGCTGGAGGCCCATCAGGACCAGCCGCTGGAGATGCTCGTCATCGGAGGCCACGACGAGAGCTTCGACCCGATCGCGGCCGAGCAGCACGCCTACCTCCAGGCCCTGCCCCAGTGCCGGATCCAGGTCGACCCCGGGACCTTGAGCAGGCCAGAGCTTGCCAACCTGGTGTCCACCGCCATCGCCGCCCAAACCCGGCGCGCCGACGAGGAGCTGCTCGAACGACTCCTGGGCGAGCTCGATGCCGGCGGCGGCGCCGTATCGGGGCTCAACTCCGTCCTTGAAGCCTGCAACGCCCACGCCATCGACCATCTGGTGGTGGCCGGGCCCTACGCCAAGGAAGGCGTGATGTGTGACGCCTGCGGGTGGCTGGGGCGGACCGGAACCGACTGCCCGGTGTGCGGTTCGCGCCTCTTCGAGACCGCTGACATCGTGTCGGCGGCGATGGACGCCACCGTCGAGGCGGGCGGCAAGGTCAACGTCGTCACCGTTGCCTCCCGGCTGGACGCCGTCGGTGTCGCCGGATTCACGAGATTCAGTATTTCGTAGGGAATGGTCTGACGATGCGTTCGGGCGGGGCCCTCGTCGAGTTCGGCCGCCGGTTGCGGGGGGAGGGGATCGCCGTCGGTCCCACCATCGCCTCCGACCTGGCGGCGGCGGCGGATGCCGTCGGACTCGCCTCGGCCGAGGACACCTATCACGCCTTCCGGGCCATCTGCATCAGCGCGGCCGATCAGATCCCACGCTTCGACAAGGTTTTCATGGATGTATTCGGACGCGACCGGGGTGATCCCCTGCTGGCGTCGGTGACCGAGTCGTCGAGATCGTGGAGCATCGAGGACTCATCCGAGGGCGGGGAGGGCGACGGAGACCTCGTCGAGGACGTTGCAGTCATAGGGGCTTCGTGGGTCGAGCGTCTGAGCCACAAGGACTTCGCCGACCTGACGCCGGCCGAGGCGGCCAAGGTGAGGGCGATGATCGCCGCCATGATCTGGCGCCCTGCCGAGGCCCGCTCCCGGCGCCGGCGCCCTGACCGCGGCGGCGAGCGCCCAGATCCCCGGCGAACGCTGAGCCGCATGGTGGGGACCGAAGGCGATCTCTTGCTCCCGGTCTTCACAGAAAGGCGCACGCGCCGGAGGCCGCTGCTGTTCATTGCCGACGTGTCCGGCTCGATGGAGCGCTACTCGGAGATGTTGCTCTACTTCGCCCACGCCGCCCGGGGGCGGCTGGGGCGCCTGGAGGCGTTCGTGTTCTCGACCCGTCTCACCCGCATAACCCATCAGCTCCATCGCCGCAGCCCCTCTGATGCCATCGCCCGGGTGGCGGAGGCCGTCGACGACTGGTCCGGAGGGACCAGGATCGGCGAGTCCCTCGGCCAGTTCAACCGCCAGTGGGCCCGCCGCGTCACGAGCGGTGGACCGGTGGCGGTGATCGTCTCGGATGGCTGGGACAGGGGCAAACCCGAGCGCCTGGCAGACGAAATGGCCCGTCTGTCGCGCTCGGTGCACCGCATCGTCTGGCTCAACCCCCTGGCCTCGCGGGCCGGGTTCTCGCCGGATACGCGGGGGATGAAGGCGGCCCTGCCCTATATCGACGACTTCCTGGCGGCGGGAAGGTTCTCGGACCTGGCGGCGGTGGTGAGGCTCCTAGAGTCCGTGCCAGAGAGGAGAACCCGATGAGAGATGCTCTCGAAACCTCACAGCGCTGGAAGAGCGCCGGCCTCTCCGTGGCTGCCGCGACGGTGGTGCGCGTCGCCGGGCCGGCACCCCGTCCGTTGGGCTCGAAGATGCTCGTGTCATCGGCGGGTGACATGGAGGGATCGGTGTCGGGGGGATGCGTCGAGAACGACGTCTTCCTGCACGCCCAGCGAGTGATCGAGACAGGCGAGCCCGCTCTCATCACCTATGGGATCTCCGACGACGACGCCTTCGAGGTCGGACTCGCCTGCGGCGGCACCATCCAGGTGTTCGTCGAACCGTGGTAGACGGCGAGGGGATGAGAGGTGACACGGCAGCCGTTCTGGCCGCCGTCGCCGGGATGATCGAGGCCGAGCGGTTCGGAGCCCGGGTCACGGTTGTGGCCGGGCCGGGCGTTGGGCTGTCGGCGGCGGTGGATCTCGAGCGGGGCCTGATGGCGGGCTCGCTGCCGGAACCAGCCGACGTCATCGTCTCCGACGCCTCGACCCTCATCGAGGGCGAGACTCCGGCCACCCTCGGGTATGGCGAGGTGGAGGTCTTCATCGAGCCGGTGGTTCCCCGTCCCCGCCTTGTCATCTTCGGGGCGGTCCACATCGCCCAGGCCCTGAGCGCTCACGCCGCGCTGCTCGGCCACCATGTGACCGTCTCTGATGCCCGCGCCACCTTTCTGACGCCCGAGAGGTTCCCGCAGTCGGATGAGCTGCTGGTGGGCTGGCCGGACGAGGTGGCCGACCGTCTGGTCCTCGATCGGAGGACCTCGGTCGTCGTTCTCAGTCACGACTCGAGGTTCGAGGAGCCTCTGTGGCCGATCCTCCTCCCCACCCCGGTTCGCTATATCGGGGCGATGGGCAGCCGGGGGACGGCGACCCGGCGGCGGGAGGCTCTGGCCGCCTCCGGTTTCACTGAGGCGGTGATCGGTCGCATCCACGGGCCGATCGGGCTCGACATTGGCGCCGAGAGCCCGGGCGAGGTCGCCATCGCCATCCTCGCCGAGATGATCGCCTCCCTCCGTCGACCGTCGGCGCCTCAGGCGCTCGTGGGCGAGATGCGGCCGCTCCGCAAGCAGACATGACGGAGGTGGCCGCTCTCGTTCTCGCCGCCGGCGGATCATTACGCCTGGGTCGGCCAAAGCAACTCGAGCGGTGGGGCGACACGACGCTCCTCGGGCATGTCATGGAATCAGTGCGGACCTATCCCGTCGACGAGATCTGGGTTGTGCTCGGGGCCCACCTCGAGGAGATCCTCGAGTCCGTCGACCTCAGCGAGTGCGGGGTGATCGAGAACCCGGAATGGAAGGAGGGAATCGCCTCCTCTCTTCGGGTGGGGCTCGACGCCCTCAACCAGATGAGCCGGGTCGAGGCCGCTCTCATCGTCATCGGGGATCAGCCCGACATCGACCCGGAACTGGTGAGCGAGATCGTCTCCACGTTCCGCCGGTCGCCTGCGCCGGTCGTGATCCCGAAGTACCGCTACACGTGGGGAAATCCGGTGATGGTCGACCGGTCCCTGTGGCCGCGGCTGATGAGCCTGGAGGGCGACGAGGGCGCCCAACGGCTCTTCCAGGCCCACCCCGAATGGGTGGAG
This sequence comes from Acidimicrobiia bacterium, assembly GCA_035250025.1. Classification (GTDB taxonomy): domain Bacteria; phylum Actinomycetota; class Acidimicrobiia; order Spongiisociales; family ZC4RG35; genus DATFFO01. The sequence continues at coordinate 5,327 of DATFFO010000287.1, forward strand.
GAGGTCTGGACCGACCTTCTCCCCGCCCGCGACGTCGACACGGAAGCAGACCTCACCGAACTCCGGCCACGACAACCCGGCTCGGCGGGGGACGCCCCTGGTCCGCTTCGGTAGAGTCACGGGGCGCACGCTGGCACCAGGAGCATCTGCAGCAGTCATGGCACGAATAGATGAGATCCGCACGCTCGCCCATCGGGACGCCACCCGGCTTCGAAAGGCGGGCATCCGCACGACCGAGGCTCTCCTCCGTCGGGCCGCCAGCCGCTCGGGCCGGTCGGAACTGTCAGGCGAGACCGGCATCGCCACCGCCGAGCTCCTGCGCTGGGTGAATTTCGCCGATCTAATGCGGGTGAAGGGGGTGGGGAGCGAGTACGCCGAGCTCCTCACCATCTGCGGGGTCAGCACCGTGCCCGAGCTGCGCCGCCGCAACGGCGTCACTCTCAACGCCAGGATGCACTCAGTCAATCACAAGAAGGACCTGGTGCGGCGCCTGCCCACCCAGGCGATGGTCGAGACCTGGATCGAACGCGCCGCCGCCCTGGAGCCAGTGGTCAGACACTAGGGGTTTGTCCCCCACGCAGTAGTTCCGGGGGGCAGAGCTTTGTCCCCCACGCAGTGGGGGAAGGGGACCCGACGCCGAAGGCGTGGGGTAGGGGGGAGCCGAACCCGTGGCAGACCTCTCCCTGTTGGGAACGTCCCCCCTACCTCCCGGCTCCGCTTTGCTGCGCCGGCAGGAACCTTCCCCCATTCGCTGCGCTCATGGGGGACAATTTGGGCTCAGGCGGGCTTCTTGGTGGCGGGCTTCTTTGTGGTGGTCTTGGCGGCCGGCTTCTTCGCCGCGGGCTTCGAGGCAGCGGGCTTCTTGGCAGCCGGCGTCTTGGCGGCGGGCTTGGCGGTGTCGGTGGTCAGATCCTCGGCCTCGTCGGCGGCCTTGTCGGCGGCTTCCTCGACCGGACGGAACGAGGCACGCCAGGTGGTGAGCATGTCCTCGAGTTGATCACGGAGCTTGCTGACCTGCTCGCGGGCCTGATCGAAGTCGACCTTGGCGGCGAACTCATCGACCATCTTGCCGTCCGAGACCCGGTTGACGGCCTGGCGGCCTTCCTTGGCCCACTCGTCGAGGAGCTTCTGGGCAGTCGAGGCGAGGTCCTCGCTGCGGGACTCGAGCTCGGTGCGCAAGGTCTCGAGGCGAGCATTCAGGCTCTTGGCGGCGGCAATGGGGGCTCCCACTGCGGCGTAGAGGGCGTTCTTGGTATCCATGGTTCTCCTATGTCTCCGTCGTCTCTATCAGGGTGCGGTAGAGCTCGAGCAGAATTTGCTTGTGGCGGGGGGTGAGGCGGTCGTCGGCCTCGACGGCTTCTACGACCGTGGGCGGATTGCTCCCCTCCTCGATGAGGCCGGCTCGCGAGTACATCGTCTCAGCCGAAATCGACAGCGCCCGCGACAGCTGCTTGAGAATCTCCGCCGACGGGCGGCGAATTCCACGCTCGATCTGGCTCAGGTAGGGGTTGGATATCCCCGCCCGCTCGGCCAGCCGCCGCAGGGACAGGTTGGCCCTCTGCCGCTGCTGGCGGATGTAGTCGCCGAGATCGCTCTGCTCGGGCGCTCGGGACTCTCTCCCGGGCTCCTGCTCTTTGCTCACACATGCAAGATACAGCATACTGCTAGCAATTGCAAGCAGGTCAAAGTAGGAGGAAGGCCGCCGGTTGTGATCTGGTGAAGGCAGAAGCCAAACTGCCGGAAGCGTGCACGGATGTCATAGGTGATCATCGTCATGGAGCAAGGCGCCACCCCCGAGCAGATAGACGGTGTGGTTGGCCGCCTCCGGGAGATCGGATCCGAGGCCCATGTTTCCGTCGGGCAGTTCCGGACGGTCATAGGGGCGCTGGGCGATCGAGAAGCGATCCGCCAGTTGCCCTGGGAGGCGATGGACGGAGTTGAGCGGGCGGTGCCTGTGATGAAGCCGTTCAAGTTCGTCAGCCGCGACTTCCAACCGGACGACACGGTCCTCAAGGTCCGCAACGCAGTGATCGGCGGGGGCGGATTCACCGCCATTGCCGGTCCGTGCGCGGTCGAGAGCCGCGACCAACTGTTTCGGGTTGCCGAGGCGGTGAAGCAGGCGGGCGCCACTGTCCTGCGGGGTGACGCCTTCAAGCCCCGCACCTCTCCCTATTCGTTCCAGGGACTCGGCGAGGCGGGTCTGGAGCTCCTGGCCGAGGTGAGGGAGGAGTTCGATCTGCCGTTCGTGGCCGAGGTGCTCGATCCGAGGGAGGTGGGCCTGGTCTCCTCCTATGCCGACATTCTGCGGATCGGAACTCGCAACATGGCCAACTTCACCCTGCTCACCGAGGTGGGCCGCCAGCCCAAGCCGGTGATGCTGAAGCGTGGCTTCACCGCCACCATCGAGGAGTGGCTCAACGCCGCCGAGTACATCTACAAGGAGGGCAACCACCAGATCCTCCTCACCGAGCGAGGCATCCGCACCTTCGAGACGGCGTCGCGGAACACGCTCGACATCACGGCGGTGCCGATCGTGAAGGGCCTCTCCCATCTCCCCGTTCTCGTCGATCCGTCCCACTCGGGCGGCAAGCGCGATCTGGTGGCTCCTCTGGCGCGGGCGGCGGTAGCCATCGGTGCCGACGCCATCATGGTCGACGTCCATCCCACCCCTGACACTGCCCAGGTCGACGGCGAACAGGCTCTCCTTCCGAAGGAATTCGCCGAGTTGATGGTTTCGGTACGCGAGATCGCCCGGGTCGTCGGGTTCAGGGAATGAGCGGCTAGATGTCCGGCGAGGCGTTCGTCGTGGGCACCGGCCTGATCGGTGCCTCGATCGGAGCCGCCCTCCGCGCGGCAGGCTGGACCGCTATCGGATGGGACCCGTCGCCAGATGCCCTCGAGGCAGCCCAGAAGATGGGCTCGCTCGACGACACCGCTGAATCGGTGGAGGACGGCGCCGGGGCGGATCTCGTGGTGTTGGCCGCACCCGTCGGCGCCATCGTCGCCACATTGACCGACTTGTCGACCGACGCCCTCGTCACGGATGTGGCCGGGGTGAAGGCGTCCGTGGTCGCCGCCGCCGCCCACCTCCCGCACTTCGTCGGCGGTCATCCGATGGCGGGCCGTGAGAGCTCAGGCCCAGGTGCGGCCAGCGCCGCCATGTTCCAGGGGGCGAGCTGGATCCTGACGACCGACGGCGCCGACACCGTCGACCTGGATCGGATGGACGCCATTGTGCGGTCGATGGGAGCGACTCCGATCCGCATGGCGGCTGCCCGTCACGATGCCGCCGTGGCTGCCGTCAGTCACGTTCCCCAGGTCATGGCCTCGGCCTTGGTCAACCTCGTTGCCACCGACATCGACGCCCTCGCCCTCGCCGCCGGGGGATTCCGCGACGTCACCCGGATCGCCCTCTCCGAACCGGCGTGGTGGACGGACATCCTGACCGCCAACCGGGCCGATGTGGCGGGCCTGATCCGGAGGTTGAGTGCCGATTTGTCGGCATGGGCTTCCCTGATCGCCGCCGACGACAAACAGGGCGTGACTGCCGGGCTCGACTCGGCGCGGGCCACGCGCCGGGGCCTGGCCCCGTCGGTGGCGGCCGTCCAGGTCCTGCTCGAGGACCGGCCCGGCGAGATCGCCCGGGTGGGGAACGCTCTCGCCGAAACAGGCGTCGATGTGCGTGACCTGCAGCTCCGTCATGCCACCCGGGGTGGGGGCGGTGTGCTCACGCTCTCCGTCCAGCCCGGCCAGGAGAATGCGCTCACCGAGGCTCTCCAGGCCGAGGGTTTCCGGCTGGTGCCCTGAGGGTCAGGTCGCCCGGCTGTCGAGGAGGCGCAGGAGCGTGGCGACCCCGGCGGTCACACCGGCGTCGAGGGCGGCTTCGTTGAACACGAACGACGCCGAATGAAGGTCGACCGGGCCGATGTCGGTGAGACAGCCGAGACGGAGCAGGGCGCCGGGGACCCGGTCGAGATACTGGGAGAAGTCCTCTGCCCCCATGCTGGTCGGGGTGGGGACCACCGCGCCCACGCCAAGGATGTCCATCGTGGCCAGCCGGGCAGTGTCGATCACCTCCGGGTCGTTGACCACCGGAGGCACGCCCCGGATGTAGGTGACCGACGCCCGGGCCCCGGTCGGCTTCACTATCTGAGCGGCGAGGTCGGTGATCAGAGCGGGGATCTCGTCCCACAGACCACGGTCGAGGGTGCGGACCGTGCCTCCCAGCTCGACGGTGGTGGGGATGACGTTCTCGACCGCCCCTCCGTGGATTCGGCCGAACACGACTGCAACCGGGCGGCGGGCATCGACGAGACGGTCGATCAAAGCGGGGAGCTCGGTGACGAGTCGCCCGGCGGCGTAGACGAGGTCTACGGTGCGGTGGGGCCGGGCCGTATGGCCTCCGGGACCTTCCAGGGTGATCGTGAAGCGGTCGGCGGAGCCGGTGATAGGCCCGGTGCGGAGGCCGACGGTGCCTGCCTCGAGGGTCGGATCAACGTGGAAGGCGAGGATCGATGAGAGGTCGTCGATGGCACCGTCGTGCACCATCTCGAGGGCCCCGCCCGGAAAGACCTCTTCCCCGGGCTGGAACAGGAACCTGACCCGGCCCGGGAGGGGGAGCCGTGCCAGCGTGAGGGCGATGCCGGCGGCGATCGCGGTGTGGGCATCGTGGCCGCAGGCGTGCATTACCCCCCGCACCTGGGAGGCATGCGGGTTGTCCGCCGGCTCGGATATGGGCAGGGCGTCGAGATCTGCACGGAAGCCGACGATCCGTTCTCCGTACCCCAATTCGACGACGAGGCCGGTCCCTGAGTCACGGATCTTGGGGTCGAGGCCACCGTGACGAAGCACAGTGGCCACCCTCTCCGTGGTGGCGAACTCCTGGAAGGAGAGCTCTGGGTGTCGGTGGATGGCGCGGCGTAGCTCGGTGATGGTGGGAAGCACTTCCGCGACCATCCCCCGCAGTTCCTGTGGGGGAATCACGGGCGACAGATTAGTTGGCGGCGGAGTTCCATCCCAGGTGGCTGAAGAGGTGGTCCCTTCAGTGTGCCTGGACCGACGCTGGTCGTTGGCGGATGCACGGCGAACGTCCGAAGCCGCTTCAGTCGTAGAAGCGGTCGGCGAACACTTGCCGGGCGCGGCGCGTCACCCGTCGGAACTCCTCGCGCAGGTCACCTCTCCGGGCGTAGTCGAGGGAGTGGGCCAGACGTCCCTCCTGGGCAGGGTCGGACGGGAGCGAATCGATGGGCCTTCCGGCCTGCAGGAAGAGCCGGTTGCGCGCCATCGTGCAGAACCGGTAGGACTCCGCCAGGGCGTCCGCCTCATCGGGGGAAAGGACTCCGCCCGCCGTCAGGGGGGCCAGGGCCTCCAAAGTGCCTGTTACACGCAGCGCCCGGTCATGTCCGCCGGACTGCAACTGGAGCAATTGGACCAGGAACTCGATGTCGACCAGCGCCCCCGGTCCCAACTTGAGATGGAAATCACGGTCCTCGCCGGCCGGAATGCGCTCCTGTTCGACCCGGGCCTTCATCCGTCGGATGTCGACGGCGCTGGAGCCCGGCAGCGGTTGGCGCCACACGTGGGGTTCGATCATTGCCATGAAGGCGCCACCCAGCCCGGCGTCTCCCGCCACCGGGCGCCCTTTAACGAGCGCCTGGAACTCCCATGTCTGCGCCCACCGCTCGTAGTAGGCGGCATATGAGGCCAGCGACCTGACGAGGGGGCCGGAACGCCCCTCGGGGCGCAGGTTGGCATCGAGCTCCCAGGCCGCTCGTTCGGAACCCGGTTGGGACAAGATGCGCCGCAGCTCGATCGCTACCTGCATCGCCGATTCGGCCGTTTGCGGGGAGTCGTACACGTAGATCAGGTCGAGGTCGGAACCGTAGGAGAGCTCCCGCCCGCCCCACCGGCCCATGGCGACAACCGCGAAGCCGTTGCTCCCCCCGGCGAGGCCGGTCGCCGCCGCCACGGCCACGTCTGCCGCCGTCGTCAGGTCGGCCATCGTCTGGTCGACCTCGGCCATGCCCAACAGGTCGCGGGCGGCAACTCTCAAGAGCTGGCGACGGGAAAACCGGCGAACGGTGGCAGTCCTGTCGTCCCCGCTCCGGGAATCCATCCTGCGTCGGAGCCGCTGCTCCAACTCGTCCCGATGTTTCAGGTCGCGCAGGGTCCGGTCATCGGCCAGACGGGGCACGAACTCGGGAATTCTGTCGATGTAGTCACCGAGGAGCCGGCTGCTGCCGAGAAGAAAGCACAGGCGACGCCCCACCACCGGGCGGTCGTGGAGGGTGGTGATCAGCTCGGCGTGGTCGGGCATGTTCCCGGCCAGCAGCCACAGCTGGTCGAGCCCCAGGTCAGGATTCGGCGAGTCGGCCAGCCAATCGAGGATCAGGGGCAGCATCTGTTGCATGAGGCGGCTCCGGCGTGAGAGGCCGGTGGTGAGGGCTTCGAAGGTGCGGACGGCCCCCTCTATGTCGCGGAATCCGAGGGCGGCCAATCGCCGCTCGGCGCCCGCCCGACTGAGTCCGGTGGCCGGCGTGGCGGCGAACGCCTCGAGCAGGGGCCGGAAATAGAGGTGCTCGTGGATACGTCGCACCCGTGACCGGTGTGCCACCAGGTCGGCCTCGAACAGGTCGCGGGCAGAGCCGGCCGACGCGTCCCGATAACCCATCGCCCGGGCGAGACGGTCGCGGTCGCCGTCGGCAGCAGGAAGGAGATGGGTGGGACGCAGGTCCCACAGCTGCACGCGGTGCTCGGCGTCGCGCAGCCAGCGATATGCGTCGGAGAGGGCATCGGCCTCGTCGGCCGGGACGTAGCCCCCGTCGACGAGGGCGGCGATGAGGTCCAGGGTCGACGTCTGACGGAGCTCGGGATCGAATCGGCCGTGGACCAACTGCAGCATCTGGAGGGCGAATTCGACATCACGGATGCCCCCCGGTGCCCGCTTGATGTCGTCGGAGTCGGCCTGTTCCTCGACGCGCGCCTTGAGGGTGCGGAGCGAACGTATGGCTTCCGGGTCGACGGTCTCCGGCCACAGCACCTCGTTCACTAGATCCGTGAATTCCTTCCCGACGTCGGGGTCGCCGGCGGCATGGCGAACCTTGAGAAGTGCCTGGAACTCCCACGGCTCGGCCCAGCGCTCGTAGTAGCTGCGATAAGCCGTCAGGGAGCGCGCCAGCGGTCCGCGTCCTCCCTCGGGGCGAAGATCGGCGTCGGCACGCAGGATCGCACCGTCTATCCCGCCGTCGCCGAGGCGACGCATCACCGCGGATGCGACCTTCCCCGCCGGCCGAGCATCTCCGGAGTCCCCGGTGAACACGAAGGTCAGGTCGATGTCGGACCAGTAATTGAGCTCTCGTCCGCCCCACTTCCCGAACGCCATCACCGCCAGCGGCGGACAGTCCGGTGTCGCCTCCTGAGCCAGAATCTCCGCGACCACGGCGTCGGCCATGTCGGACAGGCGTCGGCCGCCCTCGGCGACGTCGATGACGCCGCCCAGGTCGTCACCCGCCACCGCCGCCAGGGTCGACCGCGACACGCTGAGGAGGTCGTCGGGATCGGGGGCGAAGAGCCACGTCGGGTGACGGGTCAGCTGGCGCATCAGCTCGCGGCTGGCCCCGGCCAGCGACGCCAGGCGTAATGCGGTCTGCGGATCATCCAGCGGGCTCATACCCGGTGGGACGCTCTCGAGATAAACGAGCAGCCGGTCCAGGGCGCCGTCGGGATCAGGGCCCGACCAGACGGTGCGTAGGGGCCGGCGCGCCCGCTCGTCGTCGAGCCAGCCCACGGCCTCCAGACGGAGCCTGGCGGCGGGGTCGAAAGGCGGAAGGTCGGAGGGGCTCATCGAGGAGATGACATCTTCGCGCAGCGCCTCACCTCCACGGGGCGGCGAGGTGGCCATGGGCCACCATCTATCCTCGGGTGGTGCCGATGCGCGTCGCCGGAGCCCAGCTGAATCTCGTAGTCGGCGATCTCGCTGCCAACGAAAAGCGGATTGCCGAGGCAATGGATTGGGCCGAGAGTCAGGATGCCGACGTCCTCCTTCTGCCTGAGCTCGCCGTGTCCGGATACCCGCCGGAGGACCTGGTTCTCCGCCAGAGCTTTGTGAATGCCGGCATCGACGCCGTCCGCCGGCTGGGTCGCCGCTCGGGACGGGTCACGACAGTGGTCGGGTTCGTCGATCACGCCTCACCCGCCGATCGCGCCGCCGCCGATGCCGGGGAGAGGCGGGTCGCCAACGCCGCCGCCGTCCTGCGCGACGGAGACGTCGTGGGCATCTATCACAAGGTGTTGCTGCCGAACTACGGGGTATTCGACGAAGACCGCTACTTCGTCCCTGGCACCGAAGCCGATCGGACCTGGGAGGTGTCCGGCTACGCGGCCGGTGTCTCCATCTGCGAGGACATCTGGCTGCCCGACGGCCCCCCGTCCGACCAGGCGCGGGCCGGGGCGGCCATTCTCCTGAACATCAACGCCTCGCCGTTCCACCAGGGCAAGGCCACCGAACGCGAGGAGATGCTGGCAGCACGGGCACGGGCCGCCGGGGTCCCGGTGGTCTATCTCAACCTGGTCGGCGGTCAGGACGAGCTTGTCTTTGATGGCGCCAGCGTGGTCCTGGCCGCCGATGGGTCCGTGATTCATCGGTCCCCCCAGTTCGCCGAGGACATGTTCGTGGTCGACGTTGCCCTCGCCGGAGAACCGGTGGCAACCGGCGAGATCGCCCCCCTCCTGGAGGCGACGGCGGAGATCTACGCCGCCCTCGTGACCGGCTTGGGAGACTACGTGCGCAAGAATGGATTCGACTCCGTCGTGCTCGGGTTGTCCGGAGGCATCGACTCTGCGTTGACCGCTGTCATCGCCGCCGACGCCCTCGGACCCGGAAACGTCTGGGGTCTGGCCATGCCGTCTCGCTACAGCTCCCAGCACTCGATCGACGATGCCCGGTCATTGGCGGAGAACCTCGACATCCGTTTCGACCTGGTCCCCATGGACGACGTTTTCTCGGCATACCTCGGGGTCCTGGAACCATTCATCTCCGACGGCGAGCCCGGGGTGACCGAGGAGAACCTCCAGGCCCGGATTCGCGGGGCGATCCTGATGGCCCTCTCCAATAGGCACGGCCCGATGGTGGTGGCGACGGGCAACAAGTCCGAGATGGCGGTCGGCTACGCCACCCTCTACGGCGACATGGTCGGAGGGTATGCCGTCCTCAAGGACGTGATGAAGACCACGGTGTACGACCTGGCCAACTGGCGTAACGCCCAGGGTGAGGTCATCCCCCGCAACACGATCGAGAAGCCCCCGTCGGCGGAACTCCGTCCCGACCAGAAGGACTCCGACTCGCTCCCGCCGTACGACATCCTCGACTCGATCCTGGATCGCTACATCGAGGAGGACATGAGCCTGTCCGAGATCGTTGCCGACGGGTTCGACCGGGCGCTGGTCGAGCGCATCCTCCGCCTCGTCGATCGCTCCGAATACAAGCGCCGCCAGAGCGCCCCGGGAGTCAAGATCAGCGTCAAGGCCTTCGGCAAGGATCGGCGTCTGCCCATCACAAACCGGTTCCGGGACTCGGACACCCGGTGAACGACGCCCTCGTGTGTCTGATCGATGGCCAGCCGGGCCATGCCCTGGCGGCAAGCGACTCCGCCGTGCTCCGCGGCGACGGGTGTTTCGAGGCCATACGCGTCTACGCCGGCAGCCCGTTCCGGCTGGCGGATCATCTCGATCGGCTCCAGTTCAGTGCATCCGCCCTCGGAATGGAGGTGCCGGAGCGTCGCCTGCTCGAGGAGTGGACCTCTCAGGTCGTGGCGGGAAGGGGAGACTGTGTAGTCCGTATCGTCCTCACCCGTGGCCCGGCCATACCGGGAGCCGGCGGAGCAGGGAGATGCATCGTCATGTCCCATCCGCTCCCGCCAGCGCTGGGAGCGCTGCGGCTCCTACCGGTTGCGGCCCCCTGGCATCCCGCCGGTCGGCCCTGGGAGCTGGCGGGAGTCAAGTCGATCTCCTACGCCCCCAACCTGGCGGCTTCCCGCCGCGCCGCCGCCGCCGGGTTCGACGACGCCGTCCTGGTCGGCGACGCAGGCGTGGTGCTGGAAGGACCGACCTTCTCTGTCGGCTGGGTGAGTGGCGGGGTGTTGCGGACGCCTTCCCTCGACCTGGGAATCCTGGAGTCGATCACACGGCGGGTGGTGATGGAACTGGCCCCGCTCGAGGAGGTGGTGGCCGGCATCGATGACTTGCTCGCCGCCGACGAGGTGTTCGCCATGTCCACTCTCAAGGAGGTGACGCCGGTGGTGGCCGTCGGCGATCGGACCGTCGGCCCCGGGCCTGTCACCGCCCGGTTGCGTCAGCGGGTGGCCGAGGCGGTGGCGGAGACCACGGTTCGGCAGGCATCGCTGCCGGCCCAACCCAGGTAGTCGACGATCCACCCGGCCGCCTCCGCCCGCGTCAGCGGTTCGTCGATCTCGCCAGGGGAGTGACAGGCGGTGGGGCCGAACATCGCCATCACCTGGCGCATGGGGAGCTCGTGAGGGTGCTGCGGTGGCGCAGGCACCGGCGTCGCCCAGGGCGTGTCGGGCACCGACTGCGCCAGAAGGAAACCGCGGCTCTTGTGGGCATCGCGGAGACGGTCCCAGGCGAAGGCCCTCATCAGCTCGGCCCGAGTGACGGTAGCGGGGGCGCACTCCTCGGCGCAGTCGCCGCCGACCTCCACCCCTTCGAGGCATGAGCGGGCATCCGAGCAGTCGAGGGCAGCGGGTCCGTCGACCGGGGCGGGGTCCAGGCTGACGTGGCCGATGAGGGGTGCCAGCCAGACGGCGACGCTGGCGGCGTCGGCGGGCTCGTCGGGACAGGCAAGAGCCCCGTTGTCGTCACACCAAACCGGCGCCCCTCGCGAGAGGAGCAGTTGCATCGGGTCGACGCCGTCGTCGGCCCAGGGGCGGTCGGCGAAGGGTCCCGAGAACTCCAGGTCCATGTCCTCGATGGCCATCACCTCGGCGGCCCTCAAGCTCGCCTCGGGGTCTACCGGGTCGCCCTCGGGGTCGCGCAACTCGAAATGGAGGTGGTGGACCGTCCCCTCGGCGTTGCCGGAGTCGCCGATCCACCCGATGACCTGGCCGGCGGCGACGGCGTCGCCTTCCTCCAGGTCGAATCGCACCCCCCGCCCATTCCCGTCGTCGGTCCCGGCAGTGTCGTTGTTCAGATGGATGTAGAGCGTGGACCAACCGTCCGTGTGGCGTAGGTAGACGCGATTGCCGGAGATGCCCTCGTCGCCGCCGATGCGCGACACCACGCCGTCGGCGGCGGCGATGACCGGCTGGAGGTGAGGAGCGAACAGGTCGTTCCCGGCATGCAGACGCCGGCCCCCATCCCGGGGGGCGCCGAAAGGCGAGCCGATCCCTCCCGCCCCCAGGATCGGAAACACCAGCGGGTAGACGAATTCCTCATCGCAAGGGGGGAGAGTGGTGGTGGTGGTCGGAGGGACGGTTGTCGTTGTCTTCGCCGGCTTCTCCACCGTGGTGGAAGTGGTGGGGGGCGCGGTCGATGTGGTGGTGTCCGGCGCCGTGGTGTCGGGCGTGGAGGTGTCCGGGGTCGTGGTATCCGGGGGGGCGCTGGTCGTCGTGGACGAGGTCGTGGTCGACGGGGTCGTAGTCGACGTGGTCGTGGTGGAAGACGTGGTCGTGGAGGACGTGGTCGTGGAGGACGTGGTCGTGGGAGACGTGGTGGTGGTGGTCTCGTCCTCCAGCAGATCGTCCATCGTCACTGGCGGGCACATGATGGAGGAATCGAGGGCGGCGGGCAGCACAGCCCAGGCGGCGCTGGCTGTGAGGACGCCGATCAATAAGATCCCGATCGCCAGTACCCTTCTCCCCATACGTCCGACAGGCTACTTGATCCCTGGGACTCGTGGGCCTCGCCCTTTCGGGAACCGAAGGCCGCTCGGTGTCGTTGAGGGGAACGACAGGAGGAGGATCTCCCATGAAACCACTCAGGATGATTTTGCTGGCTTCGGTCCTGGCGGCGGCGCTCGTGGCCTGCAACAGCGAAGACGCCGACATCACGACGACCACGGCCGACGCTTCGCAACTTACGACAACCACCACCTCGGCGAGTGGCGGCACCTCTGGCACCGATACCACGTCGACGGATGGCACCGATTCCCCCTCGACGACGGCGGAGCCGGCCGATGCCATCGAGAGCCACGAGATCATCTCGCGCCTGTCGACAGAAGAGGGTGAGACCCTCTACATCCTCGTTCCACCCGGCGAATACAGCGACGTGAGCATCGAGAACTTCCTCGGCGACCTCCTCGAGGAGGAGTCGGCCGTGTCCGGGGTTGAGCTCTTCGACGACAGGGTGGCTCTCGACGCCGCCCTCAAGGACGAAGCCGACCGCACCGCCGATGAGCTGCAGGCCATAGAAGATCATCACCTGGTCAGCCTCATCGACCGCAGTCAGGTGCAGTTCCAGGGCCCGATGGGCGACTTCGACGACTTCGTGATCGGATCCTGACTCCTCACAGCAGCAGCGCCGCCACCACCAGGAATCCACCGAAGCCGACCAGGTCGGTGATGAAGGTGAGGAAGATCGACGAGGCCAGCGCCGGGTCGAGGCCGAGGCGGCGCAGCAGGAGGGGGATGGCCGTGCCCACCGAGGTGGCGATCGTCAGGTTTGCCAGCGCCGCCACCGCCACCACCATCGCCACACCGATGGGGTGGGAGCCGGCTCCTTCGAAGAAGCCGGTGCCGATGAGCAGGTACGTGAGACCCCCGGCGGCGGTCGCCACCAGTAGCCCGACCAGGGCGCCGATGCGGAGCTGGCGACCGAGGATTCCGGCCACCCGGGACAGGGGAACGTCGTCGGCGGCGAGCGACCGGATCACGACGGCCAGGCTCTGGGAGCCGGCATTGCCCCCCAGCAGGGCGACGACGGGCATGAGGGCTGCCAGGACCGGCACCCGGGAGATGATCCCCGTCTGGTTCTCGATCACGAAGGCCACTCCCAACGATAGGAGCAGGTTGATGAGGAGCCACGGCGAGCGCATCCGGGCGGAGCGGAAGACGTCCGAGTAGACCGTCTCCTCGGCCGAGGCGCCGACGGCCGTGGCGAAGTCCTCCGACGCCTCCTCCTGAACTGCCTCGAGCACAGCGTCGGTAGTCACCATTCCGAGCAGGCGGCCGTTGTCGTCGGTGACGGGTATGCCGAACAGGTGATAGCGCTGAACCAGTTCGGCCACCTCCTCGCGGTCGGCGAAGGCGGTGACCGACACCGGATTGGGGACCATCACTTCTTCCAGGCCGGAGCCGGGCCGCCCGAATACGAGGTCGCGGAACGATACGACGCCCTTGAGGCGGTCATCGTCGTCGACCACATAGACATAGGAGAGATCCTCCAGCTCGTCGCTGAGATGCCGGATGCGCTCGATGGCCTCTCCGCTGGTCAGGCCGATGGGTAGGGCGGCGATTTCCTGGCTCATGAGGCCACCCGCCGAGTCCGCCGGGTAAACCAGCAGGCGGCGCACCGCCTCGGCTTCATCATCTCCCATCGCCGTGAGCACTGCCTCGGCGGTCTCGTCGTCGAGTTCGCCGATGAGGTCGGCTGCGTCGGAGGGATCCATGAAGTCGAGGGCAGCGGCGGCGTTGCCGACCGGAAGCTCCTCGATGATCTCGGCCGCGAGCTCGGGAGAGATCTCCTCCAGGATTTCGGCGGCGCTGTCGGGGTCGAGGTCTGCCAGGAGCTCGATGGCGGCCTCCTCGGAAAGCTCTTCGAGGACGTCGGCGGCATCGCCGGGGGCCGACTCCACCAATGCTTCCCACTCCTCAGGCCGGGAGTCGAGGTATTCCTCGACTTCTTCCCGGTCGCGGCGGGCGGCGCGAAGCAGATCGCGGGCGAGCTGGCGGGGGTGGAGGATGCGGAGCTTCACGACCGCGCCAGATTACGGGCGGCGCCCCCGCCGGGGACAGCACTTGCCGCCAAGCGGTGATCCCCGGCGCCGGTAGCCTCCGTTGTCATGCGCATCGGTGTGCAGCTTCCCGAGGTGGAGAGGGTCGTCCGCTGGCCCGAACTGAAGTCGATGGCAGCGGCCGCCGAGGCGGCGGGCCTCGATTCGATCTGGGTGGGCGATCATCTCCTGTACCGCCACCCCGACGAGGTAGTGGGGCCGTGGGAGGCGTGGACAGTGCTCGCCGGCCTGGCGGCCGTCACCGACACAGTCGCCATCGGGCCTCTGGTTGCCGCCCTTCCCTTTCACAATCCGGCCCTCCTCGCCAAACAGGTGGCCGCGGTCCAGGAGATCTCCGGTGGCCGCTTGATCTTCGGTGTCGGCGCCGGGTGGAACCAGACGGAGTTCGCCGCCTTCGGGCTGCCCTACTCCCGCCGCGTCGACCGGTTCGCCGATTCGATGGGTGTCATCCGCCGGCTGCTGGCGGGCGAAACGGTGACCCACCGCAGCGAGTTCGTGACGCTGGAGGAGTGCGTGATCCGGCCCCGGTCGCGCTTCGGTGTCCCGCCGATCATCGTCGGCTCCAACCGCCCGCGCATGCTCTCGCTCACCCTGCCGTGGGTGGACGGTTGGAACACCTGGTTCCGCAGCTTCGGGAACGATGTCGATCGGCTGCGCAAGCTGGCGGCTGCCATCGATCGGGCATGCGTCCAAGCCGGTCGCGACCCGGCAACGCTCGAGAAGAGCGCCGCCCTGCTCATGCAGTTCGGCCCCGCCCGAGCCACCAGCCGCGGCGACAATCCCTGGCGGGGAACACCACAGGAACTTGCTGAACGCCTGGGCGAGGTGGAGGCGCTCGGCATCGGCCACGTCCAATTGGTGCTCGATCCGATCACCCTCGAGTCGATCGAAGCTGCCGCCGCAGTCGTCGGGGCGTTTCAGTCCCGGTAGGGACCGGTGGCGGTGATCCTCACCGAGAAGTCTCCCCCGGGCGCCGAATAGGTGACCGTGTCGCCGACCCGGGCACCGATCAGGGCGGCACCGAGGGGCCCGTCCGGAGAGGCGAGCAGGAGGCCGGCGACCTTGTTCTCGTGGGTGGCTACCAGGTAGCGCATCTCGTCGCCGTCGTCGTCCACGACCGTCACCAGGCTTCCGATCTGGACCGTGCCGTCGTCCACCGCCTGGCGTACCTCGGCGGTGTGGAGGAGGGCCTCGATCTGGCGGATCCGAGCCTCCATCAGCCCCTGGTCGTTCTTGGCGGCGTCATAGTCGGCGTTCTCCCGAAGGTCACCGTGGGAGCGGGCCTCGGCGATGCGCGCCTCGATCTCGGCCCGTCCGTCCGACTTGAGAGTTTCGAGTTCGGCCTGGAGCTTGGCGTGGGCGTCCGGGGTGAGCCATGTGGTGTCGTCGGTCATGGGAACGAAAGAGGTTAGGAGTGCCAATGTTCGTTGGCTATTCGGGCGGGGTGCCCGATCTGATGAGTTGGTCCCGTCACTACCGTTGGCGTTTCATGGATTCCCTGGAGCGGTTGGACAACATCGCCCGAGCACTCTCGATACCAACCGTCGAGCGCCACATCTTCCTCTGCGCCGACCAGACCACTCCCAAATGTGCCCCGGTCGAGCAGACCCACGCCGTGTGGACGCACCTCAAGGCCCGGCTCAAGGCGCTCGGCCTGGCCAGCGCCCCTCCCAAGTGGCAGAACGACTACACCGTTGCCGCCACGGCTCAGGCACCCGGCGGCGGACGGGTGCTGCGTAGCAAGGTCGACTGCCTGCGGATCTGTGAGTCCGGCCCCATCTGCGTGGTGTACCCGGAGGGGACCTGGTACCACCACGTGACGATCGAAGTGATGGACCGGATCATCGACGAGCACCTCGTCGGCGGGGTGCCGGTGACCGAGCACATCTTCACCGTGGGGCCTCTGGGATGAAGTGGATCCGGCGGCTGGCGATCGCCGCCCTGGGCTGGCGCCTGTTCGGTCCGGTGGTGGCGCCGACGTTCTCGCCCGGCCAGGTGCATCCCTGGCGGATCGGCGGGCGGACGGTGTTCGTGGGTGACAACGAGTTCCTGGTGCGGGAGGCGGGGCCGCGCGACGCTCCTGCCGTGGTGCTGATCCACGGACTGGCCGGCTCGTCGCTGGCGGAGTGGTACCAGGTCGGTCGGATCCTGGCCGAGGACCATCGGGTCATCCTCGTCGACAACCGGGGGCACGGTCTCTCACCCCAGAGCCGGGGGCGCTTCGAGGTCGCCGAGGAAGCCGATGAGGTCGCCGCCATCCTCGATGCCCTCGACATAGGCACCGCCACGGTGGCCGGCTACTCGATGGGAGGAACCATCGCCCAGGCGCTGGCCTACCGGCATCCGACCCGGATCGAGCGGCTGGTGCTGATCGCTACCTTCTCCCACCATCCGCCTCTGTGGCGGTGGGCGCGAATGATCGGCCTCACGATGACGCGAGCGTGGGAGCGGCTCACCGGTTCCGGGACGCCTGAGGTGCGTTCGCTCTATCTCTTGGCCACGGCGGCCGTCGAGCCGCACCACGCCCGGTGGCTGTGGGAAGAGACCCATCGCCGTGACCCCGACGCCGGAGCCCAGGCCGCCTTCGCCATGCTCCGCTTCGATTCCCGCGACTGGATCGCCCAACTCCGGGTACCGGCGACTGTCGTCATCCCCACGCGGGACCAGCTGGTGCCCCCTGCCTGGCAGTACGGCCTGGCGGCGGATGTCCGCGACGCCGAGGTGGTCGAGGTGGCCGGCGGCCATCACGAACTGCCGTGGACGCACCCCGAGCTGGTAGCCGAGATCATCGGGCGCTGATCCGGTTCACCAGAAGGGCCTCCGTGTTGCCGAGGCCGGCGGCATGGGTCATGCTGGAGGCGTGGCATCGATCCTTGCGCACTACGGCGGCGTCGACGAGATCGGTGTCTTCGTGGTGCCAGCGGTCGCCGTGATCCTCTTGATGCGCTGGGCCGAGCGACGCGCCAAGCAACGTCGCCAGGACGGTTCGACGGCTGAAGAATCCTCCGCCGACGCCGCTCCCAGCGACCGGGCATGAGGGACAACTCGGCCCCGGGGGCGTATTCGCGGACCCATTTCCGGAGCCTCTAAGCTCGCGAGCAGATGAGTGACCAGTTGGCCGCCGCCGCCCAGGCGATGGGCGTTCCCCAGCCGATCGTCGAGCGCTCCGCTCGGGCCTGGGCCACGGCATCTGGCGCATCCTTCGACGACGTCCTCGCCGGTTGGGCTGGTGGAGCACCGGTAGCCACGGCTGCCCCCGCCGAGTCGCCGCCCGCCGAGGCCGAAGCCGCGCCTGCCCCCGCCGAATCCGAACCGACGCCTGCACCAGAGGCGGCACCGGCCCCGAGCCCGCCGCCGGCCGAGCCGGTTGGTGTGCCGGTTGCCGCCGCCGTAGTGGTGGAGGAGCCAGAGGAACCCATCGAGCCCCTCGCCCTGGGTGAGCGCCTTCGTCTGGGCGGCAAGATCGGCGCCTGGACCGGGGGGGTTCTCGGCTTGCTCGGCTTCGTCTTCGGCTCCACCTGGCTGCTCTCGGCTGCGTCGCTGGCCGGCGAGGAGGGCGCCCTGACGCCGGCGGTTGAGGTGACGACGTCACGCCTCATCCTGGCGACAACGCTCCTCTCCGTGCTCTTCGGGATCATCGTTGCCACTCTCAGCCGGGCCGCCGCCGGCTGGGTCGACCGGGGGGCGCGTCTCGAGGGCCGCTGGGCGATCACCGTGCTGATGGGGGCCGGTCTCGGGCTGGTACTCGGCGTCGCGGCCGGGGCGGTGATGGTCTCGGCCTTCTCGGAGCCGATCGAGGGCGCCGAGGGCATGGCACTGATGCGGGTGATCCCGGCCATCGTCGTCGTCCTGCTCGGTGGGGGCGTGCTCGGATGGCTGACCGCTGTGGTCGTCCAGGTGGTGGGTGTTCCCGCCACCGTCGACGAGGACGCCGCAGCCGAAATCGCCGACGTGCGCGGAAGGCTCTCTGCCGCCGTCAGCATTCCGGTGGCGGCACTCTTGCTCCTCGGCCTGCTCGTCCTCCCGCTCGGAATCACCTTCATCCGTTCCAACGAGATGGCCGGCGGAGGAGCCGCCGTCCTCGCCATCTTCGCCGCCGCCAGCATCCTCGGTATCGGCGCCATGTCGGCCAGTCGTCCGACGATGCGTGTCACCCGGGGCGAGTTGATGGTGGCTGTGGCCGGAATCGCCACCGTTGTCATCATCGTCTTCGCCGTGATCCAGGCCCGGGCGCCGGAGACCGAGGAGGAGTCGACCGAAGAGACGGCCACCGAGACCACGGTGGAATCGACCACGGACACCACGGTCACGGAGACGACAACCGCGGGCTGAGCGCAACTCGTATGCTGGCGCGGCGAGCGGATTGCGGCCCGGCGATTGCAGCGAAGGCAAACCCGGCCCCGCGTAGATTCTTTGGATGAGGGGGAACGGCCCGGCGCTTTTTTGGACGGTGGCTCACGCTATTCGTTCCTCACGGTCCAGAGAAGGCAAGGGGCGTTCCCCACGGTCCAAAGAAGCTCCGCAGATCGCCAGTCCGTCGTCTTCCGTCTTCCGTCTTCCGTCCCACCCAGAACGTAGAACGGCGAGCGAAGCGAGCCTCACCCGTCGTCGACGAATGTGGCCACGTACTCGTCGTCGACCAGCTCCCAGCCCACCACGACCGGTTCGCC
>DATFFO010000288.1:0-2281 GCA_035250025.1 Acidimicrobiia bacterium
GAGATACGCGATGTCCACATCGCCCGCAACGCCATGGCGCCGACGGTGTCCGCGTCCTTCCTGACCGTGCCCACGATCCTCGCCGGCATGATCATCATCGAGTCGGAGATGGAATTGCAGGGCATGGCGACCCAGTTCTTCGCTTCCCTGATCAACCAGGACATACCGGCGGTGATGGGGATCCTGGTCATCCTCGGCGTCCTCGGCGTCATGCTGCGGATTGCATCCGATCTCGTGATCGCCATCCTCGACCCCCGGCTGCGGGGGGCATCGGTATGACGGTTGCCGTCGACATCGAGGTCGATGTCGGTCGCCGGCCGCAATGGCGCGTCATCCTCACCAACAAGAAGGTGCTCCTCGGCCTCATCCTCCTAGGCGCCTTCCTGCTCTTCATCCCGGGGCACTTCTTCTTGCAGGAATTCGTCTGGCAGAACCCCGGCGTCTATGACCCGCAGTTCGGATACGACCAGACCCTCCAGCATCCGTCGGGTCCATCGGGACGCCATTGGCTGGGAACCGACAGCCGGGGCAGGGACGTGGTGTCGATCCTGACTGCAGCTGCCCGGCCCACGATGACGGTGGCAATGACGGCCGGAGCTGCAATCGGCATGTTGTCGCTGGCCCTAGGAGCCGTGGCCGCCTACCGCCGGGGTTGGGTCGACGGCATCATCAGCCATGTCGGCGACGCCATGGTCCTGCTTCCGCCGCTCTTGGCCGTGCTGGTCCTCGGGGTGGGACGACCCGACGAGTCGTTCGGCTCGATCGAGGTGGGCGTGACCTTCGGAGTGCTCTACGCCCTCGGCCCGGCGACCGCCGCCGTGCGGGCGGCGGCGATGTCGGTGATGGTGAAGCCGTTCATCGATGCCGCCCGGGTGGCGGGCGGCGGCGGGCCGTGGCTGGTGACACGTCATGTCCTTCCTCACCTGGTTCCCCAGGCCGCCGTGCAGATGATGATCGGGGTTACCGGCGCCGTCGTGGCCGAGGCTTTCCTCTCGTACGACGCCGCCGTGGGTGACACGATCGGATTCGGTCAGATGGTCTACGACGGCATCACCTGGAGTCACTTGTTCGCCGGCATCGCCGCCCGACCATGGTGGATCATGATCTCGGGCGCGGGGGCCATCGCCCTGGTGGCAGCGGCGTTCTACCTGCTCGGCATCGGCCTGCGCGAGGCGTTCGACCCCAAGACCCACCGCTCCATCATCTGACCCACCCCACCTTTGGAGCGTGGCGATCGCCTCCCCCCTTCTTTGGAGCGTGGCGAACGCCTGGCGTTCGTGGGCGTCCGAAGTTCGGCGGGGGCGTTCCCCGCTGTCCAAAGAACCGGCGACGGCACCGGTTCAAGGGAGCGTGATCAACTCGTGGGTGACGACCACCGACCCCTCGATACTGATAGTTCCCAAGTCGGGGACGGCGAGATCCGTGCAGCCGATGGTGAGGCGCGCCAGGTCGACACTGGGCGAGAGAGCCCCCAGGGACTCGGCGCCCACGGGGCATCGGTTCTCGGGAACGTCGAATGTGTTGGGGCCCTCGACCACCCGGCCCACCCAGAGGCTCGAGCCGTCGGCGTTCTGGTCGATCTCCAGCGCCGCGAAATCCTGGCCATCCTTTTCCTCGGTGTAGAGCCCGACGGGATTCGGGAAGGCCGTGATGGTGTGGGTGTCATAGGAGACCCAGAAGGCGTCCTCGACGGCGAAGTCCAGGCTCAGGTCGCCGCTCACGGTCACCGACCCTCCGGTCTCCGGCAGGTCGTCGCGTTCGGATAGAAGTGTGCTGGCAACCCCGACCGACCCCTGGACGGTCAGCGTGGCGGTTTGGCGCAGGTCGGTGATCTCCGGGCAGGACACGAGGGCCTCGACAACGCCCACGTCGGGGTTCAGGTCGCCCTCCGTGACAGTGCATTCGCCCGGATCGAGGAAGAAGTCCATCCCGTTGTATATGAGGTGATCGATGAACACCTCACCCGTCTCCTGACGGCCAAAGGTGATCTGCCCGTCGGGACCGCTGAGGGTGTAGCCGGTGATGGCGTCTCGATCGGTGCCGGTGAGAACCAGCGCTCCTGCCTCGGTCCCGGTCACGGCGAGGGTGCCGCCCTCGGCGTTCGGCGGGCCGTCGGACTGGATGCCGGGCGTGGACCCCTCCCCTGAAGGAGATGGCGCCGCTCCGACGGACGTCGACGGAGGGGATGTATCCATGGTCAGCCGCGACAGGCCCACCACCCCGGCCACTATCAGACCGGCGCCCAGCAACAAGGCGAGGAGGGGTTTGAGACGCTCCACTC
>DATFFO010000289.1:0-10544 GCA_035250025.1 Acidimicrobiia bacterium
GGCGGGTCGAAGACCTGGCGGTCCTCCACCCCGGGCGCTCCGACCGGGCCCCCGATGTAGTCGGTTGCCCGCCAGAGGTTGACCCAGCGCCCTGAGAGGCGCCCGGCGACGGCGGTATAGAGGTCGGGCGAGCAGTACTCGGGGAAATAGCGGGAGTAGAGCCGGGTGAGGGGGGAGCCGTGCGTGAGCAGCGACACCTTGGGGACGGTGGCGTCGTCGGCGAGCACGACAGCGGCCACGGCGAGCACCGAGCCCTGGGAGTGGGCAGAGAGCACGACGTTGCCACTCTCGGTGAGGACGGTGACGCGGTCGCCCAGCTGGGGCACGGCCCGCTCGCCGTAGGCGGGCGGGCTCCACGGATGGAACCAGCGGGGCCAGAAGGTGGCGACGTCCCACACAATCCCGACGGTGCGTCGGGCGGCGGCGCTCCGGTAGAGCCGGGAGATGGCGAAGACCGCCCCGAGCGGAATGGCGCCCAGGACGACCGAGGCGGGAGCCGCCAGGAAGTCGGCCCAGCTGCCCAGGCCCATGCCGCCGGGATCGTCGGACAGGGCCACCGATACCGCCGTGACCACGACCATGATCGTCGTGACGATGGCCAGGACGAAGGCAGCGTGGTCGGTGAGGCCGGCGACCACTTCGGCCCGGCCTACCCGGCGGGCCCACGCCCGGTCGTCGGGGTCCGCGCAGTCGAGGCCGCCGCGATCGGCATACCGCCCGGCGAGCTCGTCACAATCGGGCCCCGCTCCGGCCCGCAGCCAAACGACGACCAGGGTCAGCATGAGCACCACCAGGGTGATGACCGTCATGACAGCGGCGTCGGCGACTGCGTCTGCATAGACGATGGGCGGCTGGGGGACCGAGGCGTCGAGAGGGTATTGGGAGACGGAGACGGGGGTCCCCAGCAGGTCGGCCAGGCGGATGAGGACCCCCGAGCCGAAGGCGTTCACGATCCCGGAGGCGAGGAGAAGCTCGGCGGGAGCCACCAGTGCCACTCTCACCGACGACTCTCGCTGGCGGCGCCACAGCATCAGCGCGGCCGCGCCCACCAGGAGGGCGAGGAAGGGGTACACCGGCAACAGGACCCCGGGGACGACTCGCCCCCCAGGGGCGGGACCCAGCGGCGGCTCCAGGCCCGGCGCCGTCGAGGCCAGGACCATCGCTGTCACGAGATGGAGCAACGCGGCGGCGGCGAGGGCGAGGTGGATCACCGCATGGATCCGGTCCAGCCGGAGGGACAGGACACCCGCCGCCGCCAGGAGCACCCAACCCACGGGAATGAGGGCGCCCGCCCGGACCAGGCCGATCTCGGTCGAGACCGACGCCACCGTCACCCCGATGGCGGCGAGAGCGGCCGCGGTGTGGGTGAGCCCGAGACGATGAGCCACGTGGGGAGACGTCCACAGGCGCCAATGGTGCAGGTTGAGGCGGAAGGCGGGGTCGGACGTGCCGGTGTAGTCGACGCGACGACGATCGTGGATGGCCTGCTGGCTGAGCCGCGCCAGCCAGGCCACGCCCAGTGACACGGCGGTCGCCGCCAGAGCCCCGACCGTGATCGCCCGGCCGATGTGGCCACCGACGATCTGGTTCTCCCACGGCGACAGCCACCACCTGCCGGCGGAGCAAGTGGGACGCCCGGCACATTGATACGAGACGAGATCCACCATCCCCACCGCCAAATAGCCGACGAAGGCGACCGTGAGCACCACCCCGAACAGCCGGATCAGTGCCAGCGCCAACGATTCGAGCGGCTGGCGGGGGCGCTCGTCGGGGTCGTCGGCCCGCCCACCGTGGCGCACCATCCAGCCGGCCAGGTTGGCCAGGGCGAACGGCGTCAGCAGGACCCACAGGGCGCGGAGGCGAGAGGCCGAGGTCAGGCCGCCCCATGTGTATCCCTCCTTCACCACGCCGGTGGGAGACGGGTCCGGCTCGAACCAGGGTCGGAAGAATCCGGCTGAGGGATCCCCCGCCACGCGCTCGGTGACCGGCACATCCAACAGCTGCTCGGGGGTGGCTCCCCCGACGCCGTGAACCCGGAGTTCCACCGTCTGCCCCGGCGGCGGCACCTCCCGTTGCTCGGGTCGATGCTGCTGCATGGGGGGAAGCTACTTACATTCGGCGGAGCATGCCCCGATCGACCTTGCCGAGATGGGTCTGGGGCAGCTCGTCCAGGAAGACGATGCGGCGGGGATGCTTGTAGGCCTCCAGCCGGTCGAGGGCCCACCGGCGCAGTTCCTCGTCTGTGACGTCTCCCGCTGTGACGACGAAGGCGACCGGGAGCAGGAGACCGCTTTCGTCCGGGATCGGGACCGCCGCCACCTCGGCGACGGCGGGGTGCTCGAGCAAGCACCCCTCCAGCTCCTGGGGACTGAACCACTTGCCCTTGATCTTGACGGCGTCATCCGCCCGGCCGTGGTGGGTGACGTAGCCGTCACGGTCGCACGACACCAGGTCGCCGGTCACGACCCACTCGCCGCGGAACGTGGCGGCGGTGGCGTCGGCATCCTGCCAGTAACCCGGGGCGCGGGACTCTCCCCGCACCCACAACCGGCCCGCTTCTCCCGCAGGCAGGTCGCCGCCCTCGTCGTCGCGTACGGCGATCTCGAAGCCGGGGACGACGGTCCCCAGCGTGCCGGGACGGGCGGCCCCGGGCATGTTGGTGACGAATATGTGCCACATCTCGGCGGTGCCCAGGCCGTCGAGGATCTCGATCCCGAACCGATCGAGCCAGGCCCGGTGGAGGCTTTCGGGGAGGGCCTCACCGGCCGAGGTTGCGAAGCGGAGGCCGGCCAGGTCGGCGGTGGCTGCGGCGGAATGGTTGAGCATCTGGTTGATCGCCGACGGCACGTGGACGAGGATCGTCGGGCGGTGCCGGGCGATCTGGTCGAAGAGGACGTCCGGGGTGGGGCGGGCCGCGAACAGGACGCTGGTGGCGCCCCGGGAGAACGGGAAGAACAGGTTGGCCCCGGTGGCGTATCCGAAGAAGAGCTTCGGAACGGCCATGGTCACGTCGTCCGTCCGGTAGCCCACGGCGGCCGTGTACAGGTCGGTGGTGTTGGCGAACGAACGGTGAGTCTGGGGCACGATCTTGGGGACGCCTGTGGTGCCCCCCGAGAACAGCCACAGCGCCGGATCGTCGCGATGGGTGTCGAAGCGGGGACAGGGACCCGACATCCCCACATCGGCCAGGGCCCTCCTGCCGGCCGCCTCCCCGCCGACGACCAACAAATCCGGCTGCCATGTGGCCCGGTCCAGGGCTTCGGCGAAGGCGGGCACGTGGTCGGCGGCCACCAGCGCCACGGGGGCACGCGACCGGTCGACGATGCCGGCCAGGGACTCGGGCGCCAGGTCGGGGTTGACCATGACCCCGACCGCCCCGATGCGCAGGATCCCGAACAAGGCCCCGACATACTCGGGTCCGTCGGGGAGGGCGATCAGGACCCGCTGTTCCGGGGCCACTCCGAGTGCCCGGAGCGCCACCCCGTAGCCGCGAGCCAGGTCGTCCACGTCCCCGTAGGTCCACGATCCGGCGTCGGTGCGCACCGCCTCGCGATCGCCGGCGCCCTCCTCCAGGCGTGCCCCGAGGAAGCGGTGGTCGATGTTGAGACGGGTCGGGAGGGGTTCACGACGCAACATGGGCCGAAGTTACAGTGACTGGATGGACCATGGTGGGCTCTACTACCACGACTACCTCCAGCTCGACCGCCTGCTCGACGCCCAGGCGCCGGCGAGCACCGCAGACGGGGAGACGGTCCACGACGAGATGCTGTTCATCATCGTCCACCAGGCCTACGAGCTGTGGTTCAAGCAGATCCTGTGGGAGCTGGAGGACGTGATGTCGGCGTTCGCCGGACCCACGTTCGACGAGTACGACACCGGGCGGGTCGTCTCCCGGCTGCGGCGGATCTCGGTGATCCAGCGCCTGCTGCTGACCCAGATAGACGTGCTGGAGACGATGACTCCGATGGATTTTCTCGACTTCCGCGATTATCTGGTCCCGGCCTCGGGTTTCCAGTCGGTGCAGTTCAGGCTGATCGAGAACCTCATGGGCGTCCGCCCCCGAGACCGGCTCCTCTTCGAGGGCGCCCCGTACACCCACCGCCTCTCCGGCCCCCACCGAAGCCGGGTCGAGGACTCCGAGAACCGGCTCTCGCTGCACGACGCCGTGGACGCCTGGCTGGCCAGAACCCCTTTCCTCGAGTCGTTCGACTTCTGGGACGCCTACCGGGCGGCCATCGGGGACATGCTCGCCTCCGACCGCCAGGTCATCGCCTCCAACCCCAACCTGGGAGAAGACGAGCGCGCCGATCAGCTGCGGTCGTTCGACAAGACCATGGAACAGTTCGAGGGAGCCTTCGATCCCGAGCGTCACGCCGAGATGGTGGCCTCCGGCTCCCGTCGCATGTCGTATCGGGCCTTCCAGGGCGCGCTGTTCGTCTCCCTATACCGCGACCACCCCGCCCTCCAGGAGCCCTACCGCCTCCTGGAGCAGTTGATGGACGTCGACGAAGGCTTCACGACCTGGCGATATCGCCACGCCCTCATGGTGCAGCGGATGATCGGCGCCAAGATCGGGACAGGGGGGTCGGCAGGCGCCAAGTACCTGCTCAAGCTCGCCGAGCGCAACCGCGCCTTTCCCGACCTCCTCGTCGTCCCCACGTTCCTGGTGCCCCGGTCGGTCCGGCCCGAGCTTCCTCCTGACCTCGTGGAGCAGATGCGCTTCCGGTATCAGCAGTGAAGAGCTGGTTCTCCCGGTTCCTGGCGGCCGCCCCCGGCCGCCTGCATGCGGCCGCACATTCCCACCACCCATGGCACGACGCCACCTTCGATGCTCACCAGCAAGCCTGGGACGACGCCGCCCGCTACATGGACGACAAATGGGACTACATCTTCGGCGTGCTGCTGCCGGAGACGAAGACCCTGGTAGCGGACATCCTCGGGCTGCCGACCGCCGAGACGCTGGTGTTCGCTCCCAACACCCATGAGTTCATCGTTCGCATCGCCTCCAACCTGCCCCGACCGTTCAGCGTCCTCACGACGGACGCCGAGTTCCACTCCTTCTCGCGTCAGCTGGCCCGCTGGGAGGAAGCGGGCCTGGCGACTGCGACCAGGGTTCCGGCCCAGCCCTTCGCCACGTTCCCCGAGCGCCTCGTGAGGGCGGACACCGGCCACGACCTGGTGTTCTTCAGCCATGTCCATTTCGACTCGGGCTACGTGGTCCCCGACCTGGCGTCGCTGGTTTCCTCCTTCCCGTCGGCGCCAACTGTGGTCGTCGACGGGTACCACGGCTTCATGGCCGTCCCCACCGACCTGAGTCCCATCGCAGACCGCTCCTTCTACATGGCGGGCGGTTACAAGTACGCCATGGCCGGCGAAGGGGCCTGTTTCCTCCACGTCCCATCGGCGGCTGAGCCCCGCCCGGTCAACACGGGCTGGTGGGCGGGATTCGGTGCCCTCACCGAACGGCCCGGGGAGGTCGTCTATTCGCCTGATGGCCAGCGCTTCGCCGGAGCGACCGCCGACCCTTCCGGCATCTATCGGATGCACGCCGTGCTCGGCTGGCTAGAACGGCACGGGGTGACCGTCGACGACATCCACAGCCACGTGAGCGGGCTCCAGGCCCGGCTTCTGGAAGCCCTCGACCCCAGTCTCGTCGAGACCCTGATGCCACCGCTCGACATCACCAGCCGGGGACACTTCCTCACGTTCCGGCGGCCCGATGCCGAGCGCCTGTATCGACGCCTCCACGGGGCGGGCGTGATCACCGACTTTCGGGGCGACCGCTGGCGAGTGGGTTTAGGGGCGTACCACGACGCCGCAGACGTCGACCTGCTCGCCAGGTTGATCACCGACGCCGTAGACGAGAGCTGAAAGGACAGCGATGGACCTATTCGACTTCCTCATCCGGATGCTGGCGGGTGCCGGCCTGGCCGCAGTGCTCGGGCTCGAGCGGGAGGCGACCGGGAAACCGGCCGGGCTCCGGACTCACGCCATGGTCGGGCTGGGCTCCGCTCTGTTCACCGCCCTCTCGATCGAAGCCTTCCCGGCAGCAGACACGAGCCGGGTGGCATCCCAGATCGTGAGCGGCATCGGTTTCCTCGGCGCCGGCGCCATCTTCCGGTCCGGCCCGCTGGTAAAAGGGCTGACGACGGCGGCTGGTCTGTGGGCCGCAGCTGCCCTGGGCATGGCGGCGGGAAGCGGGGAGATTGCCTGGGCGGCCATCACCACCGCCATCGCCATCGTCGTCCTGCTCCTGCTGCGCTCGGTCGACAGCCTGATCGGCGAGCGCAGGGTCGGAGCGGAGCTCGAAGCGACGGTCCGGCCGAGCTCGGCCTTCCTCGACGTGCAGGAGCAAATGCACCGACTCGACCCCCAGGCCGAGCTGACCGAGATCATCCCCGAGGACGGCTCGGCCCGGCTGCGGTTTCTGGTCGGCCACGACCAGGCGGAGTTGCTGGTCAACGGTCTGACGGCGATGGACCAGGTGGTCGAGGCGCGGGTGGTGGAGTGACGCTCAGCCGGTGACGACGGGGATGCGCTCCATCGCCTGGCGCACCTTCTCCTCCGGGTAGTCGTAGTCGACCAGGTCCCCGCGCAGGAAGGCGTCGTAGGAGGCCATGTCGAAGTTCCCGTGGCCGCACAGCGCCGTGAGGATCACCTTCTCCTCGCCCGACTCCCGCGCCTTGACGGCTTCGCGGGCGGCGGAGGCGATGGCGTGGGTGGGCTCGGGGGCGGGGATGATGCCCTCGGCGCGGGCGAACTCGACTGCCCGTTCGAAGCACTCGACCTGGCCGATCGCCTCGGCCTCGACCAGCCCCAGTTCGTAGATGTGGCTGATGAGGGGTGCCATCCCGTGGTAGCGGAGGCCGCCGGCATGGATGGGATCGGGCACGAAGTCGTGGCCGAGTGTGTGCATCTTGACCAGCGGCGTCATCCCGGCGGTGTCGCCGAAGTCGTAGGTGTAGACACCCTTGGTGAGCGACGGGCAGGCGGCCGGTTCCACGCAGCGGATGACCGGGTCCATCCGGCCTGCCAGCTTCTCGCGCAGGAACGGGAACGAGAGGCCCCCGAAGTTCGAGCCTCCACCAGTGCATCCGACGAGGACGTCGGGCTGTTCGCCCACCTTGCCCATCTGGATCAGCGCCTCCTCGCCGATGACGGTCTGATGCATCAGGACGTGGTTGAGGACCGAGCCCAGGGCGTAGTTGGTGTCGGGATTCTGGGCCGCGACCTCTACCGCCTCGGAGATGGCGATGCCCAGGCTGCCGGGGCTGTCCGGGTCCTGGTCCAGCACCGCCCTCCCGGCCGCCGTCAGCGTCGACGGGGAGGGGTGGACCTTCGCCCCCCAGGTCTCCATCATCGAGCGTCGGTAGGGCTTCTGGTCGTAGCTGATCCGGACCTGCCACACCTCGCACTCGAGCCCGAACAACGTCGTGGCCAGGGCCAGGGCCGAGCCCCACTGGCCGGCGCCGGTCTCGGTGGTGAGCTTCCTCACCCCGGCATGAGAGTTGTAGAACGCCTGCGGCACGGCCGTGTTGGGCTTGTGGGAACCTGCCGGGCTAGTGCCCTCGTACTTGAAGTAGATGCGGGCGGGTGTGTCCAGCGCCTTCTCCAGTCGCCGTGCCCGGTACATCGGCGTCGGGCGCCACATCTTGTAGACGTCGAGGACCTCGCCGGGGATGTCGATGTAGCTGTCGCCCGACACCTCCTGGGCTATCAGCGCCATCGGGAAGAGGGGCGCCAGATCGTCGGGCCCGATCGGCTGGTGGGTGCCGGGATGCAGCGGCGGCGGGGGCGGCTCGGGGAGGTCGGGGACGATGTTGTACCAGGCCGAGGGGATTTCCGACTCGTCGAGCAGCACCTTGGTCACATCCGCCATGAGACACCTCCAGTCGGGCGTTGTCGGGAAACTACCACCCGGCGGCGGCGGCGGGGCTTGCGTTCACACAACGGCCGTGCACAGCAGCTCCACCTTGGCGGCCGGATCGAACAGCTCGGTCACGCCGATCAGCGCCATGGCCGGGTAATGGCGACCGAAGACCTGCCGGTAGGCCTCGCCGAGGGGGGCCAGGGAGCGGCGATAGGCGCCCAGGTCGGTGGTGTATATCACCATGCGGACGACCGAATCCGTAGGGAAGCCCGCCTCGTCCAGGCACGCTTCGACATTGGCCAGAGCCTGGCGGAACTGGTCGACCAGACCCTCGGGGAGCGTGCCGTCTGCCAGTTCCCCTGTCTGGCCGGCGATCCACAGGGTCCTGTCACCGTCGGACTCGACGGCATGGGAGAAACCGCGCGGCTCGGGAAGGTCGTCGGGGTTGACAAGGCGGCTCATCGGGAGATCTCGAAGGCAGGCCCGTGCCCGGGCACTACCAGGTCGGCGACCTCCGCCACCCGGGCCCGCCTCACCATGAGCTCGTCGAGGTCGGCGGCCCGGCGGTCGCCCTCGATGCCCTCGTACCACCAGCAGTGGGTGAAGGCGACCACGCCGTCCGTTGTGTCGACCAGGGTCGTGATGTCCTCGGGGGTGTGGCCGGGGGTCGCCATCAGCCGGACGTGGGGCGAGACCACGGCCCCATCTGCGGGACGGTCCAGCCATTGATCGCCGTGATAGACGGCCCAGAAGTCGTGCACCGGGACCACCGGGAAGAGGGCGATGTTGAGGGTGTGGTCGGGATGATGATGGGAGATGACGATGTCGGTCACGTCATCGGGCCGAACGCCGAGAGAGTCGAGGGCGTCGAAGATGACGGCCCGGGCAGGCACCATGCCCGGGTCGACGACGATGGTGTGGTCGCCGTCACGGATCAGCCCGATGGTGCCCGCCACACCGTCACGGCGGGCGTACCCGGTGAACAGGACGTCGGCACGGGCGCTCATCGGCCCCTCCACTGCGGGTCGCGCTTGGCGGTGAAGGCACGGTGGAACTCGGCGTGGTCCTCGGTGGTCATCAGCAGAGCCTGGGTCATGGCTTCCATCTCGATGGCCGCCGCCAGGCTCATGTCCTGCTCGGCCGTGAGCAGCTTCTTGGTGGCGGCGAAGGCGAACGTGGGGCCATCGGCCAGGCGGCGTGCCAGGTCCGCCGCTGCTGCCGGGAGGTCGGCGTCATCTACCACCGCGGTCGCCAGGCCGAGGTCGGCGGCCCGCTCCGCATCGACAGGATCACCCAGCATCAGCAGTTCGGTGGCTCGGCCGAGGCCGACGAGACGGGGAAGCAGGTAGGCGGAGCCCATGTCCCCCCCGGCCAGGCCGACCTTGGTGAAGAGGAAGTGAAAGCGACTCGAGCGAGCCACGAGGCGAAAGTCGGCGGCCAGGGCGATCACCGCACCGGCGCCCGCCGCCACCCCGTTGACGGCGGCGACGATCGGCACGGGCAATTGCCGCATGCCCTCGACCACCGACCCGGTCATGCGGGTGAAGTCGAGCAAGGAGCGGGAATCCATGGCGAGCAGGCGGCCGATGATCTCGTCCACGTCTCCCCCCGAGCAGAACCCCTTGCCCTCGCCGGTGAATACCAGGACGGAGACGTCCTCGCGCGAGGGCACCTCGGAGAGCAGGTCACGGAGATCGGCATACACCTGGAAGGTGAGGGCATTGAGCTTCTCGGGGCGGGCGAAGGTGACGGTCCCGATCCCGGCCTCGACGACGAAGTCGAAGTGCTCCCAGGATTCGGTCAGAGCCGCCGATCCTCGAAACGGGCTCACTTCTGCAGGCCCCCGCCGTCGAGCACGACCGACTGGCCGTTGATCGCCCCCGCCTCCGGGGCGGCGAGAAAGGCGACGACGCGGGCGACCTCGGCCGGGTCGAGGAGGCGTCCCAGCGGCACCATGTGGGCGAGGAGATCCCGGGCCTCTTTCTCCTCGATCCCGGTGAACTGCCCCATCCTTTCCACGCTCGTGTCGGTCATGGGGGTGTCCACGTAGGCCGGGCAGACGGCGTTGGCGGTCACGCCGGTGCCGGCCACCTCGGCCGCCACCACCCTCATCAGGCCGAGGGCGGCGTGCTTGGAGGCGGTGTAGGCGGCCGTATAGCGGGAGCCGACATGCGACGCCACCGACGCCACCGTGATGATGCGGCCGAAATCCCGCTCCTTCATGCCGCCGAGGACGCTGCGGGTGCATAGGAAAGGCCCCGTCGCATTCACCTTCATCGTCCACTCCCAGTCCTCCGTCGAGGTCCGATGGACCGGCGCCGACGGCGCCACCCCGGCATTGTTGACCAGTACGTCCACCGGCCGGTCGGCGAAGAACTCCTCCACCGCCCTCTCGTCGGTCACGTCCAGGACGGCGACGTCCAACGGCGCCGGCGCCGAGGCAGCGGTCTCGTCGAGGGCGGAGGCGTCGCGGCCGGCGGCCACGACCTGATATCCATCCGCCGCCAGATGATGAGCCACCGCCCTGCCGATACCCCGGCTGCCGCCTGTGACCACACACAATCCGCTGCTCATGCGCCGCCAACCTAGCGCCCCGGCCCACCCGGAAAAGCCGCTCTGTTACGTTTAGCCGATGACCCTGACCCTGAGCGCCCGGCAGGCCGACCTGCTTGCC
>DATFFO010000290.1:0-8911 GCA_035250025.1 Acidimicrobiia bacterium
CCCCCACGTCTGGGATGGAGATGCCGTCGTTGATTTCGCCGGCTTCATGCCCACCGCCATGTTCGTCAACCAGTACCTCCCCTTCTGGGCGCAGTACACCCGCACCATCACCCAGTGGAGTCCGGACTCGACCGGCTTCGCCTACGCTGCCGCCCCGGACGACGGTCCCGGCCAGGTCCGGTTCCAGCCCCTCGACGGCGAAATTGTGGACATGGGCGAGGGGGAGATGGTGATCTGGTCGCCCTGAGCTTGCGATTCGGTACCGTTCGAGAATGTCACCCCAACTGACGGTCGATCTCGCCGAACGCACACAGGAACTCCGCGGTGAAGGCCTGTACAAGGACGAGCGGGTCATCGCCTCGCCGCAGGGGGCCGTGATCAGGCTCGATGACGGCTCCGAGGTCCTGAACTTCTGCGCCAACAACTACCTCGGTCTCGCCGACGACCCGACCCTGGTCGAGGCCGCCCGGGCAGCTCTCGACACCTATGGCTACGGGATGGCCTCGGTTCGGTTCATCTGCGGAACCCAGACCGTCCACAAGGAGTTGGAGGGTCGGATCTCCGGGTTTCTGGGCACGGATGACACGATCCTGTACTCGTCCTGCTTCGACGCCAACACCGGCCTCTTCGAGACGATCCTCGACGAGAACGACGCCGTCATCTCTGACGCTCTCAACCACGCTTCCATCATCGATGGGGTGCGGTTGTGCAAGGCGCAGAGGTTCCGGTACGCCAACAACGACGTGGGCGAGCTGGAGGCACGTCTGAAGGAGGCGTCCGGCGCCCGCCACCGCCTCATCGCCACTGACGGCGTGTTCTCCATGGACGGGGTGATCGCCGACCTCCCGGCCATATGCGAACTGGCCGACCGCTACCACGCCCTGGTCATGGTCGACGACTCCCATGCCGTCGGGTTCATGGGCGACCACGGGGGTGGAACCCCCGAGCTCACCGGGACACGTGATCGGGTCGATATCGTCACCGGAACGCTGGGCAAGGCGCTGGGCGGCGCCTCCGGCGGCTACACGTCGGGACGGTCCGAGATCGTGGAGTGGCTACGGCAGCGGTCCCGTCCCTACCTGTTCTCCAACAGCCTGGCCCCGGTGATAGCCGCCACGTCTCTGCGGGTACTCGACCTGCTCGCCGCCTCCGATGACCTGCGGGTGCGGCTGCGGGAGAATGCCGAGCGCTTCCGGTCGCGGATGGGCGCCGCCGGGTTCGAGCTGGCCGGGGCCGGTCATCCGATCATCCCGGTGATGATCGGCGACGCTCAACTCGCCTCCGACATGGCGGCGGCCTTGCTGGAACGGGGCATCTACGTGATCGGCTTCTCGTTCCCGGTGGTGCCCCGGGGTGCCGCCCGCATCCGCACCCAGATGTCGGCCGCCCACACCCCGGATCAGATCGATCGAGCCGTAGAAGCCTTCACCGAGGTCGGCCGCGACCTGGCGGTCATCTGATGAGGGCCCTGGTCAAGGCCAAGGCCGAACCCGGCTTGTGGATGGAGGAAGTTCCCGAGCCGTCCATCGGTCCCGGCGACGTGCTCATCAGAGTGCAGAAGACCTCGATCTGCGGCACCGACGTCCACATCCACGCTTGGGACGAGTGGGCCCAGGAGACGATCCCTGTGCCGATGGTGGTGGGCCACGAGTTCATGGGGGTGGTCGCCGAGGTAGGAGCCGACGTCGAGGGTCTGGAGGTGGGCGACCGGGTGGCGGGGGAGGGGCATATCACATGCGGTCACTGCCGCAACTGCCGCGCCGGCCGGCGCGAGTTCTGCCACCACCACAAGTCGGTCGGTGTCAGCCGTCCGGGGGCCTTCGCCGCGTACCTGGCGCTGCCCGCGTCGAATGCCTTCGTCGTGCCCGACCACATACCAGACGACGTGGCGGCCGTGCTCGACCCCCTGGGCAACGCCACCCACACCGCCCTCGCCTTCGACGTGGTGGGCGAGGACGTCCTCATCACCGGCGCCGGTCCCATCGGTCTGATGGCGGCAGCCATCGTCCGCCATGTCGGCGCCCGTTTCGTGGCCATCACCGACGTCAACGACTACCGCCTGAAACTCGCCGCCGGCATGGGCGCCGACCGGGTGGTCGACGTCCGGACGACCGTCCTCGACGCCGTGATGGCCGACCTGGGCATGACCGAGGGCTTCGACGTCGGCCTCGAGATGTCCGGCCACGAGGCCGCCCTCAACCAGATGCTCGAGGCGATGAACCACGGCGGGCGTGTGGCCCTGCTGGGCATCCCCGCCGGTGACGTCCGCCTCGACGTCACCGAAGTCATCTTCAAGGGCCTCACCCTGCGCGGGATCTACGGCCGGCGCATCTTCGAGACCTGGTACAAGATGGCGGCCATGCTCCAGACCGGCCTGTCCGTGGACGGGGTCATCACCCACCGCTTCCCGGCCGAGGCCTACGAGGAGGCCTTCGCCCTGGTGGCGTCCGGCCAGTCCGGCAAGGTCTTACTGGAGTGGTAAGCGGGTTTCAGTGGGTGCCGTTGGAGCCGTTGTGGCCGTTCTGGCCCACCGTCCAGGTTCCCTGGGAGCGGATGAGGGCGGCCAGGTCGCCGGGACCCTTCTTGGCGATGGCCTCGGCCACCTGGTGCTCGAGCTGGTCCTCGTAAGTCGGGCGGTTCACCCGCCGGAAGATGCCCAGCGGAGTGGGTCCGTAGGGCCCGTGAGCCAGACGCGAGATCGAGAACGCCAGCGTCGGGTCGGGGCGGGTCTCGTCATGGACCAGGATCTGTGACGGGTCCACCGAGGCAGTGTCGACGACCTTGGCCTCGGCCCCGTCGAGGACCACCGCCTTCTCGTCATTGGAGCCAAAGGTGATCGGCTGGCCGTGGACGAGGTTGATGCGGTTGTGGACCCGCTCCTCCTTGCCGGTGAGCTGGATGAAGGCCTTGTCGTTGAAAACGTTGCAGTTCTGATAGATCTCGATCAGGGCCGAGCCCTTGTGCTCGTAGGCGGCCCGGAGGATCTCGGTGGTGTGGGCACGGTCCATGTCCAGGGTGCGAGCCACGAACGAGGCCTCGGCGCCCAGGGCCAGGCTGACCGGGTTGAACGGGTAGTCGATGGAGCCGACCGGCGACGACTTGGTGCGCTTGCCCGACTCCGACGTCGGCGAGTACTGGCCCTTGGTCAGACCGTAGATCTGGTTGTTGAAGAGCAGGATCTTGAGGTTGACGTTGCGGCGCAAGGCATGGATCAGGTGGTTGCCACCGATCGAGAGGGCGTCGCCGTCGCCGGTGACCACCCACACGGACAGGTCGGGTCGGGTGACCGAGATGCCGGAGGCGATGGCCGGGGCGCGGCCATGGATCGAGTGCATGCCGTACGTGTTGACGTAGTAAGGGAACCGCGATGAGCAGCCGATCCCCGATATGAACACGAACTCCTCCCGGGGCCGGTCGATGGTGGCCAGGAAGTTCTGGACCGAGGCGAGGATGGTGTAGTCCCCGCAGCCCGGGCACCAGCGGACCTCCTGGTCGGTCTGGAAGTCGGCTCGGCTGTGGCCGATCTCGACGGGGGCGGTGACAGTCATGGTCTCGGGTCTCCCAGCATGGAGTGGATCTTGGTTTCGATCTCGGAAATGTGGAATGGGACTCCGGCCACCTTGTGGAGGCCGGTGGCGGGCACCAGGTACTCGGCCCGGATGAGCTTCAAGAGATGCCCGGTGTTCAACTCGGGTATCAGGATCCGCTGGTAGCGGGCCAGGACCTCGCCCAGGTTGGCCGGGAACGGGTTGAGGTGGCGGAGGTGGGCCTGGTCGATGGGGATGCCGTCGAGCCGGCACCGGCGGACCGCCGCCTTGATGGTCCCGTAGGTCGAACCCCAGCCGAGGACGAGGAGGTCGCCGTCGTCCGGGCGGCCGCCGCGGTCGACGTCGACACCGGGGATGTCGTTGGCGATGTTCGCCACTTTCCATGCCCGGCTGTCGGTCATCAACTGGTGGTTGGCGGGGTCGTAGGAGACGTTGCCGGTGTTGGCCTCCTTCTCGAGGCCGCCGAGACGGTGCTCGAGGCCCGGCGTGCCCGGGATCGCCCAGGGGCGGGCGAAGGTGTCGAAGTCGCGCAGGTAGGGGAGGAAGCCGTTGTCCGTGTTGGACGTCGTGGCGAAGGGCACCGAGATGTCCGGCAACCTCTCGAGGTCGGGCAGGAGCCAGGGTTCCGAGCCATTGGCGATGTGGTTGTCGGAGAGCAGGATCACCGGTGTCATGTACTTGAGGGCGATCCGGGCCGCTTCGACGGCGGTCAAGAAGGCGTCAGACGGCGAGGCCGCCGCGATCACCGGGAGGGGCGACTCGCCGTGGCGCCCGTAGATCGCCGAGAGCAGGTCCGATTGCTCGGGCTTGGTTGGCAGGCCGGTGGACGGCCCACCCCGCTGGACATTGACCACGATCAACGGCAACTCGGTCTGGAATGCAAGGGAGATGCCCTCCGACTTGAGGGCGATGCCCGGTCCCGAGGATCCCGTCACGGCCAGGTTGCCGGCGAAGGCGGCCCCGACGACTGATCCGATGGCGGCGATCTCGTCCTCGGCCTGGAACGTCTTGACCCCGAAGTTCTTGTGCTTGGACAGCTCGTGGAGGATGTCCGACGCCGGGGTGATCGGATACGTCCCGTAGAAAAGCGGGAGATCGGCTGCCTGGGCGGCCGCGATCAAGCCCCAGGCCAGGGACGTGTTACCCGTGACGTTGGTGTAGGTGCCCGGGGCGAGCTGGGCGGCCTTCACCTCGAACGTCACCTTGGTGGCTTCGGTGGTGATGCCGAAGTTGTAGCCGGCCTTGAAGGCGGCGATGTTGGCGGCCGCCACCTCGGGCTTGTTCTTGAACTTGGCCTCCGCCCACTCGATGGTTGGCTCGGTCGGGCGGCTGAACAGCCACGCCAGCAGCCCCAGGGCGAAGAAGTTCTTGGAGCGGAGCACATCGCGCCCGCTGACGCCCGTGTCCTTCACCGCTTCCTTGGTGAGCGACTCCATCGGCACCTCGATAACCCTGAACCCGGCCAGGGACTGGTTCTCGAGGGGATTCTTGTCGTAGCCGGCCTTGGCCAGGTTGCGCTCGTCGAAGGCCTCCGTGTTGACGATCAGAGTGCCGCCGGATCGGAGATCGGCAAGGTTCTTCTGCAAGGCCGCTGGGTTCATGGCGACGAGGCAGTCGGGCGCATCCCCCGCGGTGAGGATGTCGAAGTCGGCGATCTGGACCTGGAACGACGACACGCCGGGGAGCGTGCCGGCGGGGGCGCGGATCTCGGCCGGGAACGAGGGCAGCGTCGCCAGATCGTTACCGAAGGCGGCGGAGGCGTCGGTGAACCGGGCTCCGGCGACCTGCATGCCGTCGCCGGAGTCGCCGGCGAAGCGGATCACAACTCGGTCGAGGGTGGTGGGGTTGTAGGGGACAGTCTCAGTCGGGCCGGGCTCGGTGGCGACCCCGGCGGGGGTGGTGGCGTCTTCTGCCACGGTGAGTCACTTCCTTGTTGCTATGACGCGGGTGGTTTCGTCTCTATCGGCATCGATTTGTCCCGACTCGACCGCTTCGACCCGCACCAACCTGAAGTCTAAAGCCTTTTCGGGGTCATTCCGACGACCAAATCTGCGGTGGGGGATTGACGCCGAGCACCCCGCGCTCTTCGAGTGTCCGCGCCACTTTCAGCAACGTCCCCTCCCCCCAGTGGGGGCCTATCAGCTGCACCGATGGCCGGCGTCCGGCGCCCGCCAACGGCATGGTGAGAGCGGGGCAGCCGGCGGCATTGACCGGGGCCGTGAACCACGACAGCAGCGTGCGGTAGTGGCGGCTGCCAATCATGTCCTCGCCTATCCGCTTGTCCATCGCCGCCACCGTCGGTGTGACCAGGACGGCGCCATCGGCAGTGGCGCTGGTCATGGCGGCCGCCAGGTCAGTCCGCCATCGTTGCGCCTCCTCGAGGGCGTCCGCCTCCACCGACATGGCGGCGTCGACGCGGGCGGCCACATCGTCGCCGTACGGCAGACCGTCTTCCCGCCATCGGGCATGGATGGCTGCCACCTCCGGTCCGATGAGGGTGGTCTGCATCGGAGATGGACCGAGAGCGGGCAGCTCTTCTTCTTCGACCGTGAAGCCCGCCGATGCAGCGGCGGCGAGGAACTCCTCGAACGCATGGCCGATGCCCTGCACAGGGTCGGCGCCGGCAACCCAGCTGCGGGGGACGACGAGGCGCGAGACATGGCCGTCTCCGGCGAGGCGAGCGCCCGCCATGATCCCCGTTGCCACGGCCAGGTCGTCGAGGGTGGCAGCGAGGGCACCCACGGTGTCAAGTGAGGGCACGAGCGGGAACACGCCTTCCAGGGGAATCAAGCCATGGGTGACCTTGAGCCCGGCGATGGCGCAGAGGGCGGCGGGGACCCGGACCGAGCCGCCGGTGTCGGTGCCCAGCGCCAGGGGCACGATGCCGGCCGCCACTGCCGCCGCCGACCCGCCGGAGGATCCCCCCGGCGAGAGCTCGGGGTCCCAGGGGTTGTGGACCGGTCCGAACCACGGGTTCTCCGACGAGAAACCAAAGGCGAATTCGTGCAGGCCGGTGCGACCGACCACGACGGCGCCCTCCGCCTCGAGACGATCGAGCGCCGGGGCCGTCGTGCCTGCTTCGGAGCGATAGAAGGCTGACCCGGCCGTGGTCGTTCGTCCCAGGTGATCGATGATGTCCTTGACCGCGATCGGCACTCCGGCCAGCAAGCCGGCCGAGGCGCCCTCGGCGATGGCGGCGTCCACGTTGGCCGCCTGTTCCGGAGCGTGAAGGTCGAGCGAGGTGAAGGCATTCGCCGAGTCGGCGTCGGCGGCCGCCAGGGCCATCTCGGCTGCGGCTTCGGCGGTGAGGGCGCCCCGGGCGACTTCTGCCGCCAGACCGACGCCCGATCGGGTCATCCGCCGGTGGTCGTCGACGTTGGCG
The DNA here is from genome assembly GCA_035250025.1 of Acidimicrobiia bacterium. Classification (GTDB taxonomy): domain Bacteria; phylum Actinomycetota; class Acidimicrobiia; order Spongiisociales; family ZC4RG35; genus DATFFO01. Next base: position 6,931 of record DATFFO010000290.1, read on the forward strand.
TCGTGGTCGTCGTGGTCACCGGGGGGTTGGTGGAGGCGACCTCGCCGACATCGGGCACGATCGAGATCCAGGGACGGCCGGGTGGAACGAGCAGCGGTTCGCCGTCGGTGGTCGTGAAGGTGAAGGGATCGGCGGCTCCCTCCCGCTCCCACGTGCCGGCCACCATCCTGCCCTCCGAGAAGACGTAGACGTCTCCGGTGCCCATCGTGGAGGTGGCCGGAACTGACGAGCCACCCTGGCCCGCCGGCGGTGAGGCGAGGTACTGCTCGCCGACGATGGCAATGAGGACGTCGGCGTTGATGCGCTCCACTTCCTCCTCGGGAGTGACCCAGTTGGAGTCGACATCGTCGATCGTTCGGTAGTAGGTCGAGCCGTCCCAGGTCCAGCGGGTGGTCGTGGTGTCGGAGAATGTGAACGACACCTCGCTCATCTCCTCCGCCTCCTCCGCCAGCTCGCCGAACTCCCACAGCGCCACCGGCGGCGGTTCGTCAGGCAGCTCCCGACTGTCGGCCACCTCACGCAGCTCGATGGTGTTCCCGTACAGGTTGTGGGGAGCAGCCCGGCCAGAGATGCGGAACATGCCGGGTCGGCTGTCGCCAATGAGGTTGACGCCGAGGTCCCGGATCCCCGCCTGGACCCACGGCTGGCCCCCGCTGATGGCCAGCACGGCCTCCAGGGGGCGGACGATGGCGGCGTCCGACGGGCGACCGGAGCGGATCGGGCCCAACATTTCGGAGTCCGACGAGTGGAACACCGCCATGAAGCGGGTCAGGCCCCCCTCGACGCGGATCTCGAAGACGGCATCGGCTTCGAGAATCCCCGACTGGGGTCGGGCATCCCAGTGGTTGTCGATCTTCACGGCCAGCACCCGGCGCTCGAGACTCTGGGCGTCGTCGACGGGGAGGCCGTTGACCGGGGAGCGGGGACGGCCGTCGATGGTCGTGGTGGGTGCCTCGGTGGTAGTGGTGGGCGCCTCGCTGGTGGTGGTCGGGGCGGCGGTGGTCGAAGTGGTCGTCTCGGCATCTGATCCGCTGCATGCGGTGAGGATCAGGGCGAGCGCGACGGCATATCGGAGAAATCGCATCGGCGGGATACTACGACCGCCCCGAACTAAGTCGAATCGACGCCGGGGTCAGAGAGAGAGGGAACCGGTGACCGGCATGTCCGGCACCGCACTGAGGGGGCCGTCGACGGCCATCGCCACCTCGACTCCGTCAGCTGATGTAGACAGCACGTAGAGGGCGTCGATGTTGACGTCGGCGTCGGCGAGGTGGCGGGTGAGACTGGCGAGGGCGCCGGGCCGGTGAGGGAGGTGGGCCGTCAGGACCTGATGCTCCTCTACGCGGAAGGCGGCGTCCCTGAGCACCCGGCGGGCGGCGTCGGCGTCGTCGACGATGAGGCGGAGCACACCGTCCCCGTCGTTGCCATAGGCGGCAAGGGCCTCGATGTTCACGCCGGCGTCACCCAGAATCTCGGTGATGGCGGCCAGACGACCGGGTCGGTTCTCGACGTGGACGATGAACTCCGTCATGCTCTTGAGCCTACGCAGGTTGATGTGGCCATGTCGGGGCGACGCGGACCGGATTCAACCCCCGCAGCCAAACCCGCCTCCGAGTGAAGTCACGCCCCCGTCGACGGTGGATTCGTTCAACGTTCCGGAGAGGAGCCCGGGTCCGACCGGTTCCACGAAGAAGCTGACCCCGAACCGGATGGTGCTCTCGATGGTGAGGGCTTCACCGAAGGCGGATTCGAGGTCACCCACCGTCGAGTCGAGACCAATTCCCTCGGCAGTTCGGAGGTCCAGCACTTCGTCGGTGCCGACGGCCGACTGGCTGTAATAGAAGAAGTGGAACTCGTCCTGGCCGAACTCGGTCGGGCCGTCGCTGAAGAGGAGGCGGAGGCTGGCCCAGCGCACGAGGCGGACCACCGTGCCGGGGCAGATGCCGAAGTCCGAGGTGGCGTCGATCCAGCCCGTGTCCTC
>DATFFO010000291.1:0-6880 GCA_035250025.1 Acidimicrobiia bacterium
GCTCTCGGTCAGATCGACCGTGTCCTCCTGCCCACGCTCCTGGCGGAGGACCGAGAAGATGGTGGGCTTGGCGGGCCTGAACAGCCCCGGCGTCGTCACCGCCGATCCATCCCCTGCCGCATCCAGATCGATGAACACCGACCCGCAGTTGCGGCACTCCAGCCGCCGCAGACCGGCTCCCAGTTCACGCGTGGCGTATTGGTGGTCGCCACTGCACCCTTTTTGACCCACTTCGATAACTCCCAGGACTCGTCCCGCCACTCAGCGTAGCAAACCAGGGGTAGTGCATCACGCTCGGTGAGAATGGCTTACGTAGGTCCAGCGACCCCTATCGTCGCTCCTGAGCCTCGTCGAGCATCATCGCCAGGTCCTTGACGACAACATCGCCCCGTCCCAGCTCCTTGAGCCCGTCGTCGATCATCACGTAGCAGTAGGGACAGGACACCGCCACCTCGGAAGCCCCTGTCTCGAGAGCCTCCTCGGCCCGTTCGATGTTCACCTTTTTACCGGTGTGCTCCTCCATCCAGAAGCGCGCCCCGCCGGCCCCGCAGCACAGAGCCCGGTTCCCGTGGCGCCGCATCTCGACCATGGAGATGTCGCCCGACGCCGCCACGACCTCCCGGGGGGCGAGGTAGATGTCGTTGTGCCTGCCGAGATAGCACGGGTCGTGATAGGTGACCGAGCGCTGGCCGGCGCCGCCCGAGCCCGGGTCGAGCCGGCCCTGGCGCAGCAACTCGGCCAGCAGCTGGGTGTGGTGGATCACCTCGTAGTTCCCGCCCATCTGGGGATACTCGTTGGCGAGCGTGTTGAAGCAATGGGGGCACTGGGTGATGACCTTCACCACCCCGAGATCGGCGAAGGTCTCGATGTTCTGTAAGGCGAGCTGCTGCCACACGTACTCGTTTCCGGCCCGCCGGGCCGGGTCGCCGCTGCACAACTCCCGCTTGCCGAGGATGGCGAATGAGATCCCTGCCCGGTGGAGCAGGCGGGCGAGGGCCACGGAGACGGCGGCGTTGCGGTCATCGAATGAACCGGCACAGCCCACGAACCACAGATACTCGACCTCGGTCACGCCCGCCTCGCCCAGGATGGGCACCTCGAAGTCGAGCGTCTTCGTCCAGTCGGCCCGCTGGTCCTGGCTCAGCCCCCACGGGTTGCCCTGGTTCTCCATCGCCACGAAGGCCTTGCCCAACTCACTCGGGAAGTTCGACTCCATCAGTGTGAGGTAGCGGCGCATGTCGAGGATCCGGTCCAGAATTTCGATGCCGACCGGGCAGATCTCGTCGCAGGCCCGGCACGTGGTGCACGACCACGCCTCCTCCGGCTGGACCCGGGAGAACAGCTCCGGCCCCTCGATGACGATGCGCTCGTCGAGGGCGACCGGGGGCGACACCCCGGCCGTCACCGAGGCAACCTCGCCGGTCTTGAGGACCATCTCCCGAGGGTCGAGTGGCTTGCCGGTGATGTTGGCCGGGCACACCGAGGTGCAGCGACCGCAAATGGTGCACGCGTCCGTGTCGAAGATCTGCTTCCAGGTCAGGTCCTCCACCACCGAGGCGCCGATGGTGTCGATGTCCTCGACCTCCATCAGGTTGGGCATCTGCCGCATCGCCCCCTTCGGCCGCTCCCTGGGCGCCAGGAAGAGGTTGGCCGGTGACGTGAACATATGGCGGAGCTTGGTGGTGGGGAGGATCACCAAGAAAAGCACGAAGGCGGCAGCGTGGACGACCCACGACACCTGGTGGATCGAACCGGCCGAGGCGGTGGGCACGAGATAGGACAAGGGCAGCCCGACGAACGACCACACCTCGAAATCGGGCCGCCCGACCAGGGCGATGCGGGCCGCCTCGGTACTCAGCCCGGTGAGGCCGATGATCGTCAGGCTGGCGAGGATCCATCCGTCCTCGGGCTTCGTCTTGGACCGGATCCGCCACGGCCGCTGGCCATAGCGGCGCAGAATCGCCCAGGCCAGGCCTCCCAGGTATGCCAGAGCGGCCAGGTCGAGGATGGCCGAGTAAACCTGGTAGACGGGACCGTGCAGGAACTTGAGACCCGCCGGGAGGATGTGGTCGATCTCGAGCGTCACGGTGCCGAGGAACAGGACGAAGAACCCGTAATAGACCATGGAATGCATCAACCCCGCCGCCCTGTCTCGCATGAGGGTCTTCATCCGCAGGCCGGCGTCGAGCTGCTTCAGCCGCTCGAGCCAGCGGCCGGTGCGCCGGTCCGCCTGTCCCCGCTGCCAGTTCCGGGCCCTGAGGGCGAACAGATGGAAGGCAAGCCAGATCCCGGCGGACACGCCGATGTAAAAGAGCGCCTGGACGACACCCGGCACGTTGCCGAACACCACCCGGCCGATCTCGAACTCGGGATGATCAGGCAGTGAGCCCAGCCACCAGAGGAAGAGCGTTGCCGCGGCCGAGAGAACGCCCAGCGCCTCGAGGACGACCGAGGCCGCAGGCAGCGCCCGCGCCGGGGCCTCTTCCTCTATCCGCTCGTCGGTCAGGGCCATGGGCGCGGAGTGTAAGCAGCCGGCCGTTGTCGGTAGACGGTTACCGGTGATCGTTGACCGACAACCGACTACCGACTTACGAGATCCCGAGTTCCTTGCGGAGCTCCTCCAGCTTGGCGTCGGCCTCGGCCAGGGACACGGCTTCCTTGAGCTCGGCCTCGGCACCCTCGGGCGTAACTCCGCGCAGCTCGGTGTGGGCTTTGGCGCCGGCCAGCCGACCCTCGATCTTGTCCTCGATCTTGCTGAGGGACGGTGCCTCTGTCTCCAGCGAGGCGGTCATCGTCTCCATCGCCGAGTTCACCGCCTCCTGCATCTTGGCCTGCTCGAGCTTGCCCAGCAGCTCCATCCGCTTGGCGGCCAGTTCCTGGACGCGCATGGCGTTCTGCTGGACGGCGGCTTTGGCGTCTTCGGACTGCTGGAGGGCGATCTCGTACTGCGTCTTGAGGCCGTTGACATTCGACTCGGCCGCCTGGATCTTGAGGGCCAGTGACTGGGCCGCCGTCGTCCACTTATCGACACCGGCGGCGTCCCCGCCGTTCTTGGCCTCTTCGGCCCTGAGGAGCGCCTGCTTGGCCGTCTCCCGGGCGCTGCCCAGCTCCGAGGCAGCCCGTTCGATCTTCGACTCGAGCTGCGTCCGGTGGGCGATGACCTTGGCCGCCTGATTGCGCAGACGCTGGTCTGAGGCACGAGCCTCGGAGATAGCTTGCTCGACCTCGATCTCGGGGTCCATGGCCGACTCGGCTACACCCCGGAAGAGTTGCTTGAGATAGCCCCAAATGCGCTTCAACATTCTGTCTCGTCTCCCGTCGTCTGTTCCGGCACACGGTAACGCCTTGCCGTGGGCGGGGCGGCGAGGTCAGCGGCCAACCAGCGCCCGGACGAAGAACCAGGCGTTGGCGGGCCTTTCTGCCAGCCGACGCGTCAGATACGGGTACCAGGCCGAGCCAAACGGCAGGTATACCCGCACGTCGGAGTCCTTGTCGGCCAGCCGCTGCTGCTCGTCAGACCTCACGCCGTAGAGCATCTGGAACTCGAAGCCGCTCGATCTCTTCTCACCGAGCCGGCGCGTCAGCTCGATGAGACGCGGGTCGTGGGTGGCAATGGCGGGACGCACTTCCTCGGCCGCCATGAGGACCGTGAGCAGGCGGGCGAAGGCGGCATCCACCTCGTCGGAACCCTGGAACGCGATGTCGTCTTCCTCCACATAGGCGCCCTTGCACAGCCGGATGTGACCTCCCAGGGGAATGAGCCTCTCGAGGTCGGCCGGTGTCCGCCGCAGATAGGCCTGGAGGCACACGCCCAGGTTGCCGTGGCGGGCCTGGGCGGCGGCGTAGATGTCGACGGTGTCGGCGGTGTAGCGGCTGTCCTCCATGTCGATCGTCACGGTGGTGCCGACTCCAAGGCCTGCGACCGCCAACCGGTCGACGGCGGCTACGGCCATCGACCGGTCTATGGCCAGGCCGAGCTGGGTCAGCTTCACCGAGATGTTGGCGGACAGGCCCTCGTCTCGGATCCGATCGAGCGACTCGAGATAGCCGTCCGTGGCGGCCAGGGCGCCGGCCCGGTCGGCCACCTCCTCGCCCAGGAGGTCGAGCGACACATCGAGGCCGCTCTTGTTCAGAGCCACCGCCGCCGCCGCCGCATCGTCGAGCTTGTCTCCGGCCACGAACCTTCCGGCCAGCAATCGACCGGCCCGGCTCCCGGTAACGGTCTTCTCGACCGGATCGAGTTGGGTGACCGCCATCACGGCCCGCGTGAAGAGACTCACGGAGCAGGCTCGCCCAGCTGGCGGGATCTCTCGGCCGCCGCCCGCACGGCGTCTTCGACCAGGGCGCGGAAACCGCCCTGCTCCAGCACGTGCACCGCGGCCGCAGTGGTGCCACCGGGCGAGGTCACCTGACCCCGCAGATCCGAGGGCTTCCCACCCGTCTCGGTGAGGAGATGCCCCGCCCCCCGGACAGTCTGATGGACGAACGTTTCTGCCAGATCGCGGGGGAGACCTTCGCGCACCGCCGCCTCGGTAAGGGCCTCGGCCAGGAGAAAGACATAGGCGGGCCCGGTGCCGGAAACCGCCGTGACGGCGTCCATGAGAGCCTCGTCCATCTCTCGCACGGTGCCCACCGCGGCCAGCACCTCACCGGCGGCCCGCACGGCGCCGGCGTCGGCGTGCGAGCCGGCCGCCATCCCCGTCATCCCCTCTCCCACCAGGGCCGGAGTGTTGGGCATGGCCCGGATCACGGCGACCCCGGGCAGACGCTCCTCGAAGACCCTGATCGGGACGCCGGCGGCGACCGACACGACCACCTGCTCGGTCGTCACGACCGGGGCGAGCGTCTCGAGGAGCCCACCCACGTCCCGGGGTTTGGTGGCGACGACCAGCACCTGCCGCCCGTGGGCGGCCTCCCTGGCATCGAGGGTCACCCCGCAGCCGCTCGACGCCACCAGGGCGGCGGCCCGCTCCGGACGGCGCACCGCGAGGGCGATCTCGTCCGTCTTCCACCCGGCGATGAGCAAGCCGCGCAGGAGCGCTTCGCCCATGGCGCCGGTCCCGAGAATCCCGACGGTGGGCCGGGAGGAGGTCGACATCCCGGGGAGTGTAAAAGAATGTCCGTTGGGTCACGGTGGTCGGACGGCGGGGGTACCCCTCACATAGAACCTACAACCTATGACTTACGACTAAATCGGCAGCACCTCGTCTTGCGGTCCGGTGTAGATCACATCGGGCCGGATGAGGATGTCGGCCTCGGCCTGTTCCAGACAATGCGCCGTCCAACCGGCGTGGCGGGCAAGGGCGAACGTGGCCGGGAACAGATCGGGCGGCAATCCCACCCCCTGAAGCACGGCGGCGGCGTAGTACTCGACGTTGGTCTTGATCGGGTAGTCGGGCTTGTACTCGGCGAGAAGCCGAAGGGCGACCTCTTCCACCGCCACGGCCCGTGCCAGCCACTCGGCGTCCCCCACCAGCTTCTCGGCCACCGCCCGCAGGGCGGCGGCGCGGGGGTCATAGGCGCGATAGACCCGGTGACCGAACCCCATCAGGCGTTCTCCCCGCTCGAGCAGAGAACGAATCCACTCCTCGGCCTGCTCCGCCGAACCGATGGCATGCAGTTGGTCGACCACCTCGGACGGGGCGCCGCCGTGGAGGGGACCCTTGAGGGCGCCGATCGCTCCCGTCACCGCAGAGGCCAGGTCAGACTGGGTGCTGGTGATGACGCGGGCGGCGAATGTCGAGGCGTTGAAACCATGCTCGGCGCCAACCACGAAGTAGGCATCGAGGGCACGCACCGAGGGGGCGTCGGGTCGCTCGCCGCGCAACTGGTAGAGGAAACCGGCCACCAGGCCCAGATCGGGGTCGGGCTCCACCGGGTCGAGGCCGTGGCGGACCCGGGCGAAGGCGGCCAGGGCAGTCGGGGCGGCCGCCGTCAAGGCGCGGGCCTGCTCGACCGTCGGCGGCCAGCGGACATCGTTGACGGCCCCCCATACCGAGGTCGCCGTGCGGAGGGCATCCATGGGATGGGTGCCGGAGCGGAGACTACGCAAGGCGTCGATCACCTCTCCCGGCACGGGGGCACAGGCGCGGCGGGTGTCTGGCTTCCACTCACCGGTCCAGAGGAGGTCGGCGACGGCCTCGAATCCGCCCCGTTCGACGAGTTCGCCGATCGGGTAGCCCCGGTACTGAAGCCTGCCGGCAATGCCGTCGACCATCGCCAGGGCGGTTTCGCCGGCGACAACCCCCTTCAAACCGGGTGAATAGCCCTTCGAGTCTGTCACGAGGGCGGCAGTGTAGGACCCAGGTTCGGGACCCCGGTTTCGGCGGGTAGGTTGGAAGGGCCGCCGCCACTGAGGAGAGCGCATGGAGACCTGGGACGCCGTCAGAGCACGCCTGAATGTCCGCCAGTTCAGCCCCGAGCCAGTCGACCCGACCGACCTGGATCGGGTCCTGGAGGGAGGCCGGCGGGCCCCATCGGCCCAGAACCGTCAGCCGTGGGACTTCGTGGTGGTCACCGACCCCCAACGCCGGGCCGACCTGGCCCGGGTGTGGAAGGGAGCGTGGCACGTGGCCGACGCGCCCGCCGTCATCGCCGTTGTGGCGCCACGGGTCGAGGAAGACCGCGCCAGGTCGATCCTCTACTTCGATCTCGGCCAGGCGACAATGACCATGATGCTCGTCGCCGCCGACCTGGGACTGGCAACGGCGCACGCCAACGCCCAGGATCAAGAGCTCGCTCGGTCGATCCTGGGATTCCCCGAGGATCGGTTCCTGGCGAACATGATCTCGGTCGGACGTCCCGCCGAGGGTCCGCTGCGCCCGATCGAGGTCGACCGACGTCCCTTCGATGAGGTGGTTCATCTCGAGACCTGGTGACC
>DATFFO010000292.1:0-21081 GCA_035250025.1 Acidimicrobiia bacterium
GATGGCGTCGATGATGCCCGAATAGACTGCCCCCACCGCCTCCTTGCCCGCAAACGGCGAATCGGGATGGGTGACGTCGTCCCACACGATGTCGTCGGTGTACGTCGCCAGCGTCGCTTCGACATCGTGAGCATTCTCAGCGGCAAAATGACGATTGATGATGTCCATCCGGCCAGCGTATCGGCTTCGTCCCCTACGAGCCCAGCGAGTGGGGGAAGGTCCCTGCCGCGTGAGCGAGCTTTGTCCCCCACGAGCGCAAGCGAGTGGGGGAAGGTCCCTGCCGCCGAGCGCAGCGAGGCGGGAGGTAGGGGGCGGCCCGAAGGGCCGGGGAAACCCGTCACAAACCTCGGAGACATCACCGAGACGCAGCCCTCAGCCTTTGGACCTCACTGCAGATGCGAACGCCTCGACACCATCGACCACCGCCGAGAACCGGAAAGAGTGGAACAGGTCGAACGCATGCTGCCCGTGCTCGAGCTCGACGTAGACGACCGGATTCGGGGAGCCGGAGCGAAGGTGGGCTACGAACCGTCGAGCTGTCTCGACCGCAGCCAGGGTGTCGTTCCTGCCATGAGCTATGAAGAACGGCGCCGCCCCGGCGGCATCGTGGCCCAGCACCCCAAACTCGGACTCGGCGCCTCCCATTTCGTAGTAGCCGCCATACCAACCGTAGAGGCTGGCAACCCCGGTGACCGACGTCTCGGCCTCCTCGAAGCCGGGTTGATACCTGGGGTCGTTCTGTGTCAGGGCGGCGATGGATGACAGGGTGCCGCCCGCCGAACCACCCGATAGAAACAACGTCGACGGGTCCGCGCCGTATTCGTGGCCATGTTCTCGGACCCAGGCGACGACCTTCTTGACGTCGACGAGATGCTCGGAGAACCCGGCGTGCGGACGCAGGCGGTAGTTGGCGCTGATCGTCACCCAGCCGCGGCGGGCAAGGCGAAAGAGGAGCGCCCTCCCCTCGATACTCTTGCGCCCCCCGTAGAAACCACCGCCGTGGAAGTAGACGAGCACCGGCGCCCCCTCGGGTTGCGAGCGGTGGAAGTAGATATCGAGGAGGTTGTGGCGCCCGGCGTCGCCGTAGCTGACATTGCGGACCCGCTGGACCTGGCGGGGTCGCAGAACGAACGGCATCAACAGGATGTTGGCGATGGGCGGGCGGCCAGGCACCTCGACGATCAGCTCGGGGTCGGTCCGCTCACGCCACCCGATCCCGAGACCCTCGTCCAGTGCTTCCTCCACGGCGGGTCGGTCCCGCGCCCCGCGCCAGGCGATGACACCGAATCCGAGGATCACGAGTAGGCCCAGGCCCAGCACTATCCCTCCCGCCAGGGAGGCGAGCCGACCGTCGGTAATGGGCCCAAGCGACGAGATGACCAGCAGATATATGAAGGGGAACGGCGCCTCGTTGTACACGGACGCCGCCCGGTAGGCGAGACCGGCGAGCAAGCGGGGCCGACGCGGCGCCATCAGCGTAAGCAGGACCAACGCCCCGAAGATGAGGACTCCGGTGAGATAGCCATACGACATATCCGGCCACCGTAACGGGGGCTCCGTGCGGGGCTGAGTGGCCGCCGGAGATCACACGCCACGTCCCGAAGATGTGTCACACCGGCCGGATAGGTTGCGGGCATGGAGTTGGACACTCTCAGCAACGATCAGATGGAGACCGAACTGGCCCGTCTGGAGGTGCTTCGTACGCGCGTCGCATCTCTTCAAGTGGCGCTGATCGCCGAGGCCGACCGCAGGCAACTCCCGACCTGGGACGGATGCCGCACCCTTGCCGACTGGGTGGCATGGCGGCTCGATGTGTCTCCCGCCACCGCCCGGGCGTATGTGGAGTTGGCTCGCCGCCTCGACGGTCTTCCCGAGTTGGCGAAGCGGTTCTCTGAAGGCGCGGTGGGTCTGGAGCGGACCGCCGCGATCGCTCCAATCGCCACGGCCACCACCGAACGGGCGTTGGTGGACCGGCTCGAGGGTTCCGACCTGCAAGGGGTCCGGCGGTTCGCTGCTCGCCATCGCCGCCTCGCTCCTAGCCAGGAGCGACATGCTCACGAGGCGTCGTATGTGGTGATCCAGCCTTCTCTGGACGAGTCCTGGTGGCGGGTATGGGGTGGCCTGGCGGGAAGCGCCGGAGCCGTCGTGGAAGAAGCGCTGAAACAGCGAGCCGACCAGCTACCGCAAGACGGCACTGCCTCCACTCACCGCCAGGCGCTTGCTCTTGAGTCCTTGGCGCTCGACTCGCTGGACGCGCCGCTGCCGGATGGCACCGTCGCCCGCGCGCCATCTGTGACGGCGTTCGTTGACTGGGAACTCGCTTCCCGGACGCAGGGCGAAGCCGGCGCCGAGGTCGCTATCGGGCCCCGCATCGGACCCGACACGCTCGAAGAATTGTGGTGCGAAGGCACCGTCCGTCTCGTCGGGATCCGGAACGGCCAACCCGTCACCACCACAAGCGCCCCCAGCACGATTCCCCCGGCCGTTCGTGACTACGTGTTGTGGAGAGACGGCGCCTGCCGGGCACCCGGCTGCGCATCACGGCACCGACTCCAACCCCACCACATCGTCCCTCGCAGCCACGGCGGCGGCCACCGCCCCGACAACCTCGTCACCCTCTGTTGGTACCACCACCACGTGGTCGTCCACCGGCGGGGGTATCGAATCGAAGCCGGTCCGGACCGCACCATCAGATTCGTGGTCCCAGCTGACAGCCGCGACCCACCCTGACACGTCCCCCACTTCCTAGCGCAACGAAGTTGGGACTCTCTATCCTCCGACTTCCGTCCTCCGTCCTCCGTCTCTTCTGGCGGGCTAATCTCCGAACGACAGACCACCTTTAAACCGGTCCCGTGAGGCCGGAAAGGAGACGGAGTGACGGCCGAACCGGCCATGACAGGCGACGACATCAGGCGCGCCGTCCATCGCATCGCTCACGAGATCGTCGAGCGGCATCAGGGCACCGATGGTCTTGTCCTGGTCGGGATCCACACGCGAGGGGTACCTCTGGCGCGGGCCATCACCGCCGCCATCGCCGATTTCGAAGATGCCCAGGTGCCGGTGGGCGAGCTCGACATCGGCCTCTATCGGGACGATCTCGGCAGGCGCTCGTCGCCACGTCTGGCTCGCACCTTCATTCCGGTGGACATCACCGACCGCACGGTGGTGCTGGTGGACGATGTCCTCTACACGGGGCGCACCATCCGGGCCGCCCTCGATGCCCTCTCCGACCTGGGACGGGCGAAGCAGATCCAACTGGCCGTGCTGGTAGACCGGGGCCATCGCCAACTGCCCATCCGCCCCGATTACGTCGGTAAGAACCTGCCCACGTCCCTCGACCAGCGGGTGTCCGTGCGTCTCGATCCGATCGACCAGGTGGCCGGCGTCTGGGTGGGAGCCGGGACATGAAACACCTCCTCACCATCGAAGGCATCGGCCGCCCGGAATTGGAGGACCTCCTCGACCTGGGCGATCGGTTCATCGAGGTCCTCGACCGGGAAATTCCCAAAGTGCCGACTCTGCAGGGGCGGACCGTCGCCACCATGTTCTTCGAGTCATCGACCCGGACCCGCCTCTCGTTCGAGCGGGCCGCTCGCGCCCTGTCGGCCGATGTCCTCAGCTTTGCTCCCGGCACCTCCTCGGTCACCAAAGGGGAGAGCCTCAAGGACACCGCCCTCACGCTCAAGGCGATGGGCGCCGACCTGATGGTGGTGCGCCACCAGGCCACAGGCGCCGCCCACCGGGTCGCCCAATGGGTGGACATCCCGGTCATCAACGGAGGTGACGGCGCCCACCAGCACCCGACGCAGGCGCTGCTCGACTGCCTCACCCTGCGGCGCCACTTCGGCAAACTCGACGGGCTGCGGATCGGGATCGTTGGCGACATCCGCCATTCCCGGGTCGCCCGCTCCGATCTGCAGGCATTCGCGACCCTGGGCGCCCATGTCACCCTGGTCGCCCCGCCCACCCTGCTTCCTCTAGACACGACGGGGTGGCCCTGCGAGACGGCGGTGGATCTCGATGGGGTGATCGGCGACCTCGATGTCGTCTACCTCCTTCGGATCCAAAGCGAGCGGGGAGGAGCATCGGGATTCAGTTCGCTGCCCGAGTACGTCCGCCGTTTCGGGCTCGACGACCGTCGCTTCGGCCTTCTTCATCCCGAGGCGGTGGTGATGCATCCGGGGCCGATGAACCGGGGAGTCGAAATCGCCCCCCACATCGCAGACCATGCCCGCACACTGATCCTCGACCAGGTCTTCAACGGAGTGGCGGCACGGATGGCGGTTCTCTTCCGTCTTCTGACGGCGGAGGCGGGTTCGTGATCGTCATCCGCGGCGGCTCGGTGCTCACGTCTCTTGGGGTAGTCACCGCCGACGTTGCCATCGACGGGGGCGTCATCACCGAGATCGGCCAGGTCGACCAGGACCATGCCACCTCGATCGACGCCACCGGCGACTGGGTAGGACCTGGATTGGTCGACATCCACGTTCATCTGCGTGAGCCGGGGCAGGAATGGAAAGAAGACATCGCCTCGGGGAGCGCCGCCGCCGCCGCCGGCGGATTCACGGCTGTGGTGGCGATGCCGAACACCGTCCCCGCAATCGATGCCGGCCACCGGGCCGGCTTCGTGACCGACCAGGGACGGAAGGCCGGGCTGTGCCAGGTGGTGCCGGCGGGCGCCATCACCATCGATCGCAAGGGCCGGGAGCTATCCCATCTGGACGAGTTGTGGGAGGCGGGCGTTCGCCTGTTCACCGATGACGGAGACACGGTGGCCGATGCCGGGGTGCTGCGCCGGGCGATGGAGTACCTGGCGGACCGTGACTGCGTCATCGCCCAGCATGCGGAGGACCCGGGACTGAGCGCGGGCGGGCATATGCACGAAGGCGCCGTCAGCTCACGGCTGGGTATCGCGGGATCACCCGCCCTGGCCGAGGAGACCGTGGTGGCCCGGGACCTGGCTCTCGTCCGGCTGACCGGAGCCGCCTACCACGTGCAGCACGTGTCCACGGCAGGGACGATCGAGATGCTTCGCCGGGCCAAGGCCGAAGGGCTGCCTGTCACCGCCGAGGTCGCTCCCCACCATCTCGTCTTCAACCACTCGGCGGTCGAGTCAATGGATCCCGATTTCAAGATGTATCCCCCGTTGCGGACGGCGGAGGACGTGGCCGAGTTGGGCTCAGCCCTGATCGACGGGACCATCGACGCCGTGGCCACAGATCATGCTCCTCACGCCGACTACGAACAGGAAGTGCCGTTCGAGGAGGCGCCCCGCGGGGTGATCGGCCTGGAGACGTCTGTGGCTGCCACCCTGTCTGCGACTGCTCTGGACCAGACCACACTGTTCCAACGCATGTCGATCGCTCCCGCCGCCATCGCCCGGCTCTCAGATCAGGGTCGCCCGCTCGAGGTGGGCAGGACCGCCCATGTCACCGTCATCGACCCGGTCGCAGAATGGGAACCCGACCGCTTCGTGTCCAGGTCGCAGAACAGCCCCTTCCGGGGCCGCACGCTGAGAGGTCGGGTGCTGGCAACCGTCTTCGCCGGCGAGATCACCTTCGAGGCGTCGAGATGAGAGACGGCCTGCTGGTGACGGGGGACGGGGCCGTGTTCCGGGGACGTTCGGTCGGGGCCGACGGCATCGCCACCGGTGAGGCCGTGTTCAACACCTCGATGACCGGCTATCAGGAGATACTCACTGATCCCTCCTATGCCGGGCAGGTGGTCGTGATGACCGCTCCGCATCAGGGCAACTACGGGGTCAATGACGCTGATGCCCAGTGGCCGACGCCGGCGGCGGCGGGATTCGTGATGCGCTCGCTCTCGCGCCGTCACTCCAACTGGAGGGCGGAAGGCTCGCTGGCCGCGTATCTGACAACGCAGGGAGTGGTCGCCCTGGCCGACGTCGACACCCGGCGTCTCACCCGCCATCTCCGCGACAACGGGGCCATGCCCGTGGCGATAGGCGCCGGCGCCGGCGAGGCCGAGTTGGTGGCGGCCGCAGCCGCTGCTCCCGCCATGGTCGGCCTCGATCTCGCCACCGGCGTCTCCACCCCGCACGCCTACACGGCTCCCGCCCAGGGGGAAAGGATCGGGTCCGTGGTCGCCGTCGACCTGGGGATGAAGGCCGACATCATCGCCAACCTGACCCGGCGCGGTCTCGACGTCACAGTTGTTCCGGCGACCACGTCGGCGGCCCAGATCCTCGACCTGAATCCCACCGGGGTATTCCTGTCGAACGGGCCCGGCGACCCCGAGCCGCTGGAAGCGGCCACCCAGGCCCTGCGCGGGGTGCTCGGGAAGATCCCAGTGTTCGGCATCTGCCTGGGTCATCAGGTCCTGGGCCTCGCCCTGGGCGCCTCGACCTTCAAGTTGCCATTCGGCCACCACGGCGGGAACCACCCGGTGCGGCGATTCTCCGATGGCCGGGTCGAGGTGACGGCGCAGAACCACGGCTTCGCCGTCGACCTGTGGAGCCTTGGCGAGGGCTCACCGCCCGCCCGGAGCCGCCTCGTCAGCCGCGATCTCCTCCCGGAGCGGGTCGAGACCGAGTTCGGGCCGGTCGTCCCCACCCACCAGAACCTGAACGACGGCACCCTGGAGGGACTGGCGTGCCTCGATCTTCCGGCATTCTCGGTGCAGTATCACCCCGAGGCGGCCCCCGGTCCGAGGGATGCCGTGCATCTGTTCGACTCGTTCCTCGATTTGATGGGTCTCGAGGGCCCGGAAGGCGCCGACGATGCCGGGTAGATCCGACATCCGCTCGATCCTTCTCATCGGCTCCGGTCCGATCGTGATCGGCCAGGCCTGCGAGTTCGACTACTCCGGCACCCAGGCGGCCAAGGTCCTACGGGCCGAGGGATACCGGGTGGTCCTCGTCAATTCGAATCCGGCCACGATCATGACCGACCCCGAATTTGCCGACGCCACCTACATCGAGCCGATCACCCCCGAGGTGGTCACCGAAATCATCGCCAAGGAGCGACCCGATGCCCTCCTCGCCACCCTGGGCGGCCAGACCGCCCTCAACGTCGCCCGGGCTGTGGCTCGCAGCGGTGCCCTGGAGCGCTTCGGCGTCGAGATGATCGGGGCGGGGCTGGAGGCGATCGAGAAGGCCGAGGACAGGGGCCTCTTCAAGCAGACGATGGAGAGGGTCGGTTTGGCCGTCCCCCGGGCCGGCTACGCCCGTTCGATAGACGAGGCGATCGGCATCGCCGGCGACCTCGGCTACCCACTCATGGTCCGGCCGTCCTACATCCTCGGGGGAGGGGGTACCGGGATCGCTCCCGACCCTGACGCCTTCAGGGTGATCGCCCAGCGGGGCCTGGAGACGTCGCCGGTCGACGAGATCCTGGTGGAGGAGTCCGTCTACGGGTGGAAAGAGTTCGAGATGGAGGTGATGCGAGACCGGGCCGACAACGCCGTCATCGTTTGCTCGATCGAGAACCTCGATCCGATGGGTGTCCACACCGGCGACTCCATCACCGTCGCTCCGATCCAGACCCTGTCCGACCGCGAGTACCAGGAGATGCGCGACGACTCCATCCTCGTCCTCCAGGCGATCGGGGTGGAGACGGGGGGGTCCAATGTCCAGTTCGCCGTCGACCCGCTTACGGGGCGGCGCCTCGTCATAGAGATGAATCCTCGGGTTTCCCGCTCGTCAGCCCTCGCCTCCAAGGCGACAGGTTTCCCGATCGCCAAGATCGCCGCCCTCCTCGCCGTCGGCTACACGCTCGACGAGATCGCCAACGACATCACCGGCGCCACTCCCGCCAGCTTCGAGCCCGCCCTGGACTATGTGGTCGTCAAGGTGCCCCGGTTCGACTTCGCCAAGTTCCCTGCCGCCCCCACCACTCTCACCACTTCGATGCGCTCGGTGGGAGAAGCCATGGCCATCGGGCGCACCTTCCCCGAGGCGCTCCAGAAGGCGCTTCGCAGCCTCGAGAACGGCCACACCGGCCTGGGGGCGGAGCCGCTGGAAGCGTCCCTGCTGGCAATGGAGGACGGCGACCTGGCCGAGACCGTGGAGACGCCCACCCCCCAGCGTGTCTTCGCCATCGCCGAGGCGCTGCGGCGGGGCTGGACCGTCGAGCGCATCTCGGAGCTCAGCTCGGTGGACCCGTGGTTCGTCGACCAGATGGCCGAGATCGTCGAACTGCGGGCCGACCTCGATGGCGGCGTCGGAGACATGACGCTCCTGGCCGAAGCGAAACGAGCCGGATTCTCGGATCGCCAGATCGCATACCTCTGGGACATGACCGAGGACGAGGTGCGGGCCAAACGCCTCGCCGAAGGAATCGCCACCACCTTCAAGACCGTCGACACCTGTGCCGCCGAGTTCGAGGCGCAAACGCCGTACATGTACGGGACCTTCGAGGACGAGGACGAGGTGCCTCCGGCCGAGAAGCCCCGGGTGATCGTCCTCGGATCGGGGCCCAACCGCATCGGTCAGGGCATCGAGTTCGACTACTGCTGTGTCCACGCCAGCTTCGCTCTCCGCGAAGCCGGCTACGAGACCGTGATGGTGAACTGCAACCCCGAGACCGTCTCGACCGACTACGACACGTCCGACCGTCTCTACTTCGAGCCCCTCACGGTGGAGGACGTGCTCGCCGTGGTCGAAGCAGAGCAACCGGTGGCGGTCGTGGTCCAACTCGGCGGCCAGACGCCGCTCAACCTGGCTCGTCGCCTGGCAGCCCACGGCGTTCCGATCGCCGGCACATCGCCGGAATCCATCGACGCCGCCGAAGACCGCGAGCAGTTCTCGGCTCTGTGCGACAGGCTGGGAATCAAGCAGCCCCCGGCCGGAACAGCGACTTCGGTGATCGAGGCCGAGGAGGTCGTCGACAAGATCGGCCTTCCCGTTCTCGTCAGGCCCTCGTATGTCCTCGGGGGGCGCAACATGCGGGTGGCCTACTCGTTCGACGAGGTCAGCGACTACGTCCGGGAGATATACGGGGAGGCGGCCGAGACCGACCCCGCCAGCTCCGGCGCTCCCATTCTCATCGACCGGTTCCTGGAGGGGGCCGTCGAACTCGACGTCGACGCCGTCTTCGATGGTTCCGAGCTCCTCGTCGGAGGTGTGATGGAGCATGTCGAAGAAGCCGGTGTCCACTCGGGCGACTCGGCCTGCGTCACCCCGCCTCCGACCTTGTCCGAGGAAGCCCACAAGGAGATCCTCCTCGCCACCGAGGACCTGGCCCGCGCCCTGGAGGTGCGGGGCCTGATCAACATCCAGTTCGCCGTCAAGGGCGACGACGTCTACGTGCTGGAGGCGAATCCCCGCGGATCGAGGACGGTGCCCTTCATCTCCAAGGCCTCCGGCATCCCCCTGGCGAAGATCGCCGCCCGGGTGATGCTCGGCGCCACCATCGACGAACTTCGCAGGGATGGGGTCGTCCCGGCGAGCCGGGCGGAAGGCTTCGTGGCGGTCAAGGAGGCAGTCCTCCCGTGGGACCGGTTCCCCGAACAAGACACGGTGCTCGGTCCGGAGATGCGCTCCACCGGCGAGGTGATGGGCATCGCCCGCGATGTGGGCGTGGCGTACGCCAAGGCGCTCCTCGCCGCCGGGCACGTGCTCCCGACCCGCGGCCGGGTCTTCTTGTCCTTTGCCGACCGCGACAAGCCGATGGGACTGGCGGTGGCGCAGGCCTTCATGCTGCTCGGCTTCGAGATCATTGCCACCCCCGGGACGGCCCGCTATCTCGAGCACCATGCGGTTCGGGCCGAGTCGGTCAACAAGGTGGGGGAGGGCCCCCGCGATACCCGGGACCGGATCCTGGCCGGGGACGTCCAGCTCATCATCAACACTCCCCGGGGCGGACGGGCCCGCTCCGACGGCAGGGTGATCCGCCACGCCGCCCACAGCGTCGGGGTGCCGTGCGTGACGACGATCCAAGGCGGTCTGGCCGTAGCCCGCAGCCTGAGGGCGGGGAACGTGGCCATCGCCAACCCCCGCAGCCTCCAGGAATGGCAGTCGGACGGCCGGCGGTGACCGTCGACACCACCACGAACCTGGGAGCTATCGCTCTCGGGACCCCGCTGGTGGCAGCCTCGGGCACCGTGGGCTCCGTCTGGGAGTTCACCCGTGTCGCCGACCCCGCCGCCTACGGGGCCATGACGGCCAAGTCGGTCAGCGGCGACCCGTGGAAGGGCCGCCCCGCCCCTCGTCTCGCCCCGGCCGGCCTGGGAATGCTCAACGGCGTCGGCATTCAGAACCCCGGGATCGATGCCTGGGTGGCCGAGACGGGACCACGTCTGCGGCGCGTAGGGACCCAGGTATGGGGCTCAGCGGTCGGCAACACCCCCGACGAGTTCGCCCGGGTCGCCGCCGGCCTGACCGCCGCCGGGGTGAGCGCCATCGAGATCAACCTCTCGTGCCCGAACCTCGAAGACGGGCGCATATTCGCCCTCGACCCGGAGTTGGCCGCTGACGTGGTCGGGGCCGCGCGGGCCACCACCGGGCTCCCCATCGGCGCCAAACTCTCGCCGGACGCCGAAGAGATCGTCCCCGTCGCCGCCGCGTGCCGGGCGGCCGGAGCGGACTGGCTGACCCTCACCAACACCGCCCGCGGGGCGGGCATCGACGTCGAGAACCGGCGGCCGTTGCTCTCCGGAGTCGTCGGGGGCTATTCCGGGGCGCCCCTCAAGCCGATCAGCTTGCGCTGTGTGATCCAGGTGGCCCAGGCCCTCCCCGATGTCCCCATCCTGGGCTGTGGAGGCGTCGTAACTGGCGCGGACGTCATCGAGTACTTGATGGCAGGTGCCTCGGCGGTAGGGCTGGGGACGATCCACTTTGCCGAGCCCCGGGCCGCAACCCGCGTCCTGGACGAGGCGGTCCGGTGGGCGGCAGAACACGGCGTCCGGCGGCTCGCCGACCTCATCGGGACCATGGAGGCGCCGTGACCGACTCCCCCCGGAACCCGATCATCGTGGCACTGGATGTGGCCGAGGCCCGCCTCGCCGTCGAATTGGCGAAACGCCTCCAGGGCCACGTCGGGGGCTTCAAGATCGGTCTGGAGCTCCTGATGGGGCCGGGCCCGGCCACGATCGCCGCCGTGCGCGAGCTCGGTCTTCCCGTGTTCGTCGACGCCAAGCTCCACGACATCCCCCGCACAGCCAACCGGGCGGCCCGGGCGCTGGGCTCGGTAGGGGCGAGGTGGGTCACGGCGCACGCTGTCGGCGGAAGGGACATGCTGGTCGCCGCCGTCGAGGGCCTTGCCGAGGGCGCCGGCGGTCACGACGCCGGCATCCTCGCCATCACCGTGCTGACCAGCCTGACGCCCGCCGACCTGGCCGCCACCGGCGTCAACGGCAGTCCCGGCCGCCAGGTCGCCCGGCTGGCGCGGCTGGCGGCTGGAGCTCATGTCGAAGGCGTGGTCTGCTCGGTCGCCGAGCTTGGAGACGTGCATCAGGTGGCACCCCAGCTGACCCGAGTCACGCCCGGGATTCGCCTCGCCGGGGGGGAGCACCATGACCAGGTCCGGGTCGACACGCCCCAGGCGGCCGTGGCCCGGGGGGCGGACTGGATGGTCGTGGGCCGTCCCATCACGCGTTCAGAGAATCCTGTGGCGGCGGCTGCCGCCTATCGGGAGGCCCTGGCAGAAGCCAAGACGGCAGGAGGTTCCCGACTCAGCGGTAGCGGCGCATGAGACGGTCGGGAACAAGCGGCATCGCCCACGTCACCGGTTTCCAGGGCCAAGCGGGGACGACGGCGTCGCCCAGGCGGTCGTCGATGGCGCGGATGATCGAGGCCACCCCGCGCCGGAGCCGGGTCTTGAACGCCCTGGAGATGCCGGCGGTCAGGTCGGTTGCGATGAACCCCGGACGCAGCGTCGTTACGTATATCTCGGAACCGGCGAATTCGGCACGGAGGCTCTGACCGAGCGAGGCCAGGGCCGCCTTGGTCGCCGAGTATGTGGCGCTTCCGCCCGGGAAGCCGCGGTTGGCCGCCACCGACGACATCAGCACCAGATGGCCGTGGCCGCGGGAGCGGAACAGGGCGAGACCGGTTTCGATCTGGTGGATGGCGCCGACCAGGTTGGTCTGGAGGACATCGAGGTTGGCCTGCAGACGGCCGGTGCCGAGACGACCTCCGCCGCCCCGGCCGGCGTTCACCACGACCACGTCGAGCCCGCCGTGGACGGCGTCGGCATGACGCATGACCCTGTCGACCGCTTCGGCGTCCGTCACGTCGAGCTCGTGAATGGTGACAGCGCCGCCCCCCGTCAGGTCGGCGGCGAGCTTCTCGAGCTGGTCGAGCCGGCGCGCCGCCAGGGCGACGGCGTCGCCGCGTTCGACGAGCTGGCGGGCCATCTCCGCTCCTAACCCGGAACTGGCCCCGGAAATGAAGTATGAGGTCATGCTCGGCGCCACGCTAGGACGGTGCCGAGCAAACCGCTCCGGCGCCGGAATCGACTGGAGATGCTCTGCAGGCCAGAGCGAGCACCTCCGCTGTTGCTCATCACCGTCCTCTCTTCCTTCGGACGGCGGTGCGCCTCTCTCACCTGATACAGTCGACGCGTCCGCTTGTGGGAGGATCATGCAGCCACCGCAACTGTCCGAAGAGCAACGAGCCGCCGCCCTGGCCCGGGCCGCAGAGGCGCGCCGGGTTCGAGCCGAGACGAAGGAGCTGTTGAAGACCGGCACCCTGAGTTTCGCCGAACTGCTGGAGCGTGCCGCCGAGAACGAGCTCATCGGGGGGATCAAGGTGGCTTCTCTTCTGTCATCTATGCCCGGCACCGGGAAGGTGAAGGCCAAGCGGCTGATGGAGAAGCACGAGATCGCCGACAACCGGCGCCTTCGGGGACTCGGTGATCGGCAACGTGCCGCTCTCCTCGAAGAGTTCTCCTGAGAACCGACCCGGTCGGCTGATCGTCATCGCCGGGCCCGGGGGAGTGGGCAAGTCCACGATCGTGGCCGAGCTGCGGCGGCGGATTCCGCTCCATTTCTCGGTATCGGCGACGACCCGGGACCCGAGACCCGCCGAGGTCCAGGGGTTTCACTACCGGTTCGTCACCCGACCCGAGTTCCGCCGGCTCATCGACGCCGGCGACCTCCTGGAATGGGCCGAGTTCAACGGCAACTACTACGGCACCCCGCGCGACGCGGTGGTGGCCGGTCTGGAAGACGGTCGCGACGTGCTCCTCGAGATCGAGGTCCAGGGAGCCGCCCAGATCCGCCAGGCAATGCCGGAGGCGACCATGATCTTCCTGGCTCCCCCGTCGACGGAAGCATTGCGTCGCCGCCTGCTCGACCGCGCCGACACCAGCGAAGCCGACATCGAGGCCAAGCTGCGCATCGCCCAGGCCGAGCTGGCGGCCGCCCCGGAGTTATTCGATCACATCGTTGTCAACGACGACAGGGAGCGAGCCGTGGGCGAGATCCTGGGGATTCTGGCTACCGGCTGACCCTGGTCGGGGAGAGCACTCCATCCCGGCCACCTGTGACATCATTCGCCGTGCCACTACCCTGGAGCGCCACATGAAGATAGAAAACGTCATCGATACGATCGGCAATCGCTTTGCGGCGGTTGTGGTGTCCGCCCGTCGGGCCCGGCAGATCAACAGCTACTTCTCCCAGCTGGGCGGCGGGTTCGGCGAGTTCGTTCCCCCCCAGGTCCACTCCCTGTCGCGTAAGCCGCTCACCATCGCCATGGAGGAGATCTCCGAGGACAAGGTGGCGGTGGAGAACGTCGAGGAGTGATGCTCGACGGCCGCCGGGTCGTTCTCGGCGTTGCCGGCGGAGTAGCCGCCTACAAATCGGTTTACCTGGCGCGCCGGCTCGTCGAGGCGGGCGCGGAGGTCCGGGTGGTGATGACGGAAGCCGCCACCTTGTTCGTCGGCCCCCAGACTTTTGCCGCCGTCACCGGCTCCCATCCCCTCACCGATCTCTTCTACGACTCATCCGTGAGCCCGCACACGGACCTCGCCCGCTGGGCGGATCTCGTCATCGTGGCGCCGGCCACGGCCGCCACCATCTCCCGCCTGGCCAACGGCCTGTCGGATGAGGTGCTGTCAGCCACCCTGCTCGCCACACGGGCACCGATCCTCCTCGCTCCCGCCATGCACACCGAGATGTGGGAGCATCCCGCCACCCAGCGCAACATCGATCGACTCCAGGAGGACGGCCATCACCTGATCGGGCCGTTCGAGGGCGAACTGGCCGGGGGCGATGTCGGCCTGGGGCGGGTGGCCGAACCGGAGGAGATCCTGGCGGCAGTCGGTTCCCTCCTGGACCAGTCCCTCGCCGGTCTCACCGTCCTGGTGACGGCCGGTGGCACCCGGGAGGCGATAGACCCCGTTCGATACCTCGGCAACCGATCCTCCGGCAAGATGGGCCATGCCATCGCCGGTGAGGCGGCCCGCCGCGGCGCCGTTGTCCACCTCATCACGGCCTCCGGTCTCCCGGAGGGCGCCGGGGTCAGCGCCTACCGGGTCGAGTCGGCCCAGGACATGCAGGACGTGGTCGACAAGATCACACCCGACGTGGCCGTGTTCGCAGCTGCCGTGGCCGACTTCCGCCCCTCCGAGCCGTCCGGCGACAAGCTCGCCCGCACCGATGGCCCCCCGGCGATCGAACTCGAGTCGACACCCGACATCCTCGCCTCGGTCGTGGCCCGCAACGACTCCACCTTCACGGTGGGGTTCGCCGCCGAGACCGGAGGATTGGAGCGGGCGGTCGAGAAGGCCAAGCGCAAGGGCGTGGACCTCATGGTCTACAACGACGTCACCGAGGCCGGCTCCGGTTTCGGGACGGAGACCAATCGGGTCGTGATCGTCCACGCCGACCACTCAACCGAAGAGTGGCCGCAACTCCCCAAAGCCGAGGTCGCGAGTCGGTTGTGGGATCTGATTTCTGACCGCCTCAACCGATAGGCTGGCGACGATGTCACGCCACTGGTTCTTTTCTTCCGAGTCCGTCACCGAAGGCCACCCCGACAAGGTGGCCGATGCGGTCAGCGATGCCGTCCTCGACGACGTCATCGCCGCCGACCCCGATGCCCGGGTCGCCTGCGAAACCCTGGTCACCACCGGGCGGGCAGTGGTCGCAGGTGAGCTCGACACCACCCACAAGCCAGACTTCGAAAGCATCGCCCGGCAGACGATCGCCGACCTGGGCTACACCGACGACACCCATTTCCGGGCCGACGAGATCGAGGTCACGATCCTCGCCCATACCCAGAGTCCAGACATACACCAGGGTGTGGACCGGGGCGACCTCGACGCCCAGGGCGCCGGCGACCAGGGGATCATGTTCGGCTACGCCGTCGACGAGACCCCCGAGCTGATGCCGTTTCCGATCCAGATGGCCCACCGCCTCGCCGAGCGGCTGGCAACGGTCCGCAAGCAGGCGGTGCTCGACTACCTGCGCCCCGACGGCAAGACCCAGGTCACCGTCGAGTATGACCACGACCGCCCTGTCCGGGTCACCTCGGTGCTCATCTCGGCCCACCACGCCGAGGGGATGGATCAGGACAGCATGAGCAAGGAGATCTGGAACGAGGTGGTGGTCCCGACCATCCCTGGCGACATGCTGGCCGAGGACGCCGAGTACTACTTCAATCCCACCGGGAAGTTCGAGATCGGCGGGCCCCATGCCGACACCGGGCTCACGGGGCGCAAGATCATCGTCGACACGTACGGCGGCTACGCCCGCCACGGCGGCGGGGCGTTCTCGGGGAAGGACCCCTCGAAAGTCGACCGTTCGGCCGCCTACGCAGCCCGCTGGGCCGCCAAGAACGTGGTGGCTGCCGGGCTCGCCACCCGGTGCGAGCTTCAACTGGCCTACGCCATCGGGCGGGCGGAGCCCTTCTCGATCCTCGTCGATACGTTCGGGACCTCAACGATCGACCCGGAGAAGGTGACGCACCTGGTCAGGGACTATTTCGACTTTCGACCCGGCGCCATCATCTCGCGTCTCGACCTCCTTCGTCCCATCTATCGCCCCACCACTGCCTACGGCCATTTCGGCCGTGACGACTTCCCCTGGGAGAACACCGACCCTGCCGACGACCTGCGGCGGGCCGCCGAGGGCTTCTGAGCCGCGCCGCCCGGGTCGTCCCCGCCGTTCCGACCTTCGCCGTCGACAACGGCTTCTGGTACTCCATCCCCGACTCGCATGTCCTCCGCGTCGCGGTGGGGACCCTGGTCCGGGTGCCGCTGGGAGGGCGCCGGGTGCGGGGATTCGTGGTCGAGTTGGGCGACCGTGATCCCGCCAAGCTCAAGCCGATCGCCGGTGTCTCCGGAGACCGGCCCGTGTTCGACGCCCGCCTCCGCGACTCGCTGGTATGGGCCGCTCACCACTACGTGGCGCCGGTGGCGGTGACCATGGAGCGGGCGGCCCCGCCGAACCTGCCCGGCCGTGCCGAGCCGGCGGCGCCGGCAGCTCCCGAGGTCAGGAGCAATCCACCCGGGACGCCACTGGGCGAGCTCGTCTCGGCGGTGAAGGCGGGGCGGCGCCGACCCGTGACAGCACTGCTCAGCCCGTGGGGCGAAACCAGCTGGCTCGACGCCATCCAGACGGTGGCCGGCGGCGAACAGTCGGTTCTGGTGGTGGCGGCGACGTCCGCCGAGGTGGTCATGGTCGCCGACCGCGCCCGTCAGACAGCGGGAGATGGGTTGGTGATCGACGTCACCGGAGAGCTCGCCGATGCGGAGCTCACACAGCGCTGGGTCGAATCGGCCTCGGTCCCCGGCCACATCGTGGTGGGTACGCCCCGCATCGCCTCCTGGCCGATCGCCGGCCTGGCGCTCGCCGTGGTGCTGGAGGAGGGACGGCGCGCCATGAAGGACCGTCAGACGCCAACCATCGCCGTCCGCCGGCTCATCATGACCCGGGCCCGGCTCGAAGGCTTCTCCCAGCTCTACGTGGGCCCGACGCCCTCGCTAGAGCTGCTGGCTGCGGGGGCCGAGATCCTCCGCACCGGACATCGCGCCTGGCCCCTGGTCGAGGTGATGGACCGAAACGAGGAGGCACCGGGATCCGGCCTCGTCTCCTCGCGTGCCCGAGCGGCGATCTCCTCCACGGCCGACAAGGGCGGGCGGACATTCGTGTTCACCCATCGCCGGGGCTACGCCCCCGCCTACCGCTGCTCGAACTGCCGCGAACTGCGGCGTTGCAGCAGATGCGGCTCCCGCCCGGAGCCCGGGGAAGCCTGTCCCCGCTGCGGCGCACCTTCCCAGCCTTGCTCGAGCTGTGGCGGCCGGTCGTTCGAGCCTCTCGGGGCGGGCGTCGGTCGGGTTTTGGCCGAGATGCGGGGCATCTTCGGCGACCGGGTGGGCGACCCGGACAGCGAGAGTCCGATCGTCGTGGGCACAGAGCGAGATCTGGCTTCCGTCCCGGGCGTCGACCTGGCGGTGGCCGTCGATGTCGACGGCCTGGTTCTCGGCTCCCATTTCCGAGCCGCCGAGGACGCCCTCCGGGTTCTGGCGCGACTGGCGGGTCGCGTGCGGCGGGGGAGCGGCCACCGCCTCATCGTCCAGACATCGATGCCCGACCACCCTCTCGTGGCTGCGCTGCGTAGAGGCGACCCGATCGAGTTTCTCGAGCAGGAGATGGATCTGCGCAGATCGAAGGGCTATCCCCCCTCCACCGAGATGATGGTGGTCGAGGTCCGGGGCGATGCGAGCGCCGTCGATGCCGACCTGCGTGAATTGGCAGATGAGGCGGTGACGGTCATGGGCCCCGCCGCCACCCATGATGCCCGGCGCTGGCTGATCCAGGGCCCGGGCCTGGGTGGTTTCAAGCTCGGCCTGAGACCCCTCGTCCAGCGGTGGCGTGACGGCGGCTCGACTGTTCGGATCGACGTCGACCCTCTCGATCTCTGATCGGTCCCTCACCCTCTACTCTGCCGGCGTGATCGCAGGTCCCCAGGTCCGGTTCACCCGAGCCGGCGACGTCGACCTCGCCTATCACGTGATGGGCGAAGGCCGGCGCGACATTGTCCTCATGATCGGCTGGGTGTCGCATATAGAGGTGCTGTGGGAGCTGCCCGAGGCGCGCCACTTTCTGGAGCGATTGGCAGGCATGGGACGCGTGGTCATGTTCGACAAGCGCGGCACCGGGCTCTCCGACCGAACCTCGCAGCCGATGTCCACCGCCGACCTCGTCCCCGACGTACTCACAGTCATGGATGCCGTCGGGATGGAGAAGGCCGTCCTCGTGGGTTGGGTCGATGCGGCCGCCCTGGCGATCGAAGTCGCCGCCCGGCACCCGGAGCGAGTGGAAGCTCTGGTGTTGGGCGAGATCCTGGCCACGGCGGTCCCCGACCCGACCCACCCCTGGGGCGCCGACGCTCAGATAATCGAGGCGCTGGCGGAGGCCATCGAGTCCGGGGGCTGGGGAGAAGCCATTCTCCTGCCTCTCATCGCCCCTTCGGTCGCCGGCGACGAGCGGGTATTGCAATGGTTCAAGAAGCTGGAAAGGATGGCCGCTACGCCGAGCCTGGCCGCCAACCTGATCCGCCGGACCTTGACGACCGACCTGCGAGATCTCCTTCCGGCCGTGGCCGCCCCCACTCTGGTCCTCCACCGGCGCGATGCCCCCTTCCTTCCCGGCGAGGGAGTGGCCTGGCTGGCCCGCCAGGTCGTCGACGGTCGGTACGCCGAGGTCCCGGGGGACGAGGTGCCGGGCTATCTCGGTGACGTCGACGCCCTCATGGACGAGATCGAGGAGTTCCTCCTCGGCACGAGAACCGGCGCCGCCGGCGACCGCCGGGTCACCACCGTGCTGTTCAGCGACGTCGTCGGGTCCACGGAAAGACTGGCGGCGATCGGTGACCGCCGGTGGCATGACCTCCTGGAGACGCACCGATCCGAGGCTCGCACGATCGTCACCCGCTTCGGGGGCCGCGAGGTCGACACGGCCGGGGACGGCTTCCTCCTCTCCTTCGATGCCCCGAGCCCGGCCATCAGGTGCGCGCTGGCGCTCAGGGACTCGAGCTTGGCGACGGGGCTCGAGCTTCGCATCGGCCTCCACATCGGCGAGGTGGTTCATCAGGGAGGCACCCTGACGGGGCTGGCCGTCCACATCGGCGCCCGGGTGGCAGCCGCAGCCCAGCCGGGCGAAGTGCTGGTCTCACAGACAATCCGCGACATGGTCGTTGGCTCTCGTTTCACGCTCACGTCCCGCGGCAGCAGGGAGCTCAAGGGGGTCCCGGGCACCTGGGAGCTGTGGGCCGTGGATGGATCTGCGCCCGTTTGAGGGATTCCAGGCTGAAGTAGGCGGACTCTCGTGCCGATCATTCGGGGTGGCCTTCGTTCCGTTATCGCGCCCTTCCAAACCCCACGCCGTTTGGTCGATGGCGATCGCGCTCTCCGCCGCCGGCGCCCTGGCCGCCATCACGGCCGCCGTCGTCTACCAGGTCGACGCCACCCGCCCGGTCGGGGAGGGGGCACTCTTTCAGGATGACGCTCGGCAGGCATTGGCGGTGGCCATCGACAGCGGGGAGCTTCCTCGCGACGAGCTCGTCCGGCTGCTGCGCAACCAGCTCGAGATCGAGGCGGTCTCGATGGTGGATGAAAGCGGCCGAATCGCCGCCTCCTCCGCCCCCGCCTGGTCCGGCTTGGCGCTCGACGGGCTGCTGGCTACCGGTTTCGACAACGGATGGTTCGTCGCCATCGCCCAGCCGGTGAAAACGCCGGTGACCATCGACGGGATCGTCGAATGGGAGCAGGGGGAGGTGCTCTATGACGTCTACCAGCCACACCCCGCGGGGGGAGGCCTCATCCTCTCCTACGACATATCCGAGCTGCTGGCCCGGCGCGCCAGCCGGACGGGAATCCAGGGCCCAACCGTGCTCATCGGCGGGGCGGGCCTGGCGCTGGCTGCGATGGCCGGAGTCCTCGCCCTCGGGCGGGCGGGTGCCCGGCGGCGCCTGGAGACGTCTGACTTCCATCGCCGGGTGCTCGTGGTGCACAACGAGGAGCTGGCAGTGGCCCGGGCCCAGGCCGAGCGAGCGCTGGCCCTGGCTGAGGAGACGAACCGAATCCGGTCCGAGTTCGTGCTCATGATCAATCACGAATTGCGCACTCCGCTCACCTCCGTGGTCACCGGGGCCGAGCTGCTGGCCGATATGGGCGAATCCATGTCGGAGGCCGAGAGAGCATCGCTCCTGTCAGATCTCCTGGCCGACGGCCGCCGATTGTCAGGTCTCATATCGCAGATGCTCACCGTCGCCCGCATCGAGAATCAGGGCCTCTCCTACGCAACCCGGGCCATCCCCGCTTCTGTGCTGCTCCAGCACATGGCCGACGCAACCCCCCGTGTCGAGATGGATCTCATGGCGTCCCAGGAGAGCGCGGTGGTCGAGACTGATCCCGAGGGCCTGGTGATGCTCTTGTGCTCCCTGGCCGACAACGCGTTCACCCACGGCGCCAGCCGGGTCAGGCTCGAGGTCTCGGGAAAGCTGGGGTTCGAGCCAGCCGTCGAGGTGGGCGAGCGCCCCGAGTCGGCCCTGTTCTTCCACGTCGTCGACAACGGGCCCGGGATCCCGGCCGACTTCCTCGACCGCGCCTTCGAAAAGTTCGAGAAGGCCGGTCGGGCGGCGGGCACCGGGCTCGGGCTATATGTGGCCCGGATGATGGTGGAGGCCATAGGAGGTTCGATATCGATCCGCACCGGGCGAGACGGAACCCACATCGCGGTCGGAGTGCCGCTGGCATTGGACCGGGCCACCATGGGAAGCCTCCTATGAAGAGCCGGCTGGGCCTGACGGTCGCATGCGTGGCGCTGGCGGCCTGCACGCCGGTAGATGCCACCAGCGCCAGCCAGGTGACGCTGAGGGAGTTCGCCATCGAGGTCGACGCGGCCGAGATCGACCCCGGAGGAACGCTACAGGTGGCCAACGTCGGCGAGTTCGGCCACACGCTGGTCATCACCGACTCCTCGGCAGCCGTGGTCGCCGCCACGGATCTGATCGCCGCCGGCGAGTCCTTGGTCATCGAGGCGGATTGGGCGCCCGGGACCTACAGCCTGACCTGCCGGATCGTCGTCGAGGCCGAGCCGGGCGTGCTCGTCGACCACTACGCCGAGGGGATGCAGGCAACGCTCTCTGTCGCCGGCTGATCTGCGGCGTCCGCC
>DATFFO010000293.1:0-7036 GCA_035250025.1 Acidimicrobiia bacterium
CGTGGTGGCTTGGCGGCTCGCCGACCGTTTGGTGGTCGTGGCCGCTACCGAGCCCGTCTGAGCTCTACGGCACCAATCGGACGGGATGCTGGCGTATGTTCATGGGGCTCCCGTCCTCGGCCGAGTTGACCCAGACGATCAACGTGCCGATTTGCGGCTCGGCGACTTCGTAGTCGACCATGAAATCAAAGGTGCTCCATGTGTTGCCTTCCCGGGTCATGGCGTGGCCCTCGGTGAGGGTCGCCCCGGTGGCGTCGGTGAGGGCGTAGGCGAAGGTGGCTTCGAACACCGCCGCTTCTCCCGCCACCCGGAGCGGGTTGTCGCCCGTGCCCGCGTAGGTGGGCATGTCGACCGAGACAATCGCCTGGAAGTCGCGATAGTCCGAGCGTGTAACGGGCCGGCTCAGCAGCTCGCCCAGAGAGCTGGGCACGGCGATGGGCTCACCCTCTTCGGTGAACCCGACGGCATCGATGCCGTCGAACTGGGTGAGCGTGAAGACGATCTGAGCGATCCGTTGGGCAGCCGCGGCGGCGGCGTCCGTCGCCTCGAACGAAAGCGACAGGTCCACGGTTGCGATGCCGCCTTCGACCGACACCGCAGAGACCTCGGCGCCGGATGGGACCGCACTCGAGATGGCAGGGCTGGCGGCGACCTCTTCGCCGTTGGGGCCTGACAGGAGAGCTGC
Organism: Acidimicrobiia bacterium; assembly: GCA_035250025.1. Classification (GTDB taxonomy): domain Bacteria; phylum Actinomycetota; class Acidimicrobiia; order Spongiisociales; family ZC4RG35; genus DATFFO01. Next base: position 686 of record DATFFO010000293.1, read on the forward strand.
TACCGCCGCCCCGGGCGTGGCCTCCGGCACGTCTCTGGCGACGGGGATCAGGAACGGTCCCGTCCTCCTCGGCTGACCTGCCTCATCGGCCAGGAACCAGGCCGCGACCGTGGCCATCCCGGCAGGGACGGTCGTGCCCTGTCCGCCTCCGGCTGAGGTCGGCGGCGCTGTCGTCGGTACCGTCGTCGAACCGAGGGGAACTCCCGTCCCACACGCGGCGACGAGGACGACTATCGCCAGCGTCAGGTAGGCCTTGCCATTCATCACGTCTCCTTGGGTCATCTCTGCGAGGAGTCTCGGCTGCGCAGTTCACGCCCTCCTCTCAGCCGGGTAACAGTCCTGTAACCTCGTCGCCTGCCATGAGAGCCACCGAGATTGTCGAGGGATTTTTCACCGCCATGGAACGTCGGCGATGGGCGGAAGCCGCCGGGTTCCTGTCCGACGAAATTCACGTCGGGTGGCCTGTCACCGACGAGCACTTCCGTGGCAGCGACTTCATCGCCATGCAGGAGGCCTACCCGGACGGTTGGGCGATCACAGTGGTCGAAGTGATCGCCTCCGGGCATCGAGTGGCGGCAAGGATCGCCGTCGACCAGGACGGAAAACGGTTCTGGTGCTTCGGGTGGTACGACGTTTCCGACCAGCGCATCGTCGAGGCTGTCGAGTTGTGGGCGACAGAAGGATCCGAGACACCGCCGGACTGGCGCCGTCGATTCGCCGACTGACCGAGGCGATACACTCGCCCCCGCCGACGCACAACCGATTGCAGGAGACGGACAGCGTGAGAGTGGGATTCATCGGCCTGGGCGACATGGGCCAGGGCATCGTTCCTCGCCTGCTGGCCGCCGGACACGAGGTGACCGGTTGGAACCGCACCAAGGCAAAGGCAGACCCGCTCCTCGACCAGGGCATGACCTGGGCCGGGTCCCCGCGCCGTCTGGCTCAGGAGTCCGAGCTCGTGCTCTCCATCGTCACCGACTCCAGGGCAGTCGAGGCGGTGGCGCTGGACGACGACGGGGTCCTGGCCGGCCTGGCCTCAGACGGGGTCTACGCCGACATGAGCACCATCGATCCGGAAGCCTCGCGTCGTGTCGCCACCGCCTTTGCCGACGCCGGCCGGGTGATGCTCGACGCCCCCCTCTCCGGCAGTCCTGTGTCGCTCGAGCAAGGCAAGGCTTCGATCATGGTCGGCGGAGACCATGCGGCGTTCGAACGCGTCAAGGAAACCCTCTCCGCCATCGGGCCGACCGTGACCTACATCGGCTCGAGTGGTATGGCGGCCCAGATGAAGGTGGCTATCAACCTGTGTCTCATCGTCGAGATGGTCGCCTTCAGCGAGGCCGTGGCCCTGGCCGAGAAGGGTGGGGTGGACCGGACAGTGGCAGTGGACGCCATGCTCAAGAGCGTGGTCGCATCCCCCGTGATGGGATACCGCGGGCCGTTCATCCTCGAGGGCGGGATGCCGGACAAGCCCCTCGCCGACGTGACCCTCCAGCAGAAGGACATGCTCCTCGCCCTCGACCTCGGCAGGCGACAAGGAAGCCCCGTTCCACTGGCGGCGGCCGCCAACGAGATGCTCAACGCCTGCCACGGCCTCGGGCTGAGCCACCGCGACTTCGTCACGGTTTTCGACGCCTACCGGACCCTGGGAGGAGCGTCATGAAGGATCGTTTCCGGGTCAGCCGCCATGACGTCCCGGTCGAAGGAGGGCTCCGGGCTGACGAGGGCTGGGTCGACATGCGGGTCCAGTTCCTGATCGACAAGGCCCGGGCGGAGTCCGAAGACTTCTTGCTGGGTTGGACGGTTCTGCCCCCGGGGGCCCGGCACGACCGTCATCGTCATCCCAATGCCGACGAGTTCTTCGTGGTGCTCTCGGGTCACGGGCTGATCTACACCGACGATGCTGACGAGGCCGCCCAGGAAGGTGACGTCATCTTCACCCGCCGGGGCCGCTGGCATGGGTTCAACAACACCGGCGATGAAGACGTCACCCTGCTGTGGGGTTGGAGCGGGGCGGGGTCGCTCGACGACGCCGGGTATGAGCTGCCGACATGAGCGGATCCGTCGCCGAAGGCATGCGGCGCCAGCTCGAAGAGCGACGTCGGCTGGCAGCCGGGGGTGACCGGCCCATCGGCTGGAAGGCCGGCTTCGGGTCGCCCGCCAACCTCGATAAGTTCGGTCTGAGCGGCCCTCTCGTCGGGTTCATGACCGACAGGTCGCTCGTCGAGAACACGGCCACCGTCGACATCTCGAATTGGACGAGGGCGGTCGCCGAGCCGGAGCTCGTGGTCCACATCGCCGAGGACATTTCGCCGCACGCCGGGGAAACCGGCGCCGCGGCGGCGGTGGCCGCCGTCGGCCCGGCGATCGAGCTTGCGGACATCCATCATCCTCCCGACGATCTCGAGCTCGCCCTGGCGTCAAACGTCTTCCACCGAGCCGTGATACTCGGCGAGGCAGATCATGGCCGCCGAGGCTGCGATCTCACCGGGCTCGAGGCGGGCGTCCGGCTGGGCGGGGTAGAGGTCGGACGGACCCGGGAGCTCGAGGAGTTGACCGGCCGCATCCCGACCGTCCTGTCTCATCTTGCGCGGTTGCTGGCCGACTACGGGGAGGGAATCAGGCGCGGCGATGTCGTCATCTGCGGCTCGATCGTGCCCCCGGTGGTCCTGAGTCCCGGCGACGTCTTCGAGTTCGAGCTCGCTCCGATCGGGACCCTGTCGGTGGCGACGCACCACTAGGCGCCCGGTCTCAGCCGAGAGCACCCAGCTTCCTGTCGGCCTCACGGAGGCGGGCAGTCTGCGCCAACAAGAGCTTTATCGCCATCGCGGGAGTGGTCTCCAGAAGCTTCATGAACGCCGAGCGGTACAGCACCACTCCTTCGACCTCGGTTTCTGCGATGACCCCCGCCGAGCGGCGCTGGCCGTCGATCAGCGACATCTCACCGACCACGTCGCCGGCGCCCACTGTGGCGAGGGTCTGGCCGTCGCGCGTCACCCGGGCCTTTCCATGCACGATCGCCACCATGTGCTGGGCGGCGTCGAGCTGGCGGAGGATCACCGCTTCAGGCTCGTAAACCTCCTCGGTCGCCACCTTCGCCACGGCCCGGAGCTGTGCCTTGGTGAGATGGGCGAAGAGGGGTATGTCGTGGAGGATGTCTGTCAGTTCCGACCGGTTGCGGCGAGCCACTTCACCTCTTGCGACGGGTGAGGCGAGGATAGTGGCCGGAAGACGCCCGCACCCCCACGTTTTCGCGCATCAAAGCGGCCGTATTTGACGGGATCGATGCGCGAAAGCGGGTTCGGGTCTTGCGGGGAGAGGTAGTCAGGCGCGGGACATCACGTCCGCCGCCACCCGCAGGTCATCGACCAGTTGGGCTCGCGACTGACGGCGCCCATCCTCACCTCTGGCTCTCAGCACCGCCGCCGGGTGCAACGTGGCCACGAAGACCCTCCCGTCGATGTCGAGGGGTTGCCCGTGGTCACGGGTGACCCGGAAGTCCTGGCCGAGGATGGCCTGAGCGGCAGTGGCACCGAGACACACGACCACATCCGGGTCCAGCCGGGTCAGCTCGGCATCCAGCCACGGTCGGCAGGCTCCGATCTCGGCTCGATTCGGCTTGGCGTGGAGCCTCGGCTTCGAAGGGGAGGCACCTGTCTTCCACTTGAAGTGCTTGACGACGTTGGTGACGTAGGTGCTGTCCCGATCGATCCCCGCCTCGACCAGCGCCTCATCGAGGAGGCGGCCCGCCGGTCCCACGAACGGCTCTCCGGCCAAGTCCTCCTTGTCTCCGGGTTGCTCGCCGACGAGGACCATCGCCGCTCGCGCAGCCCCGGATCCGAACACGGTCTGGGTGGCGTTTCGATACAGGTGACACGACCTGCACCCCTCGGCCACGGCCTCGATCTCAGCCAACGTGGCACCGGCGGCAACCAGCTCCGGGGCCGGATTGTCGGGGTACTCCTCAGAGCGGGCCATGTGCCGCGGGACTCACCGGTCGCGAAGGTCGTCGACTCCGGCGTCACCGCGGTCGGCCCATTCTTCGGCAACCCAGGCCGAACTCTCTGGATCCGCCGAGGTGGGGCCATGGCGGCGATCAAGCTCGGCGATCAGAGCTGCTCGAAGGTGCTCCTCGCGATCGGATTCGAGGTCGAGGCTGTCGGCGCCCATTGCCCTATCGGCTGCTTGGTCGTTGGTGACTCCCAGCTCGCTGAGGATGGACTCGGCGTCAGCGAGCAACTGCTCGAGGAGAGGGTCTTCCATGAAGCGCGGTTACCCAAGCGCACCCGGGGCGAAACTGGGTGCTCTTTCCAGCGGAAACCCGGGGAGAAAGTCGTGGTCGGGCCGGTTCCAGCGGTGAGCCGGTAGATTCGGCGCCCGTGCCGAAGGATCTCGACGCCCGCCGAAAGCTTGCCACCCGGGTGGCGATCGCCGTCATCGCCACCTCAAACGTCGTGACCAACCGGCGCCTGCCACTTTCCGCCCACGTCCCGTGGGGTCTCGGCCTCACCGCCGGACTGGTCCAGCTGGCGCGTTGGGCGGGTTGCACTCCCGAGGATGTTGGCCTCGCCTCCCGTGACCTGCCACGCAGCGCTCGGATCGGAGCCGTCGGTGCGGGATGCATCACCGGCGGCTATGCCGTGATGGCGTCGACGGGTGCCGGAGCCAATCTGTTCGTCGACCGCCGGGTTACCTCCCTCGGCCCCCAAGACGCCCTGTGGCACCTCCTTGTCCGCATACCGATCAGCACCGTGCTCGCAGAGGAGGTCGCCTTCCGCGGTGTCCTGCCCGCCCTCCTCGAACGACCGCACCGACCGAGGTGGTTCCCGGGCGTGTTGTCCTCGCTCCTGTTCGGCATATGGCACGTGCTGCCCTCCATCGAGGGCTCGCGGATAAACGAGGTCACCGGGCGTCGGGCCACGGCTCGCGCCCTCGCCCTCGAGGTGGGGACCACCACCCTCGCCGGCGGCTTCCTCCTTTTCATGCGCCGGAGGACCGGTCACCTGGCTGCGCCCATGGCGCTCCATCTCGCCGCCAATGCCGTGGGATTCGTTGCCGCCCGCCGCCGCACCACTTGATGCGACGCTGGAACTTCCTCGGTCTGGTCATCGCAACGCTGTTCATGGTGGCATCCATGTCGCCGTCCTTGATCCCCCGCCCTTGGCCGTTCCAGTGCGTGGTCAGCGGGATCGTGACCGCGGCGGGTTATGGGCTCGGAACCCTGCTCAGCTACCTGTGGCGACGATTGCCCATTCCCGAACCGCCGGGCCGATGGAAGGCATCGGCGTGGGGCGGTCTGGCGGTTCTCGGGCCGGCCGCCGTACTCGCCGCCACCCTGCTCGGCGTCGGCTACCAACGTGATCTCCGTCAAATGATGGAGATGCCACTTCCCCAGGCTTGGGGTTATCTTGCCGCCCCCGTGATCGGCGCCGTCCTGGCTGCCATTCTGGTGGGGGCGGGGCGGGGAGTTCGTTACCTATCGCGACGGGTGAGCAAGGCTCTGAGCCGCTGGCTGCCGGGCCAACTGGCGACGGTGGTCGGCGCGGTGTTGGTGACCATACTCGTGGTCGGAATTCTCGACGGCGTCGTGGTCAACGCCCTCTTCTCCGCCGCGGATGAGACGTTTCGCCTCACCGACGAGGCCGTGGCCGAGGACCTGGCGCCCCCGACCAGCAGCCTGCGCAGCGGGTCGCCGGAGTCGTTCACCAGATGGGATGATCTCGGTTCCAAGGGGCGGGCGTTCGTTGCCGGAGGACCCACCGTCGTCGAGCTCGAGGACTTCGGCGGTGAGGGCGCGGTCGAGCCGATTCGGGTCTATGCCGGGCTTTCCTCGGCAGAGGACATCGGGGACCGGGCCGAGCTCGTACTAGCCGAACTGATACGCACCAGGGCCTTCGAACGCGCCGTCGTCGGCGTGGTCACGACCACCGGCACAGGCTGGGTCGACCCGGAGGCCGGCGCCGCCCTCGAATACGTGTGGGCCGGCGACACCGCCCTGGCGGCCCTTCAGTATTCGTACCTGCCCAGCTGGATCTCCTTCATGGTGGATTCGGTGAGGGCCCGCGAGGCGGGCGCCGAACTGTTCAATGTCATCTACGACCACTGGTCGACACTTCCCGAAGCCGAACGACCCCTCCTGCTGGTGTTCGGTGAGAGTCTCGGCGCCGATGGCTCGGAGGCGGCATTCAGCGGCGCCGCCGATCTGCGCAACCGCACGAGCGGCGTGCTGTGGGTCGGTCCACCGAACTTCTCCGAGCTGTGGTCGTCCTTCACCGCCGGCCGCGACTCCCGTTCTCCCGAGATCCTGCCGTTGTTCGAAGGGGGCGAAACCGTGCGCTTCGCCGGAGGGCG
>DATFFO010000294.1:0-4969 GCA_035250025.1 Acidimicrobiia bacterium
ACGAGACCTCGTACTTCGAGCACATGTTCCATCTACTACCTCCTTGGCACCGATCATGCGGAACGAACGGTGCGGCCGGTAGTGAGGTCGATCACGAACTCGACGTGACAGATGTCATCCGGATCAAGCCAGGATTTTCAACCTCGGCCCTGGCGCCAATCACATGCGCCGTTTCAAATTGAAACCGCGGCTCGATGAGAAGATGCTCGGATCTCCCGGGCACCACTAGGGGAGGAGTATGTCCCGGCCGATGACCTGGCCCGAGAGGACCCGAGCGTGCAGTTCCTCGGCTCCCTCCAGTGGCCGGGTCTGATCGATGATCGGCTCGACGTGGCCCGCGTCGACCAGCTCGACCACAGTGGCAAGTTCGTCGACGGTGACGTTCCGGGAGCCGAGGATCTCCCACTCGTTGCGGTACATGAGGCCCGGGTCGATGGTCCACTCGCCGCCGGTGTGCGAACCCACGATCACCATCCGACCGCCTTTGGCCAGGCCCTCGAGAGTGGCGGGCATCGTGGCGGGGCCGACCAGTTCCAGTACCCCGTCGAGCCCGCGACCGTTCCAGTCTCGTATCGATTTGCCGAGGTCCTGTCGTTCCGGATCCACCGTGGTCTCCGCTCCCGCCCGGCGCATCGCCTCCTGCTTGGCCTCTCCCAGGTCGATGCCCATGACGCGGGCGCCCAGCATGCGGCCCAACTGGATGGCGTGGAGTCCCACCCCACCGCCGCCTCCGGTGACGGCCAGGTACTCGGCCGGTGCCAGGCGCATGCGCCGGGTCAGGGCGTGGAACGGTGTCCCCACCACGTTGGCCAGCAAGGAGGCGGCGGGGAAGTCGATCGACCCGGGGACCGACACCAGGTTCTTGGCAGGCAGCACCGTGTACTCGGCGTAGCCGCCGGGGGAGTTGACCCCGATGTGGCCGGCGAAGTTCTCGCAGATCGTCTCCCGCCCCCGCCGGCACCAGCGGCATCGGCCGCAAGTCAGATACAGCGATGTGACGACCCGGTCGCCCTCGCTCCAACCCTCGACCCCGGGACCGGCGGCAGCCACCTCCCCGGCGATCTCGTGTCCCAGGATCAGGGGAAGTTCGCCACGTTCCCTCACCTGGGCCCGAATTGCGGTGTCGAAGCGATCGACGGCACACGCCCGGACCCGGACCAGGACCTCACCCGGTCCCGGCTCGGCCAACGGGATCTCACGCATCACCAGGGGACCGCCGTACTCCTCGAGCACGATCGCTTGCATCGTCTTGTCGGCCATCGTCGGAGTTAACCAGACACCGGAGGCCGCGGGTTCAGCCGGGCGAGGACCTGCCCGGCCCTCACCGAGACTCTGTGGACCAGAGCGGCCCGTCGACGGGGAAGGCCAGAGGGGTCCCCCACCGGTCGGAGAAGGCCACTTCCTCGGCCGGGGCGCGTTCGGCGACGTCCCATTTCCCGAGGGGCCGACCACAAGACACCGCGGCGGAGAGCTGCCATCCCTTGTCGCCGGGCACGCCGAGCAGCTCAAACACGGCGGCAGACTCGAAGATGCCGAGGATCGTGGTCAGACAGGTGCCGATCCCGTGGGCCCGGGCGGCGAGCATGGCGCTCCAGACCGCCGGGTAGATCGAGGCGCCGGAGGGGTCATTGCGGCTGAAGGCAAGGAACCACATCGGCACATCGCCGGCATTGTCGGCCAGCCACTTCGACGAACGCATGACCCTGAGCGCCTGTTCGTCGCCGGCGGCTTCGGCCGCTTCTCGCCGTCCCCGATACACCGTTTCCTGCAGCCGGGCAAAGGCGGCCTGGTAGATCGGGGCCAACGCGGCCCTCACTCCGGGGTCTGTGAGGACCAGGAAGCGCCAGTTCTGGGTGTTGCCGCCCGAGGGAGCCCGGATGGCGGCGTCGAGCATGGCGGCTGCGACCTCGTCGGGCAGCGGATCGGGCGAGACCCGGCGCATGGCGCGGGTTGTGTAAAGGGCTTCGGAGAGGTCCATGCGCTCAAACACTAAGGAGCGGTTCGAAAGTCGCCACTTCTTTAGACCGTGGCAAACGCCCTCCACCTTCTTTAGACCGTGGCAAACGCCCTCCAACCTTCTTTAGACCGTGGCAAACGCATAGCGGTCGCCAGCGTCCAAAGAAGCGGGAGCACGTTCCCCCTCATCCAAAGAACTGCGCCCGAGCCTCCGGTCCGACCCATCACCCACCACCTGAGTGTTACTCGTCGGCGACCAGGTCGCGAACGGCGCCGAAGAGCAGGGTCACCTCGAGCTCGTCGAAGGCCTCATCGCCGTTGACCACCGAACCGGCGACCACGAAGCGTCGGCCGTCGGGGCGATCCACTAGCCAGTTCATCGAAACCAGCCCCGGTTCGGAGCCTCCCTTGAAGGCGATGGCCTCGAAGTCGCCGTCTTCGTCAGGCAGGCCGGGGTTGATGGTGAGGATCTTGTCGACGGGCTCGCCCACTTCATACAGGGCGGCCAGGACCCGGCACATATCGGCCGGGGAGGCGAACCACTCGATCCGGTCGGGCATGACCGGGTCGACGAACTCGGACAGGGGGATGTCGGCGGGGGTGATGTCGGAGACCTGCTCCAGGATCTGGCGGCGGCCGGCCTCGGCGGCGTCCAGCCACTGCGTGGCCAGGCCCGAGGCAGGGCCGACCTTGAGGGCGGCCAGGTCCATGGTGTTCATGAACGGGACGTTGAGGCCGGGTTCGGCATGGCCGTAGGCCTCCTGGGCGGCCTCGACGGCCAGGCGCCCGACGAGGTCGATGAGGTTATCGGTGGCGGTGTTGTCCGACAGGGCGATCATCACTTCGGCCATCTCCCGGAGCGAGAACGTGGCACCCGCTTCCTCATCCTGCATCACCCCGGTCGGGATCGACTTGAGGTCGTCCGAGATCGTCACGTCGTCGCTCCAACTCAGGTCACCGGCGGCGACGGCATCGACGACCGCCCCCAGCACGTAGAGCTTGATCGCCGACCCTAACGGTGACGCTCCGCCGTCGCCATGCTCGAAGACCGGCTGGCAGCCGCCGTCGATCACCTCGAAGACGGCGAGATTGGTCTCACCGGACTCGCCCATCCTGGCGGCGGCGGCCTCGAAGTCCTGCGGTGGGTCGTCGAGCGTCGGCGGTGTGGCGGGCTGCAAGAAGAGACCCTGGATCCGGAACGGCGTGGACGGCTCCAGCGAGATCCTGGCCCGTATGGCGTCGCCTTGCTGTCCCGGTACGAGCAGGACGGTGGCGGCAAGGTCCTGGCGGTCCTCGAACTCACCCACGGTCCAGGTCCCGTCAGGCATTTGGTCTACGACTGCGGCGAAGTCGCCGTACCCGACGTTGGCGATGAAGTCCGCCGTGAAAGTCGCCTGGTAGTCCGCTTCGGTGAGCTCATCCCCGCTCAGGATCCCGGTCAGCCAGCTCAACCGCTCATCCAGGGCCGTGGGGGCGCCGGGAACCGTGGTGCCGCCCGACGTGGTGTCCGGGGAGGTGGATTCAGGCGGCGTGGTAGCCGGCGCGCCCACCGTGGTGACAGTTGTGGGCACGGCGGGCTCGTCGCCGGCACAGGCCACTGCCGCCAGGCAGATCACCAGGGTGGAGGCGAGTTTTCGCATCACTCAGAGTCCGGGCGAGACTAAGGCAAAGACCACGGGCTGGACCCTATCCCGCGGCCCGAGCTTGGTGAGAATCGCCGACACCTCCCGCGTCTCATAGGCTGGCGGGATGCTGCAGATCCAGGATCTCCACAAGCGATACGAAGAGGTCGTGGCGCTCGACGGGGCCACGTTCGGCGTCCGGCCCGGCCGGATGATGGGCTTCCTCGGCCCGAACGGCGCCGGAAAGACAACTGCGATGCGCTCGATATTCGGGCTCGTGACCCCCGATTCGGGCCAGGTCCTCTGGAATGGCGCCGACGTCACCGCCGATATGAGGGCGCGGTTCGGTTACATGCCCGAACAGCGGGGCCTGTATCCCAAGATGCGCGCCCACGACCAGCTCGTTTACATGGGGCGCATCCACGGGCTCGACAAGGAGACGGCGGCGGCCGCCGCCACGCACTGGCTCGAGACCCTGGGCTTGGCCGCTCGCGCCGCCGACCCCGTCGAGCGGCTGTCGCACGGCAACCAGCAGCGCGTCCAACTCGCCGCCGCCCTCGTCCACGATCCCGAGCTGATGGTGCTGGACGAACCCTTCTCCGGCCTGGACCCGATCGGCGCCGACACCATGGCCGACGTGCTCCGCGCCGAGAGCGCCGCCGGCAAGGCCGTGGTGTTCTCGTCGCACCAGCTCGACCTCGTCGAAGACCTGTGCGACGACGTGGCCATCATCAACCGCGGCCGGATCGTCCTCGCCGGCAGGGTCAAGGAGCTCAAGGATGCCGCACCCATTCGCCGGCTCGAGCTCGAGATGGACGGCCCATCCGACCTCGTCCTGTCCCATCTGGAAGGGATTCGTTCCGCCGACATGGTCGACGGGCGCCATGTGCTGATGATCGAGGCCGCCACCGACGTCCGTAAGGTGCTGGCCGAGGCGGAGAGCGCCGGGAACGTCCGTCATTTCATCTACTCGACACCGTCTTTGACGGACCTGTTCCGGGAGGCAGTGGCATGAGTGGCTTCAAAGGCGTCTGGCTCGTGGCGGCCCGGGAACTGAAGGAACGGGGGCGATCCAAGGCCTACCTCATTTCGAGCATCTTCACGATCATCATCGTGCTGGGGGCCATCTTCGTCCCCGCCCTGCTGGGGGGTGACGGCACCACCCACCAGATCGGTCTCGTAGGCGACGGTGGCCAGGAACTCGTCGATGCTGCCGCCGCGCTGGCCGAGCAGCGAGCAACCGAAGCGGAACGCGCCGAATTGTTCGAGACCCAGGTTTTCGACTCCGTCGAGGAGGCTGAAGCCGCCCTTGACGAGGGCACCATCGACGCCGCCATCGTGGACGCCACTGCCCTTCTCACCCGGGGAGGCGGCTTCTTTGGCGGGTCGTC
>DATFFO010000295.1:0-2077 GCA_035250025.1 Acidimicrobiia bacterium
ACCAACCCTCAGGCCGACGCCCGGTCAGACCTCGACTCGCCCTCACCGTCTCGGCCAAACAGACGCCGGTCGGCCGGAGCTCGTTTTGCCGGCCGACTTTGGCCGAGACCCACCCTCAACCCATCGCTGCTTGAATCGCCCTGGGTTTCTTGGAGGCTCCTGACCTTTGATACGAGGATGGAGTTATGCAGGAACAGAACAGGTCGTCGACGGCTCGTCGGTATACGCGGGAGCAGAAGGATCAGGCGGTGCGTCTGGTCCGGAAGCTGCGTGAGGAGACGGGTGAACGGCATGGGGCGGTGAAGCGGGTTGCTGACCAGTTGGGATACGGGGCGGAGTCGGTGCGGAGCTGGGTGAACCAGGCTGATGTCGATGAGGGTGTTCGGCCGGGTACGACCACTGATGATGCTGCTCGGATCAAGAACTTGGAGCAGGAGAACCGGGAGCTGCGTCGTGCCAATGAGATCTTGAAGCGGGCTTCGGCTTTCTTCGCGGCGGAGCTCGACCGCCCACAGAGGTGACGGTGGCGTTCATCGACGAGAACCGGGACGAGTTCGGGGTCGAGCCCATGTGCGATGTGTTGCAGGTGGCTCCGAGCACCTATTACGCCGCCAGGAAGCGGGTTCCGTCGGCCCGGCAGCTGCGGGATCAGGTGATGATCCCCATCTTGGTGGCTCTGTGGACGGTGAACCGGAAGGTGTATGGGGCGCACAAACTGTGGAAGGCGGCCCGCCGTGCCGGCTATGTCATAGGCCGGGACCAGGTGGCCCGGTTGATGAAGACTGCCGGGATTGAGGGCGTGACCCGGAGACGCAAGGTGCGGACCACCAGATCGGATCCTGCCGCTGACCGCCATCCCGACCTGGTCGACCGTCAATTCACCGCCGACGCTCCCAACCGTCTGTGGACCGTGGATCTGACCTATGTGGCGACCTGGGCCGGGGTGGCGTACGTGTGTTTCATCACCGACGCCTTCAGCCGCCGCATCGTTGGATGGCGAGTCGCAGCTCACATGAGAGCCGAAATGGTCCTCGATGCCCTGGAGATGGCACGATGGTCCCGTGGCACCCACCTCGAGGGGCTGGTGGCACATTCGGACGCCGGGAGCCAGTTCACCTCGGTGCGATGGGGCGAACGACTCGTCGAGCTAGGAGCGCAACCCTCGATCGGATCGGTCGGCGACAGCTTCGATAACGCGCTCGCCGAGACCGTCAACGGTCTCTACAAGACCGAACTGATCTACGGGCCCGACCAAGGACCCTGGCGCAGCATCGAGGACGTAGAGCTCGCCACCCTGTCATGGGTCCACTGGTACAACACCGAACGGCTCCACGGCTACCTCGGTGACATCCCACCCGCCGAACACGAGGAGGCCTTTTACGCTCAGATAGCTACCACCAGATGAGACCCAGAACCAAAACATCGAGTCTCCATCAAACCCAGTGCGGTTCAATGAGAGTTGGCCGCGCTTTCGCAGCCTTGGGCAAACAGACGCCGGTCCGCCAGGGCTGCCGCTCTGATTGCTGGCGGACTTTGCCCAAGGCCAAACCTGGAGCCTTCGCGCTGCTTAGAGCTGGCCGCGCTTTCGCAGCCTTGGGCAAACAGACGCCGGTCCGCCCGGCTGGCCGCTACCACTCGTGGTGGAAGAACTCACCCCGGGGCTGGTCCACCCGCTCGAAGGTATGCGCGCCGAAGAAGTCGCGTTGGGCCTGGATCAGATTGGCCGGGAGCCGTTCCGATCGCATCGCATCGAAGTAGGCGAGCGCACTCGAGTAGGCCGGGGCCGGGATCCCGGCCTGGACCGCACCGGCGACCGCCCGGCGCCATGCGGTCTCGGCCGCCCTCAGGGCGTCGGCGAAAAAGTCGTCTTCGATCATGTCGGGCAGGTCCGGGCTGCTCACGTAGGCGGCGGTGATGTCTTCGAGGAAGTCCGCCCGGATGATGCAACCCGCCCGCCAGATCGAGGCGATGGTTCCCGGCTCGAGCCCCCAGTCGAACTCATCCGAGGCAGCCTGCATCAGCCGAAACCCCTGCGCGTAGGAGATGATCTTCGAGGCGTAGAGCGCGGACTCGACCT
>DATFFO010000296.1:0-5700 GCA_035250025.1 Acidimicrobiia bacterium
ACTTCGTCGACGCTCGGAACCGTGCGGATGAAGCCGGCCAGGGAGGCGTTCGTGATGCGATCGGGAAGGATCGATTGGCGGGCAGACGGGGCCAGGGTCACGGGTCGATGGTAACGGATCCCCCGTCTCCCGTTCCCGGGCCCGCTAGGAGCCTCCGCCGACCAGGCGGTAGGTGAGCGACTGGGACACGGACAGACCGAGCTCGGAGCTCTGCAGGTCGCCCGTGTCCTCGTCGGGCAGGGCGACCTCCATCAGGAAGGCGGTCGGCGGGCCGGTGGTGGTCACCTGGCGGGCCAGTCCGACCTCGGGATCGAACCAGGTCGTGGACTCGCTGGAGCTGGGATCCACGGTGATCCGGAAAACGACCTCGTCTGCGAGCGCGGCCGCCGACTCGGGGTCCTCGGTGAACGATCCCATGAACTCGACGAAGAAATCGGCGAGATCGATCTCGGCCCGGCCGGTCTGGCTTACGGCCTCGATACGCAGCGTGTCGACCTCGTCGAGCGGCTCGGCGCCGGAAACAGTTGCCTCGGTGACCGTCTCGACCGGCTCATCGCCGAAGGCGGCGTCGGTCGTCGTCTCGGTCCAGGTGGAACCGGTCGCCACAGGTTCGGTCGAGAGGACCGGGCCGGGCACCCGCCCCAGATCGCCCGTCAATCCGGCCAGCGGTGTCGCCCCCAGCCCGAGAGCGTCAGTGGCGGGATCTCCCTCCTCCAGTATCCGCCCCTGCCTGTCCACCACCACGACAGAGGAAACGGGCTGGGCAACCCCGAGGTCGGCGATGTCGGCGAGGTCATCGACCGGCTCGCCGTCGGCCGCCCCGTCGACCGTCGTTTGGTCGAACTCGCCGGTGACGGTGATGGCGAACGTGTCCGGTTCCGGTCCCTCCGCCACCTCGTACGTGAAAGGCCCGGCCGCAGTAACGGTCACGTCGGCGTTCTGAGGGGTGTCCCCGTCGGCCAAGGCGCCCGGGTCCCCCGCAGACTCGAGGACGATGTGCTGTTCGATCTCGACTTCGTAGCGGATCACATCCCCGGCCTCGAAGCCGTACGCCAGAACCTCACCGTCGGCCGGAGCTTCGGTGGTAGCTGACGACGGCGGTTCGCTCCCGCCGGAGGGTTCCGGCTGACCGGTGTCACAGGCGGCGGCGATGCCGAGCGCGACCAGGGCGACGAGGAGGAGACGGGGACGAGCCGGCATCGGCGCCAGGCTATAGGTCCACCTGAGCTACGCCATCCCGAAGCCCATGGTTCCCGGCATCGCTCAGGGATCGGCGCGGCCCTGAGAACGGCGACACCGCGGTGGCCGCCAGCGGGACCGTTACCCTGCGCCCTTCGTGTCTGCCCGCCACATCCTCGTCGCCGTCGCCTGGCCGTACGCCCAGGGATCGCTTCATCTCGGCCACATCGCCGGCGCCTACCTACCTCCCGACATCTTCGCCCGTTATCACCGGCTCGCCGGCAACCAGGTCCTCATGGTGTCGGGCTCGGATGTCCACGGCACGCCCATCACCGTGAAGGCGGACCAGGAGGGCGTGTCGCCCGAGGAGATAGTCGACCGCTATCACCCCGAGTTCCTCGGCTATTGGGATGCCCTCGGAATCTCCTTCGACCTCTTCACGACGACAGGAACCGATGTCCACATCCGCGTCGCCCAGGACTTCTTCACCCGCCTCCTGGACAACGGGTACCTCTACCCGAAGACAACAGACCAATTCTTCGACGAAGAGAGGAGCCAGTTCCTCCCCGACCGCTACATCGAAGGGACGTGCCCGCACTGCGGCTACCCCAACGCTCGCGGCGACCAGTGTGACAATTGCGGGAGAACGCTCGACCCGTCCGACCTGATCGATCCCCGGTCGAAGCTGACGGGCAGCACCCCCGTCCTGCGCCAGACCGAGCACTACTACTGGCGGCTTTCGGCATTCAATGAGCAGCTCGAAGCATGGCTCTCCACCCGCCACGGTTGGCGTCCCCACGTCCTCAACTTCGCTCTCGGCATGGTCCGTGAGGGTCTTCACGATCGGAGCTTCACCCGCGACCTCGACTGGGGGATCCCCATCCCGACCGACGCCATCGGCCCCGGGAAGTCGATCTATGTCTGGTGGGAGGCAGTGATGGGTTACCTGTCGGCGCCCCAGGAGTGGGCGGCTCTCCGGGGGGAGCCGGACGCCTGGAAGGAGTGGTGGACCGATCCCGAGGCCGAGTCCTACTACTTCGTCGGCAAGGACAACATTCCGTTCCACGCCGTGTACTGGCCGGCCCTGATCATGGGTCACGGCGATCTCGATCTTCCGACCAACGTGCCCGCCAACCAGTACGTCACCTTCGGGGGCCACAAGGCCTCCAAGTCGCGCGGCGTAGGCCGGTCGATCGGCTGGTACCTCGACCGACTGGAGCCGGACGCGCTCCGCTTCGCCCTGGCCTCGGTCCTCCCCGAGCAAAACGACACCGACCTGTCGGACGACGAGATCGTGCGCCGGGTCAACGACGAGCTGGTCGCCACCTGGGGCAACCTCGTGAACCGTGTGCTGAGCCTGACGGTGCGGAACTTCGACGGTCTGGTTCCGTCACCCGGTGAGCTGGCCGAGGAGGATCGACAACTCCTCACCGACGTCGACTCGGCCCTCGGGGAGGAGGCCCGTCACATCGAAGCGGTCGAACTGCGGGCGGGCTTGCGCACCGCCATGGAGGCGGCCGGGCTGGCCAACACCTACCTCACGGCCACGGAACCCTGGAAGCTGGCCGGGTCCGACCGGGATCGGGCCGCCACCGTGCTGTGGACGGCGCTGCAGGCCATCGCCGGGATCCGCGTCGCATTCTCGCCCTATCTCCCCTTCTCAACCGACACTCTGGGGGCGCTTCTGGGCGCCGGTCCCGTGGCTGCATGGGCGCGAAGCGAGATCCCCGCCGGCACGCCCCTCGGCGAGCCCGATCCGCTGTTCATCAAGCTGGAGATCGACGTCCTGGACGACGAGGAAAACCCGGCGTAGGGGTGTTCATAACCCGCCGCGTCTGGCATGCTGAACGGATGGAGGCCAGCCGCAAACCTCACCCGTTGATGCGCCTCAGCCGCATCATCGCCGGAAGCATCCTGGTGGTTGCCGGCGTGGTGGGACTGGCGCTCCCGATCCTGCCCGGATGGCTCTTCATAATCCCCGGGCTGTCGCTGCTCAGCAGCGAGTTCGTGTGGGCGGCCCGGCTCCGCCGCCGCGCCGCCGACGAGTGGAGCAAGCTGCGGGCACCCCGTTCGTCCGAGGACGATCGAGCAGCCTGACAGTCCACCGTCAGCTGCTCGGCGGATACAGCCCTGACGTCTTGGCCTTCTCCGTCTGCCAGAAGATGTCCGCCACCTCGTCGACGAGGTCGATGAGCTTCTGACCGTCGGCGGGATCGAGCGACTTCTTGGCATCACTTGCCGCCCGGATGGCACGCCAGAAGAGATCATCGAGGCCGGGGAACTCCTGGCGATGATCAGGCGTGAAGAAATCGATCCACAGCACCATCAGGTGATGCTTGACCAGCTCGGCCCGCTCCTCCTTGATCGTGATCGCCCGGGTGCGAAAGTCCTCCTCTGAGGACTCGTGGTACTTCTGGGCGGCCTTCATGACGGACATGGCCTCGATCTTGGCCTGAGCCGGGTCGTAGACACCGCAGTACAGGTCGCAATGGGCGTGAGCAACGGTCGGAGACCGGAACATTCATCCTCCTAGTCGAGTGCTCCTGACCATACTCCCCTGACCGTCGTCACAAACATGCGCAGATTCATCATCAGCGAACGCTCCATGGCCCCGGCCCTCACCCCGGGCGACTGCTTTCTCGCCCGGCGGGTGCGCCGGCCCCGGCGAGGGACCATCGCCTTCTTCCCCCACCCCCGGCAGCAGTCTCTGTGGCTGGTGAAACGGGTGGTGGGGCTCCCCGGTGAGACGGTGAGAATCGTGGACGGATCGGTTCTCATCGACGGCGCTGAGCTCGACGAGCCGTGGACTACGGACCTCACGATGCCCGAAGGCCTGTGGACGGTGGGCTCCGACCAGATGTTCGTGCTCTCAGATGCGCGCCAGCGGACGCGGGCCGACTCCCGCACCCTGGGTCCGGTTCCCGTCCGCCCCGCCTATGAGCCCTGGTGGCGCTACCGACGCGGCTCCGGGGTCACCTCGTGACCCCTCCTCCGGTCCTTTCCCAGGACGACTTCGTCGTCGCCGCCAGGCAGCTCGCCACGACCGATCCGTCGCTGGCGGCGGTGATCGCGGCCCGGGGACTGCCCGACTTCTGGCACCGGCCTCCCGGCTTCGCCACGATGTGCCTGTTCATCGTCGAGCAGCAGGTGTCTCTCGCCTCCGCCAAGGCTGTGTTCGATCGCATCGTCGGCCGCCTCGGTACCCTCTCGCCCACCTCGGTCCTCACCGCCGGCCCCGATGTGCTCGGACAAAGCGGCGTGACCCGTCAGAAGCAGCGCTATCTGCTCGGCCTGGCCGCCCTGATCGAGTCGGGTGATCTCGACCTCGACGGCCTGGAGGCCCTGCCCGACGAGGAAGTCCGCCGGATTCTCCTCGGCATCACCGGGATAGGCCCGTGGACGGCCGACGTCTACCTTCTCTCTGCTCTCCGCCGACCCGACTCGTGGCCGGTCGGCGACCGGGCCCTCCAGGTCGGCGTTCGAGATGTGCTCGAGTTGGAAGCGATGCCCACGCCGTCGGAGTTGGACGCCATCGGAGAGCGGTGGCGTCCGTGGAGATCGGTCGCCGCCCGCCTGATCTGGCACGACTACCTGGCACGACGAGGCCGCACCGAGACCGATGTCGCCGGCCTCGTGCCCTGAGCGCCGTTCCTCCAACCAGAGCCGCCCCCCGAGTACCGTGCTGGCATGGCCGTGTCCGAGACCCTCCGCTGCGCATGGTGCCGCCGCCCCCTGGTCTATGTCCACGGCCACGCCGCCTGCCTGGATGGCTCCTGTCCCATGTTCGGCCTGAACCAGGACGAGTGCTGTTCGGGCGACACGGCCGCCACCTGCCCGGTGCCATCCTCCCACCTCTGAGCCATGGGACGCCATCAGGCGGAGCCGCCGGTCGAGCGACAGCAAAATGACCGCAGGTTGGCCCGAACGTCCGGCGGGTTCCTCGGCTGGGCGTTGGGTGCGGCGACCATCCTCCTCCTCCTGTGGGGACTCTGGTCCCTGGCGGACGACGCCCCCGATCCGCCCGTGCCCGGCATCTTCGGAGCCGCCGCCCGCCCCGGGACTTTCGCCCCCGAGACCGGCGGGCCGGCCGACACCTCCCCGATGGAGACGACCCCGACGACGCCGGGCGCGACCTCTACCGACTCCGACAGTGCCGTGACCGACTCTCCACCCGATTCTCCGGCCGGCTCGAGCCAAGCGGAATCGACTCCTCTGGAATCGCCGCCGACAACCCTTGCGGCGACCACGACTCTCCCTCCCACCACCACGACCACGCTGGCCCCGCTCGTCTTACGGCCCGACGGTCTCGACGTCGCCGACCTGGGAGACTCCTATGAGGACGCATTGGCCACCGTATCCGCCCGGCTGGGAGACCCGACCGAGGACACGGGCTGGATCGACGCCACCTCGGACTTCGGCATCTGCCCCGGCACGGTGGTCCGCCTCGTGCGCTGGGCCAGCCTCCGCCTCCTCTTCAGCGACGGCCCGACCGAGTTCGGCCAGGACGAGTTCCACTTCTTC
>DATFFO010000297.1:0-4994 GCA_035250025.1 Acidimicrobiia bacterium
GGTGCCCAGGTTCGACTTCGCCAAGTTCCCCTCGGCGCCCAACCGGCTCGGCACCTCGATGCACAGCGTCGGCGAGGCGATGGCCATCGGGCGCCCTTTCCCCGAGGCGCTGCAGAAGGCGTTGCGCAGCCTGGAGAACGGGCGTGCCGGGCTCAACGCCGATCCCGGGGAGACGATGTTCACCGCCGTCGACGACGATCGGCTGGAGACCATGGTGTCCATCCCCACTCCGGAGCGGGTGTTCGCCATGGGCGAGGCGCTGCGCCGCGGGTTCGGGATCGATCGGGTCGCCTCCTTGTCCGCGGTGGACCCGTGGTTTGTCGATCAGATGGCCGAGATCGTCGAGGTGCGCGAGGACCTGGAGACCGACCGCGGCGACGCGATCCTCCGCGAGGCCAAGCGTTACGGCTTCTCCGACCGTCAGCTCGCCCATCTCTGGGGACTGACCGAGACCGAGGTGAGGGAGCGAAGGGGGGCGACGGGGCTGAACCGGACCTACAAGACCGTGGACACCTGCGCCGCCGAGTTCGAAGCGCACACCCCCTACATGTATGGGACCTTCGAGGACGAGTCGGAGGTCCGCCCCGCGGAGAGACCCCGGGTGGTGGTGTTGGGCTCGGGCCCCAACCGCATCGGCCAGGGGATCGAATTCGACTACTGCTGCGTCCATGCCAGCTTTGCCCTGCGCGACGCCGGCTACGAGACGGTGATGGTCAACTGCAACCCGGAGACCGTCTCCACCGACTACGACACCTCCGATCGGCTCTACTTCGAGCCTCTCACCATCGAGGACGTCCTCGGTGTGATCGAGGCCGAACAGCCCGAGGCCGTGGTCGTCCAGCTCGGGGGTCAGACACCGCTGAACCTCGCCGAGGGTCTGGAGAGGGCCGGGGTGCGCATCGCAGGCACTTCGCCGGCGGCGATCGCCCTCGCCGAGGACCGCGAGCAGTTCGCCGAGATCTGCCGAAACCTCGGCCTGGCCCAACCGGCGGCCGGGACAGCCAAGTCCGCCGCCGAAGCCCAGGAGGTCGTCGACCAGATCGGGCTTCCCGTCGTGGTGCGCCCCTCCTTCGTGCTGGGGGGCCGCAAGATGAAGGTCGTCTACAGCCTGGAGGAGCTGGGCGATTACGTGCGGGAGATCTACGGCGAGAACGATCCCGAGGTCACCGCGAACCCGATCCTGATCGACCGCTTCCTCGAGTCTGCGGTCGAGGTCGACGTCGACGCGGTGTTCGACGGTTCCGAGATCCTCATCGGCGGGGGGATGGAGCACGTCGAGGAGGCCGGGGTCCACTCCGGCGACTCCGGATGCGTGACCCCACCGCCCACCATCTCCGACGAGGCGATGAAAGAGATCCTCCGGGGAACCAACGAACTGGCCCGCGCCCTCGAGGTGTGCGGGCTCATCAACATCCAGTTCGCGGTGAAGGGCGACGCGGTCTACGTCCTCGAGGCCAACCCCCGCGGCAGCCGGACCGTGCCGTTCATCTCGAAGGCGAAGGCGCTGCCCCTGGCCAACATCGCGGCCCGAGTGATGATGGGGGCCACCATCGCCGAGCTGCGCGACTCGGGGCTGGTGCCGAATTTGCCCGGGGAAGATCGCTTCGTGGCGGTCAAGGATGCCGTGCTGCCCTGGGACCGGTTCCCCGAGGAAGACGCCATCCTCGGGCCGGAGATGAAGGCCACCGGGGAAGTCATGGGGATCGGGCCCGACGTTGGTGTGGCCTATGGAAAGGCCCTCCTCGCCGCGGGCAACGTTCTCGCCGACCGGGGCCGGGTTTTCCTCTCTTTCGCCGATCGGGACAAGCCCCTCGGGCTCGCCGTCGCCCAGGCGTTCACCATGCTCGGCTTCGAGTTGCTCGCCACCAGCGGCACCGCCCGCTATCTGAAGCATCACGCCCTGGCCGCAGAGGTGGTAGACAAGATCGGGGAGGGTCCGCGCGACATCGGTGAGCGGCTGGCGAATGGAGAAGTCCAACTCGTGGTCAACACCCCGCGCGGCGGGAGGGCGCGATCCGACGGTCTCACCATCCGCCAGGCGGCGAGACGTCTATCCATACCTTGTGTCACCACCGTGCAGGGAGGTCTTGCAGTGGCCCGCAGCCTGCGCGCCGGCCCGGGGGCCATCCACAAGCCGAGGAGCCTCCAGGAATGGCACCGGAGCTGACGGCCCGGCTCGGGGAGCTCCAGCTCTCCTCACCGCTGATCGCCGCTTCGGGCACCGTCGGCTCGGTGTGGGAGTGGGCGGAAGTGGCCGATGTCGGTGTCTTCGGGGCCGCGGTGGCCAAGTCGGTTTCGCCGGAGCCCTGGTCGGGTCGACCCTCGCCACGTCTCGCCCCCACCTCCACGGGGATGCTCAACGGGATCGGCATCCAGAACCCCGGCATCGAGCGGTGGACCTCTGAGGTCCCGCCCCGGATCTCCCGGCTCGGCGTGCCGGTGTGGGGATCTGCGGTAGCCGAGGACATCGCGGGGTACGGACTGGTCGCCAAGGGACTGGAGTCCGCCGGCGTCGCCTGTGTCGAGGTCAACCTCTCCTGTCCCAACCTGGACACCGGCGAGATGTTCTCCTTCGCACCCGAAGCTGCCCGGGCTGTCGTGGAAACAGTGGTCGCCTCGGTGAGTCTCCCCGTCGGGGCCAAGCTCTCGCCGAATACACCAGACATCACCGCGGTGGCCAGGGCCTGTGTCGAGTCCGGCGCCAGCTTCCTGGTCCTGACCAACACCGCTCTCGGCTTTGGTGTATCCACCCGGGAGCGCACCCCGCTGCTCAGCGGTGGCGTCGGTGGTTATTCCGGCCCCGGGCTCAAACCTCTGGCCATGCGTTGCGTCTTCGAGGTGGCCCGCGACCTTCCCGGTTTCCCCATCGTCGGCTGTGGCGGGGTCAGCAGCGGCCGGGACGTCGTCGAGTACACCATGGCCGGAGCAGCTGCCGTGGAGATCGGAACCGTCCTCCTCGCCGAACCGAAGGCGGGAAGGCGGATACTCGACGAGCTGTCCAAACATCTGGAGGATCTGGGCGCGGCCAGTCTCCAGGAGTTGATCGGGGCGGCGATCCGATGAGCGGGATCATCGTCGCCCTCGACTTCTCCACCGTCGAGATCGCCAAGGGCGTCGCCGAGCGGCTCGCCGACACCGTCGCCGGATTCAAGGTCGGGCTGGAGCTGTTGACCGGTGTCGGGCCGCGGGCGGTGGAGGACATCGCCGTCCTCGGCAAGCCGGTTTTCGCCGACGCCAAGCTGCACGACATCCCCAACACGGTGGAGCGTGCCGCGGCCAACCTCGCCGCAGCCGGGGCGCGCTGGGTCACCGTCCACCTCGCGGGTGGTGCCGCGATGATCCGTGCCGCGGCGACCGGCATGGGGGGCAACGGGGTGCTCGGGGTCACCGTGCTCACGTCCCTGAGCGCGACAGACCTGGCCTCCGTGGGGGTCTCATCCGGGTCCGAGGAGCATGTCATGACCCTGGCCCGGCTCGCCGCTGATTGTGACGCCGAGGGCGTGGTTTGCTCCCCGGCGGAGGTGGCAAGCGTCTCCACGCTCGGCCTCGTCACATTCACACCGGGTGTGCGCCCGGCCGGGGCGGAGTCGGACGACCAGAGAAGGGTGGCCACACCGGAGGAAGCGGTGAGGGCGGGTGCGGACTACCTGGTGATCGGGCGGCCGATCACCCGCGCCGCGGATCCGGTGGGCGCTGCCCGCGAAATCGCCACCTCCATCGCCCGGTTGGCGGTGTAGTGATGGCTATGGTCGCTCCTGTGACTGCATCCGACTACCTAGGAGGAGGCAATGGCGCAGCCACCCAAGCTGACCGATGAGCAGCGGAAGGCGGCCCTGGTTAGGGCAGCAGAGGCCCGCAGGGTCCGCGCCGAGGTCAAGGAGCTGTTGAAGACCGGGTCGTTGCGGATCTCCGAGTTGTTCCAGCGGGCCGATTCGGACGATCTTCTCGCCGGACTGAAAGTCGAGTCTTTGATCGCTGCGATGCCGGGGACTGGCAAGATCAAGGCGAAGCGACTGATGGAATCCCTGGGTATCGCCGAGAACCGCCGCATCCGAGGTCTGGGTGACAACCAGAAGCAAGCGCTGATCGCCGAGTTCTCCTAAGCGACGGGCCACTGGTTGATCATCACGATCTCGGGCCGGCCCGGGTCCGGCAAGAGCGTCGTGGCGTCGCGAGTGGCGCAAGCACTTGGCATCCGCCACGTCTCTGCAGGGGATTTCATGCGCGAGATGGCAGCCGAGCGCGGCATCTCGATTCTGGAGCTGTCACGGCTGGCCGAGACCGACGAAGACATCGACGCAGAGATCGACGGCAGGACGTCTCGTCTTGCTGCAGGCGGCGAGAGTTTCGTGATCGACGCCCGACTGGGATGGCACTTCGTCCCCGAGTCACTCAAGGTGTTTCTCGACGTCAGACCGGACGTGGCGGCCGCCCGCATCTACGAAGCGGGACGGGGCACGGAACGGGAGAACGTCGATTTGGAGACCACGCGAAGGGCGGTCGAGGAGCGGTCCGGATCCGAGGCGGAGCGTTACATGGAGTATTACGGGCTGGATTACACCGATCCCGGCCAGTACGACCTGGTGATCGACACCTCGGATCTCACCATCGACGAGGTCATCGATCGCATCCTGGCCCGGCATCGGACCGGTGGGGGTGGCTCCCGAGCCGAGATGAGGTAGAATCAGGGCTCACCCACCCCCTTTCGAGGAGCCAATGAAGCTCGAAGACGTCATCGACCAGATCGGCAACCGTTTCGCCACGGTCGTGGTCTCTGCCCGCCGTGCCCGCCAGATCAACAGCTACTTCCATCAGTTGGGGGTCGGTTACGGCGAGTTCGTGCCGCCCCAGGTCCATTCCCTTTCCCGCAAGCCGCTCACGATCGCCATGGAGGAGATCGCCGAGGGCAAGGTCGCGGTAGAGACCGTCGAGGAATAATGCTGCAGGGTCGGCGAGTCGTCCTCGCCGTCACCGGGGGAGTAGCGGCATACAAA
>DATFFO010000298.1:0-4985 GCA_035250025.1 Acidimicrobiia bacterium
ACAGAGCGGTTCGGGGTGCCGTTCTGGCTCACCGCCTGGATCCTCCAGGGAGTGTGGATCTCCTTGATCCTGCGCGCCGGAGGCCGGTTCAGCATTGGCACGCTCCTGCATTCGCTCTCCTTCGGGCCGATCATGGGAGCGCTGCTTGTCGTCATCCCCGAGGCCAGCGGCCTCCTGATGTCGAGTCTGTACCTGGCCGGGGCGGTGGTTGGAATGGCGGTCGGACTATGGCTCTACCTGGGCTCGGGCTTCATCGCCGGCATGGTCGACACCCTGTTCGAGACCATCGGCGCCCGAAGCGACTGGGGCTCCACCGGCATCCGAACCACCTTCGATCTGGCCTGCTGTGCAGTGGCCTGGATCGGGGCCGGGCCTGTTGGCGTGGGGACCATCGTCCTCGCCTTCGGGGTCGGTCCCCTTCTCAACCTCATGTCGTCCGGACTCCTGCGGCCCGCCTCCTGGCGGGGGATCCCACTCGGGCGGGCCCGCTCCATTGGCGCCCCGCCGGTCGAATTGGTCGACACGACCGAGTACCGGGTGCTGGCTGTTGGCGTGGACCCGGATCGCGGGTTGTCCTGACTGAAGGCTGACCTCAGCCGACGCCCCGAGTCAGGAACATCGCCGCGAACAGCAGTGCCGGGGGACCCAGCACAACCGTCCACGTGCGCGCCGTGTGGCCCTTGACCGCAAACCGGGCGATCAGGGCGACCACTACGAGCACGATCACCGCCCACACGAACAGCAAGATCCCTACCGCCGCCACCAGGGTTCCCCAGCCCTCGGCTCCGGTGGCGGCGACCAGCGTGACCACCGTCATCGCCAGAGCGACTGCCGCCCAGCCAACGAGAATCCAGACATGGATCCGAGCGAGGGAGCTGCTGCTGGCGGTTCCCCGTGGTGTCATCGTCATACCCCCAAGCTATCCGACGCGCTCACATGCCGTCGAGTGGGAGCACCGAGGGGCCGTTCCCGGGACATGAGCAGCAGAACGACGGCGCCGGACACCGCCGCCAGGGCCATCACCCACTCGCCCCAACGGACATAGAAGGTCGACAGGTCGGGTCGAGCGCGAACCGTGCCGGTCAACAGCTCGATCGATCCAAGACCGGTGCTCTGGCCCAACTGCCCACCGTTGGTGACGATCACCGACCTGCCCGTGACGGCAGCGTGGATGAGATCCAGACCGGTCTCTGCCGACCGCATACGGGTCATGCCGATGAACTGGTCGGAAGCGGGAGTCGTGCCGTAGCTGCCCTCGTTGGTGGCAACGACGAGCAGGTCGGCGCCCAGCGCCGCGGTCTCCCGGGCATAGCGGGCAAATCCGCCTTCGAAGCTGATCACGCTGCCCAGGTCGTAATCGGTGAGCGGGATCACGATCGCGGCATCTCCGGGGATCATGTCGCGGGGGACCTGGTCGAGGGCGGGGATCCACTCGAACCAGGGCCGGTTCGGGATGTACTCCCCGAATGGCACCGGATGACGCTTCCGGTACTCCCCCACGATCTCGCCGGACGGAGCGAAGACGACATTGGCGTTGATCCATTGGGTGTCGCTGACAGGCCGGTCGCCTCCCACCAGCATCCATGCCCCGATCCGCCGCGCCTGGGCGCCGATTGCCTCGCCCACGTCCTGGTTGTTGACGGGATCGGCGTTGTTCGATCCGGTCGATCCCTCCGACCACACGACCAGATCAGCCCCGCCAGCCGGGATGGACCGGGTCAGCGCCAGGTGCTGTTGATACGTCTGGAAACGCTCGTTCTCGCAGTGGAAGAACGGACACGGGGTCGATCCCTGCACGACGGCCACCTCGGACTCGATTCCCGCCGGCAGAGGCGCAGCTCCCGCTCCGAGGGCCAACCCGATGCAGACCAGGGCGATAGGAGCCGCGACCGCGGCCAGCTCCCCCCGGCGTCGGTATGAGGCCAGGCCGGCCGCCGCCGCCATCACCAGAACGGTCCAGCCGCTGGTGCCGATCCAGCGGGCCGCTCCCCGGACCCAGGAAACATCGGAGAGGGCGTAGCCCCACGCGCCCCACTCGAAGCCTCCGACGGGGAACCTGTAACGAGTGGACTCGAACGCCGCCCACAGCCCGGCCACAGCCACCCACCAGACGGTCGGCGGAAGCCGGCGACAGACCTTGACCACGACGTAGCCGAAGAGGGCAGGGAAGAGGGCCTGGACAACCACGAGCGGGATGACGGCCTCAAGGCCGAGCTCGGAGAGCCACCAGATCAGCCCGCCGAAGAATGCCAGACCGAAGACGAGGCCACTTCCGAACCCGTGACGCGCCGCCGCGACTCGCCGCAGGGTGCCCAGCCAGATCGCCGGCCCGGCCACGACCAGCGGCCAGATCCCGAATGGTGGGAAGGCGAGCACGGCGAGACCGGCGCCGGCGAGGGCTGCCAGATATGTCATGGGGCGACAGTGTGGCGCGTCGTGCGAGCTGGGGGAGTCGACGGCCGTTCTCACGGCCATGCGCGGAGCGATCTCACCAACCGGGCCCGCCCATAAAGTGGCGGTATGCATCCTGATGCCGCCGTTGCCGTCGATGCTGCCGGGGCGGGGGCAGCAATCGTGCGCTCCGCGTTCGGCTTCGGCGTCGACGTCCGATTCAAGGGCGATGTCGATCCGGTGACCGCGACCGATACTGCCGCCGAGGCCGCCATCATCTCCGTGATCACAGGGGCTCGTCCCGACGACCACGTCCTCGGCGAGGAGTCGGGAGGCATCGGTTGGGAAGATGGACGAGTGTGGGTAGTCGACCCCCTCGATGGCACCATCAACTTCCTCCACGCCATACCCCATGTGGCGGTGTCGGTTGCTCTGTGGGTCGACGGCCGCCCCGAGGTCGGCGTCGTCGTCGACGTCATGCGCCAAGAGACGTTCAGCGCCGTAGCCGGGGCCGGCGCCGAGCTCGACGGGACGGCTATGACGGTCTCGTCATCCTCCGCCATGATCGACTGTCTCGTCGCCACCGGCTTCCCCTATGACCGGCGGGCCCATGCGTCCGCGTATGCCACCGCTCTCGGGGCGGTGCTGGCCGAGGTCCAGGGCGTACGTCGATTCGGTTCGGCCGCCCTCGACCTGGCGTGGGTGGCATGCGGGCGGTATGACGCCTACTGGGAGTATGGGCTGGCCCCGTGGGACGCTGCCGCCGGGGCCCTGCTCGTAGAAGAGGCCGGCGGCAAGGTCACCGATCACACCGGGAGCGCCCATCGACTCGACGCCCCGGCGCTGGTGGCATCCAACGGAAGGATCCACCACGACCTGACCGGCCTGGTGACCGCCAATTTCCCCGAGCACCTGCGATGACGTTGCGGGCGGTGACGGCTGGCCGCGTACTCACTGCCGACGGGGTCGTCGGCGACACACTGGTGCTGGAAGACGGCCGGGTCGCCGCGGTCACCGGCCGCACCGAAGTGGGGGAGATGGAGGTCCTCGACCACGGCGGAGCCACGATCGTGCCAGGGCTGATCGACTCGCACCTGCATCCGGTGGGCTTCGCCGGTCTCGTGTCGGGCACGTCGCTCAAGGACGCCACCGACATCGACGACCTGATTGCCCGAATCGCGGCCGTTGAGACCGCCGGCGCAGTGATTGCGCAGCGGTTCGACGACACGAGCGTGGGCCGCATGCCCACCCGCTACGACCTCGACCGAGCCGTCCCCGATCGGCCGGTGGTGGCCTATCGCTACTGCGGTCACATCGCCGTTGCCAACACCGCCGCCCTCGACCTGGCCGCCGTGGGACCCGGCACGACCGATCCTCCCGGAGGCAGCTTCGATCGCGACGCGGACGGCATCCCCACCGGCGTACTGCGCGAGACCGCTGTCGGAGTCGTCAACGCCGCCGTCGAGCCGCTGGCGCCTGCCCCCACCGACGCCGCTCTCCTGACTGCTCTCGAGGGTCTCGTCGCCTGCGGGCTCACCCGAATCACCGCCATGGCGGCGACCGCCAAGCCCCTCTGGTGCGGAGTGGGAGACGAGGTCGCCACCCTGTGTCGCCTCGCCGCCGACCTTCCCCTCGACGTCGATGTCGTCGTCATCGTCGAGACTCCCGACGACCTCCGTCGGGCTGCCTCCGACATCGGTGAGGCCGGAGGGCGGCTTCGATTCTGGGGTTGGAAAGAATTCGCCGACGGCAGCCTCGGCGGCCATACCGCCGCCATGTGGTCACCGTTCTTGGATGTTCCCACGAGCGGCACTGTGCGCCTCGACCCTGGGCACGCCGAGAACATGGCCCGCACCGCCCTCGACCTCGGTGGCGCCGTCGCCATCCATGCCATCGGCGACCGCGCCATCGACATGACGCTCGACCTGTACGACGGCCTCACCAGGGCCGGGGCCGACCCCGGCCGCCTCCGCATCGAACATCTCTCGGTGGCGTCATCAACGGCCATCGGGCGACTCGCCGCCAGCGGGTATGCCGCCTCCGTCCAGCCCTCGTTCCTGACTTCGGAGGCATCGTGGGTATCCGATCGCCTCGGAAAGGAGCGGCCCGCATACCGCTTCGCCGCCATGGAGGCGGCCGGAGTGAATGTCATCGCCGGCTCGGATTGCCCGGTCGAGCGTCCCGACCCCCTGATCGGCATCGCCGCCTCGGTCCAGCGCCCCGGATGGCACGACGACGAGGCCGTGGCAGTCGAAACAGCCCTCGGCTGGTACACGTCGGCACCGTCCGCTCACCTGGGGCTAGCCGTCCCCCTGGCCCCCGGCTCGCCCGCCGACTTCGCAGTCGTCGAGGGCGAGGTCGGTTCCCCGGACGCCAAGGTCGTGGCCGTGTATCGAGAAGGAGTCCGTCAGGAGGTGAAACCCGTCCCCTGGCCGGGATGACATCCTGGTGGGAACCACTGCCCCCTACCCCATCGGCTCCGCTTCGCTCTGCTCGGCGGGGGCCCCTTCCCCCTGGCGCTTCGCCCCAGGGGGACAAAGCTTTGTCCCCCACGCAGTGGGGGAGCCATACTTGCAGGATGCATTTTCCCTCCA
>DATFFO010000299.1:0-21604 GCA_035250025.1 Acidimicrobiia bacterium
CACCACCGTGGCCGTCTCGGCAAGCGAGGACGGGGTCTATCTGGTCGGAGACGAGCCCGTGCTCCAGCAATGGGTGGACGGTGAGATCCAGGAAGTGTCGGCGCTTCCCTTCCCGCGGGAGCGGCCCGTCGACATCGACCTCTCCGAGGATGGCTCGGTGTTCGCTGTGTCGGCCTTCGGTCCGGGCCTGTTCTGGATCCGATCCGACGGCAACGCTTTCAACCTGGGGGGAGCCCAGAGCCTGATCCAGGTCGAGGCAGTGGGGGATTGGGTGTGGACACTCGACACCGGAGGAGTTCTCACCAGGATCGCCCGCTCAGGACTCGGTGGGTAGTAGCACGGGGCGATCGGTGCCCTGTCCGGGCTCGTCTACCCTCACGATGAAATGGGCGGCTTTCGCGACAAGGGGACACATTGCGCCAGAGGCTGACGCCGAGCGGGGGGCTGGAGGGCGCCGCCCCCCTCGACCTCGAACTGACACGACGCCTGTATCGGGCGATGGTCGTCGCCCGGACGTACGACCGTAAGAGCACCGCCCTCCAGAAGCAAGGACGCCTGGCCACCTATGCCCCGTTCGAGGGTCAGGAGGCGGCGCAGATCGGCGCCGTCGCCGGTCTCGAGCCCCAGGATTGGGTCGTCGGTACCTACCGCGACGCCGCCCTGATGTGGGCGCAGGGGTATCCGTGGGAGCTCCTCTTTGCCGGAAGGACGGGAGACGAGCGGGGCGGTTCTCCGCCAGATCACATCAACGTCATGCCCCCCTCCATCACCGTAGGCGGCCACATGGTCCACGCCGTTGGACTGGCGTGGGCCGAGAAGCTCCACGGGAGCGGCCGCATCGCCCTGACGTCGTTCGGCGACGGTGCCACGTCCGAAGGTGACTTCCACGAAGCCGCCAACTTCGCCTCCGTGTTCGACATCGGCTGCATCTTCCTATGTCAGAACAACGGCTACGCCATCTCGCTTGCACGGGAATTCCAGACCCGTTCCGAGACGATTGCCCAAAAGGCCATCGCCTACGGGATGCCCGGCATCCAGGTCGACGGCAATGACCTCTTCGCTGTCTACGAGGCCGTCAAGGAGGCGGCCGACCGCGCCCGGGCCGGGGACGGCCCCACCCTGATCGAGGCCGTGACATATCGGCGGGGCCCGCACACGACCGCCGACGACCCGACGCGGTACCGGTCGGAGAACGAGGACGCCGGATGGGCCGACCGTGACCCGCTGGAGCGGGTGCGCATCTACCTGTCCGAACGCGATGCCTGGACCGAGGAGTGGCAGGAGACGATCGAGGCGGAGGCGGCCACCGAGATCGACCGGGCCATAGATCTGGCTGAAACGATGCCGCCACTGGCGCCCGGGAAGATCCTCGACGCCATGTTCGAGAGTCCTCCGGCCCACCTCAAGGCCCAGCGGGCCGAGCTGTTGGAGCAGCAACGATGACCGTTCTCACCATGGCCAAGGCCCTCAACGACGCCCTCGACGTTGCCCTGGCCAAAGAGGCCGACGTCATCCTCCTCGGCGAGGACATAGGCCGCACAGGAGGTGTCTTCCGAATCACCGACGGTCTGCGGGAAAGCCATGGCGCCGAACGGGTCGTCGACACACCGGTGGCCGAGTCGGCCATCGTCGGCGTGGCCTTAGGCATGGCGGTGGCGGGCATGAGGCCGGTGGCCGAGCTCCAGTTCATGGGCTTCTCTTACCCGGCCTTCGATCAGGTCATCAGCCATGTCGGCCGCATCCGCAACCGCTCGCAGCATCGCTTCAGCGCCCCCATGGTCATCCGCATGCCCTATGGCGGCGGCATCGGAGCGGCGGAGCACCACTCCGAGTCGGCCGAGGCGATCTATGCCCACACCCCGGGCGTAAAGGTCGTGATCCCTTCGACGCCCTACGACGCCAAGGGCTTGCTCCTGGCAGCCATCGCCGATCCCGATCCGGTGATCTTCTGTGAGCCGATCAGGCTGTATCGCTCGGTCAAGGAGGAGGTGCCCGAGGGTTGGTACGAGGTGCCGATCGGCGAGGCGCGAACCGAGCGCCACGGGACTGACATCACCCTCGTGGCGTGGGGGGCGATGATGACCGAGACGCGGGCGGCGGCCAGCCAGCTGGAAGAGGAGGGCGCCTCCGTCGAGGTCATCGACCTGCGATCGTTGGTGCCATTCGACGCCGACACCGTCGTGGCATCGGTGGAGAAGACCGGCCGGTTGGTGGTTGTGCACGAGGCGCCACGCACGGCGGGCTTCGGCGCCGAAGTGGCGGCAACGGTGGCCGAGCGGTGCCTGTACTCTCTGGTCGCCCCGGTCCGCCGCGTCACCGGCTGGGACAGCGTCTTCCCGCTCAAGCGGTCAGAGGCGCAGTACCTGCCGGGGGTGGAGCGGATCGTGGCGGCCGCCCGCCAGACCCTGGAGTCCTGATGGCCAGAGAATTCCGCCTCCCCGACATCGGTGAGGGCCTCACAGAGGCCGAGGTCGTGCGCTGGCTGATCCCGGTCGGGGGCGAGGTTGGAGTCGACGAAACCGTGGTGGAGGTGGAGACGGACAAGGCCGTCGTCGAGATTCCCTCCCCGTTCGGGGGTGTCGTGCTCCACCACGGCGCCGCCGAAGGCGAGGTAGTCGAGGTGGGGGAAATCCTGGTCGTCGTGGGCGAGGCCGGTGAGTCATGGCCGGCGGACGACGACGATGGCGCCGAACCCGCCGGGGGAGACGCCTCCGCGGCCGGTGAGCCTGCTCCGATCGTCGGCACCCTGTCGGAGGAGGCCGAGGAGCTCCCCTCCCGGTCCGAGGAATTGACCCGCGTCCTGACGAGCGTCAAGGCCCTGCCCCTGGTTCGCAAGCTCGCCAAGGATCTCGGCGTCGATCTGGCAGAGGTGAGCGGTTCCGGCCCCGAGGGCCGTGTCACGCGCGAGGACGTCATCGCCGCCGCCGAGTCGGCCGCCGGGGGGCCTGTGGAGTTGCCGCCTCCTCCGACGTTGCCGCCCGTGCCGGTGGGCGCCGTCGCGGATCAAGCCACGGTTCCGGCCGGGGCACGGCCCGAGTCGGAGCGGCGCCCGCTCTCGAAACTGCGCCGCACCATCGCCGCCAACATGTCGGCCTCGTGGTCGACCATCCCCCACGTCACGACTTTCGACGAGGTAGACGCCACCCGCTTGATGGCGATGAGGTCGGCTCTGGCTCGTCGCTACGACTCAAAGATCCCGCTGGAGGCCCTGATCGTCAAGGCAGCCACGCCAGTGCTCTCCGCCTTCCCCGAGTTCAACGCCACCCTCGAAGGCGACGAGCTCGTCCTCCACGGCCGTCACGACGTCGGCATCGCAGTCGACACGCCCGACGGGCTGTTGGTGGCCGTGATCCGCAACGCCAACCGCAAGTCGGTGATGGCGCTGGGGGCCGAGGTCGAGAGGCTGGGAGAGGCGGCCAAGGAGCGAAAGCTGGCGGCCGACGAGCTCACCGGGCAGACCTTCACGATTTCCAATATCGGCGCCGTCGGCGGCGGATTCGGCACACCCATCGTCCCCTCCGGCACCGTCGCCATCCTCTCGGTCGGTCGGGCTGTAGACAAGCCGGTGGCGCGCGACGGGCGGATCGAGGTGGCACCGCTCATGCCGCTGTCCCTCTCCTACGACCACCGCGTCATCGACGGCGGCCTCGGCCGTCGCTTCATGTCCATGCTCCTGGAAAACCTCTCCGAACCCGGCCTCTTCCTGGCCGACTGAGTTCGAAGGTTTTTGTCCCCCACGAGCGGAGCGAGAGGGGGAAGGGGCCCCCGCGCCGGAGCGCAGCGGAGGCGTGGGGTAGGGGGCAGTCGCTCCCACCACGAAGCGCTTAATGCAAGGTTCGCGACAGGTTCACCCTGCCCTCCGGGAATCCCCCTACCCCACTCACTTCGTTCGAGGGGCCCGTTCCCCCACTTCGAGAGGGGGAACAGGATTTCATCTCTTGTGCCTTTCCACCAGGTCGATCACCGCTCGGGGGATGACGTTGGGATAGGGGTCGGAGGCGAGACGGCCGAGGAGACGGTCCTGGGTCCGCACCGAGATCTCGACCTTGTCTTTCCACGTCTCGGCCTGCTCCGGGGTGGGGAGGAGGCAGCACGCCGGGTCGGGGCACGCCGAGCGTGCCCGACGGTCGGTGTGGCGGTCGCGGAACCACTGGGCCGAGTCGAAGCTCACTCCCACCGTGACCGAGAACGGGCGTTCCGGCTCCATGTGGGTGACGCAGAAGTAGGTGCCGGCGGGCGTGTCGGTGTATTGGGCATGGACGTCGAACTTGTCGGCGGAGTCGAACACCGCCATGGCCCCCCACCGCCGACACGCCGGCTGGGCCTCCACTCCACCGGCAGGGTCGGTTCGGAAGGGCACACTGTCATTGGAGTAGCCCTTGGTGACCAGGCCGTCTTCGCCGGCGACCAGGAGGTGGGTGCGGATATCGAGATGTCTTGTGGCGAGGTTGGCAAAGCGCCATGCGGCCATCTCATAGCTGACGTAGAACACCTCTTTCAGATCCTCCACGGACAGGTCTCGTGAAGACACTGCCGTCCTCAGCCTGGGCACGGCCGCCAGCTCGGGGACCAAGATGGCTGACGCCAGATAGGCGGTCTCGACCCGCTGGCGGAGGTAGTCCTCGGTGTCGGTGGCTTCGGTGTGGCCCAGGAGGCGGCCGGCCAGAGTCTGGAGGACCGCCTTTCGCGCCTGTCGGGTGCGGAGCTCGTTGCGCTGGGCGATGTAGATCCTGCCCTGCCGGGTGTCGACGATGGAGCGAAGACCGGGCACCATGTCGTCGACGGCCTCGATTTGAAAACCCAGGTGACCGGCGATGTCGATCAGCGTGCGCGAGGAGAGAGCCCCGTCGCCGCCGTGACCGACGCGGTCCAGGATGCCGGAAGCCACAGCTTCGACGTCCGGGAGATACCCATCTTGTGCCGTCAGCCAGCCTCCGACGGCGGCGTTGGCGCGGCGCAGTCGGCTCCGGCCCGTGTTGGCGACGCCGCCGCCGTCGAGAGCCCGATAGAGGCCGACCAGATGGGAGAGCAACTCGTCGGAGAGGCTGGGCGAGGGTCTGATGTAGGGGAGGTCGAGTTGCCCGAACCGCTCCTCGGCCTGCATCCGCTCGAGTTCGATCTCCAGTTCGGCACGTGGCGATGGGGGAGAGAGGTCGGTGAGTTGTCCCGGCTCTACCCCGAGTGCGCTGGCAAACTCGGCCACGTGACCGGCGGTCGGTCGGCGGCGTCCGTTCTCGAGCATGGAGAGATAGGGGGCGGGTCGGCCCACCCGTTGCCCCAGTTCGGCCAGCGTCAGGCCCTGCTGCTTGCGGAGATGGCGGAGTCGCCGTCCAAACACGAGGGGATCCACGTCGCCATGTTAACAAACCCGGTCTTTACCGTCTAGGGTGCCTTGCTAGCGCCAGCAATCGCTAAGAGAATGGAAAGATCACACCCATGACGTCCTCGCCTCTCCTCACCGATGACGCAGTCGCCTTCCTGGCCGACCTCCACGCCGTCTTTGCCGCTCGCCGCCAGCTCCTGCTCGATGCCCGCCGGGAACGCCAAGCCGACATCGACAGGGGCGTGCTTCCGGACTTCCTCCCCGAAACGGCCGAGATCCGCGCCTCCGAGTGGAAGGTGACGCCGCCGCCGCCGGACCTGACGGACCGCCGGGTCGAGATCACCGGACCGGTGGATCGCAAGATGATGATCAACGCCCTCAACTCCGGAGCCAGGGTGTTCATGGCCGACTTCGAGGACGCCACTTCGCCCACCTGGGACAACCTCCTCGAGGGCCAGGCCAACCTGGTCGATGCCTACGCCCGGACGCTCAGCCTCGACACCGGCGACAGGCAGTACCGACTCGAGGGCGAGACGGCAACGCTGGTGGTTCGGCCCCGCGGCTGGCACCTTCCCGAGAAACACCTCACGTTCGAAAACCGCCCCGCCTCGGCCTCGCTGGTCGACTTCGGGCTCTACATGTTCTGGGGGGGACGGGCAGCGATCGAGGCCGGAACCGGCCCCTACTTCTACCTGCCCAAACTCGAGAGCCATCTCGAGGCGCGGTTGTGGAACGACGTCTTCGTACACGCCCAGGACTATCTCGGCATCCCCCAGGGAACGATCCGGGCCACCGTCCTCATCGAGACGATCACCGCCGCCTTCGAGATGGACGAGATCCTCTTCGAGTTGCGGGACCACTCGTCGGGTCTCAACGCCGGCCGGTGGGACTACATCTTCTCGGTCATCAAGAAGCTGCGCAACCACCCGGACAAGGTCCTGCCCGATCGATCACAGGTCACGATGACAACCCCGTTCATGCGGGCCTACACCGAACTGCAAGTGGCGACCTGCCATCGTCGGGGAGCACACGCCATCGGGGGAATGGCGGCCTTCATCCCCAACCGGCGTGATCCGGAGGTCACGGCAACGGCATTGGAGAAGGTGACCGCCGACAAGCGCCGGGAGGCCGAGCAGGGCTGTGACGGCACCTGGGTGGCGCACCCGGACCTGGTCGAGGTGGCCCAGGCGCAGTTCGATGCCGTGCTGGGAGACCGGCCCCACCAGATCGATCGCCTCAGACCCGACGTCTCGGTGACGGCCACCGACCTGCTCGACACGACGGTCGAAGGCGGCGAGATCACCGCCGAGGGCATCCGCACCAACGTGTCGGAGGGAATCCGATACCTGGCTGCCTGGCTCAGCGGCACCGGGGCGGCCGCCATCGACAATCTCATGGAGGACGCCGCCACCGCCGAGATCTCCCGCAGCCAGATCTGGCAGTGGGTCCGTCACGGCGTGTCCAGCGCTACTGGTGACCGGATCACCGAGGATCTCGTCCGGCATGTGATCGACGACGAGATGGGCGCCATTGCCGCCGCTGTCGGTCCGGATGCGCTCGCTGCCGGGCGCTATGACGAGGCCCGGCGCCTGTTCGAACAGGTGGCGCTGGCGCCCGACTTCATCGAGTTCCTGACCCTGCCCGCCTACGAACTCATCGACTGAGAGGATCCCCATGGACACGATCGAAAACGAAGCCGCCAGCCTGGAGGCGAAATGGGCCTCCCACCCCCGCTGGCGTGGCATCGAGCGCACCTACTCGGGCACCGACGTCGTCCACCTGCGCGGGTCGATCCGCGAGGAGCACACGCTGGCGACGGCGATGGCCGAGAAGCTGTGGGAGCTGATGGCTGCGAGCGAGTATGTCAACGCCCTCGGCGCCCTGTCGGGCAACCAGGCCGTGCAGATGGTCAAGGCCGGGCTCCAGGCCATCTACCTCTCTGGTTGGCAGGTGGCCGGTGACGCCAACCTCTCAGAGCAGGTCTACCCCGACCAGTCGCTCTACCCGGCCAACTCGGCGCCCTCCCTGGTCCGGCGGATCAACAATGCTCTCCGCCGTGCCGACCAGATCGCCTGCTCGGAAGGCGACCGCTCCATCGACTACTTCGCTCCGATCGTGGCCGACGGCGAGGCCGGCTTCGGCGGTGCCCTCAACGTCTACGAGCTGACCAGGAGCTTCATCGAGGCCGGCGCCGCCGGGGTCCACTTCGAGGACCAGCTGGCCGCCGAGAAGAAGTGCGGCCACATGGGTGGCAAGGTCCTCGTCCCCACATCCCAGCACATCCGGACGCTGACCGCCGCCCGCCTCGCCGCCGACGTGATGGGAGTTCCCACTGTCATCGTTGCCCGCACCGACGCCAACGCCGCCAACCTGCTCACATCGGATGTCGACGAGCGGGACAGGCCCTTCGTGACGGGCGAGCGCACCGCCGAGGGCTTCTACAGGGTCAACAACGGCCTCGACCAGGCCATCGCCCGCGGCCTCGCCTACGCCCCGTACGCCGACCTTCTCTGGTGCGAGACGGCCCAGCCGGACCTGGCCGAGGCCCGACGCTTCGCCGAGGCGATCCATGCCGAGTATCCCGACAAGATGCTGGCCTACAACTGCTCACCGTCGTTCAACTGGAAGTCGGCGCTCGACGATGCCGCCATCGCCGCCTTCCAGAAGGAACTCGGCGCTCTCGGCTACCGGTTCCAGTTCATCACCCTGGCGGGGTTCCACGCCCTCAGCATCTCGATGTTCGAACTGGCCCACGGGTATGCCTCGGCGGGCATGACGGCATATGTCGATCTGCAGCAACGCGAGTTCGCCATGGAGAGCCTCGGGTACTCCGCCACCCGTCATCAGCGCGAGGTCGGGGCGGGCTACTTCGACGCCGTGAACACCGTCATCACGGCCGGGCAGGCGTCTACCCTGGCGCTCGCCGGCAGCACGGAAGAGGCTCAGTTTTAACGGGGAGTTCGCTCGATGAGCGACGACAGGACGACGGCTCGGGCGTTCCACGCCGCCGTGGGTGTCGAGGACTGGAGAGTGCTCTTTTGGGGCGCCCACGCCCACTACCGAATCGCGTCGTTCGCCGAGGGGGCCAGGTTCGTCTCGGCGATAGCCGAAACGGCGGACGCCGCCGGGCACTATCCCGACGTCGACCTGCGCCCTGACGGCGTGACAATCCGCGCCTTCACGCGCCAGGACGGTGGTCTGAGCGACCGCGACATCGAACTCGCCCAGCGGATATCTGCCGTCGCCCGGGAACTCGGGCTCGAACCCGACCCTTCGCAAGTGCAGGTCGTCGGCATCGCCGTTGCCCAGGACACGAACGCCGACGTGCGGCCGTTCTGGGCGGCCGTCTTCGGATACGAATACCTCGGCGCCGAGGACGCCATCGACCCGCACCGACGCAACCCTCACCTCTGGTTCCATGAACTCGAACCGCCTCGGCCCGGCCGGGGTCGGGTCCATATCGACGTGAGCGTGCCGGCGGACCAGGCCGAAGCTCGAGTCGCCGCCGCCCTTGCCGCCGGCGGCCGCATCGTCGACGACTCCAACGCCCCGCAGACGTGGTTGCTGGCGTCTCCCGAGAACCATGGAGTCGACATCGCGGCGTGGCCCGACTTCGAGGACGGCGAATGAGCCTCACGCACATCAACCCCGCCGGGATGCACCAGAGCCCCTTTTTCTCCCAGGCGGTCTTGACCACCGGACCCGGCCGCTTGCTCGTCATCGGCGGCCAGAACGGGGTCGATGCCACCGGGCAGGTGGTCGGGCCGGGACTGGCCGAGCAGACCGCCCAGGCGCTGCGCAACCTTCTCACCATTCTCTCCGAGGTCGGCGCCACCCAGGAGGATGTCGTCAGGCTGGGCATCTATCTTGTCGCCGGCCAAGACGTCAACGAGGGTTTCGCCGCCTCCGCCGAGGTCTGGGGGGCGCAACCGACGACGGTCACGGTCCTGCAGGTCGCCGATCTCGGCGTCCCCGGAGCCCTCGTCGAGATCGAGGCGCTCGCCTTTGTCTCCGAGGAGCCCTGATATCGGCCGGGTGGGACACTACGGCGGAAGTCCACTGTTCTCAGATGTCGGTTTTCGGGTAGCGTCGGAATGGACATACTGATCTCTGATAACTGACCACCCGTCTACCCGAACGGAGCGAGGCTTCGCATGTCCAAAATCGTTCACATCGTCGGCACCGGCACGATCGGTGAGCCCTTGATCGGCTTGCTCGCCGACCATCGGGAGCATTGGGGGATCGACGAAGTCACCTTCCACAAGCGGACACCGCTGGTGACCGAGCGATCCAAGGTGAATGACCTGGTCCGCCGGGGCGCCGCCCTCACCGTCGACGCCGACAAGCTCGCCACCTTCGAGGAGCTCGGCCACAGCCCGAAGTACGAGACCATGGAGGCTCTGGAGCGGGCCACCGTTGTGATCGACTGCACGCCGGTGGGCAACGCCAACAAAGAGGAGCTGTACCGCCATCTCGACACGCCGATCGGGTTCATGGCGCAAGGCTCCGAGTTCGGTTTCGGCAAGATGTACGCCCGCGGCATCAACGACGAGGCCCTGGTCCAGAGCGACGACAAGTACCTCCAGATCGTCTCCTGCAACACCCACAACATCTCGGTCCTCGTCAAGACGCTGGCCATGGACAGCGACGGCACGAGCCATCTCGTCGACGGGCGCTTCCTCTGCATCCGCCGGGCCAACGACATCTCCCAGGACGCCGGCTTCGTGGCATCTCCCACCGTGGACAAGCACAAGGACGAGCGTTTTGGCACGCACCACGCCCGCGACGCGCACGTCCTCTTCTCCACGCTCGGCCACGACCTCAACCTCTTCTCGTCGTCGCTCAAGGTGAACACCCAGTACATGCACTCCATCCATTTCTCCCTCACCCTTGACAGGGATATGACGGTCGAGGAGGCGAAGGAGCGACTCAGCAGCAACGCCCGGGTCGCCATAACTCACAAGAACTCGGCCAACTCGGTGTTCTCGTTCGGACGCGACCACGGCTACTACGGGCGCATCCTCTCTCAGACCGTGGTGGCACTCGACACCCTGGCGGTGCGCAACGGCAACGAGCTGGTCGGGTTCTGCTTCACGCCCCAGGACGGCAATCCCATGCTGTCGACGGTGGCGGCGATGCTCTGGTATCTGGACCCGGAGACGATCGACACCAAGCTCGATCTCCTCCGCCGCTATCTCTTCCGCGAGGTCTGACGCGACAGATGGAAGCAGCCGTCCTGCGAGCCTTCGAGGAGGCTGTGGTGGCGCTGGGAAGACAGGACCCAGGTCTGGCACTTTCCATCCTGGCGGCGCTAGCCCCCACAACCCCCGGTCTCGGCCCCGTGTTCGACGCCGTCGTCGTCGCCGCCGCCGAGCTGGAATCCGAAGGCAACATCCCCGAGGCCACCTGGAACGCCCTGGCGGATGCCTTGCCGGCTGAGGTCCGGGGCGAGGTCGAGGCCGCCCGCGGCTGACCCTGCCATTCAGGGCGCCACGGCGTTCGAGGCGAACAGAGGCACCACTAGCGTCGCTCGTCAATGAGCGACTACCACGTCCATCTGCATCCCCACACGGTCGGGCCGGGCGACCCGCCGCCGGGTGAGTTCTCGCGCGAGCTCATCGAGCGCTACGTCGAGAGGGCGACAGCCCGGGGCCTGGCGGAGGTCTGCTTCACCGAGCATCTCTATCGCATGCGCGAGGCCGGACCGGTGCTGGGTGAATTCTGGCTGGCGGAAGACCCTGAAGTGGCGGCTCCGAGCGCCAGGTTCGTGCTCGCCCAGCGCCAGTTCTCCCTGGAGAGCTATGTCGCGGCGGTCGTCGCCGCCCGCGACTTCGGGCTGCCCGTGCTCCTCGGGCTCGAGGTCGACTACTTTCCCGAGACGATCGAGCAGGTATCCGAGCTGCTGGCGCCGTATCCGTGGGATCTGCTGCTCGGGTCGGTCCACTGGATCGGAGGCTTCGCCATCGACGTCGCCGACGTGGCCTTCGAGTTCGAACGACGGGGCGTCGCCCGCGTCTACGAGGAGTACTTCGCACTCGAGACGGAACTGGCCGGGTCAGGTTCTGTCGATGTCCTCGCCCACGTGGATGTCGTCAAGAACCACGGTCATCGCCTCCCGGAGGAGGCGCGGGAGTTGTACGGAGCCGTGGCCCGCGCCGCTACGGCGAGCGGCACCGCCGTTGAGGTGTCAACCGCCGGCCTGGCCGAACCCTGCGCCGAGCTGTATCCATCGCCTGTATTCCTCGGCGTCCTGCACGAGCACGGTGTCGGAATCACCCTGGCCTCAGATGCTCACCGGCCCGACACCGTGGGCCGCGACTTCGATCTGGCACGACGGACGGCCCGGGAGGCCGGTTACAGCGACCGCCTCGAGTTCCGGCGCCGGAAATCGGTGGCCGTCCCCCTGTGATGTCCGGGAAACAGGCTCTGTCCCGGACGCTTCTACCATCCTCCCGGTGACGATCCACTCCGAGAACCCCTTCGAGGTGCCCGTGAGCCGGCGCGACCCGGTGCGTCGCCTGCGCGGCCGCTTGGCGGCGCCGGTGACGATCGTCACCGCCCAGGACGAGCGTCCCGCCGGACTCACGGTCTCGTCGCTGATGGTCGTCGAGGGCGACATTCCCCGCGTCGCCGCCCTCGTCGGGCCGGGATCCGACTTCCTCGACGCCGTCGAAGCATCCGGGGCGTTCGTGGTCCACGTCCTGACTGCAGTCGATCAGGTCGTCGCCGAGGTCTTCGCAGGTCTCCGGCCTTCTCCGGGTGGGATGTTCGCCGCCGTGCGTCGCGAGGACACGGCCTGGGGGCCGCGGCTGGCCGACGTCGCCAACTGGGCGGGCTGCAGCATCGAGGAGTTGAAGCCGGTCGGCGACCAGTTGCTGCTTGTCGGGGTGATCGAGGACCTCTCGGTATCCGATCTGGCGAATCCGCTGATCCATTTCCGCGGTTCCTACCGAAAACTGGCTCCGTGAGCCGTTCCTATCACCTCACGACGCTGGGCTGTGCCAAGAACCAGGTCGACTCGGACAAGCTGGAGGCGATGCTGGCCGCGGCAGGCTACGAGGCGGTGGCGACCGCCGAGCAGGCCGATGTCGTGATGGTCAACACTTGCGCCTTCATCGAGGACGCCCGCCGCGAATCGGTGGAGACGATCCTCGAAGTCCAGGACGCCCGCCGCCCGGGGGCGCACACGATCGTCCTCGGGTGCATGGCCCAGCGTTTCGGTGTGGACGTGGCCGCCGCTCTCCCGGAAGTCGACGCCGTGCTGGGACTGGACCGCTATGGCGAACTCGTCGCCACCATGGACCGACTCACCGGGTGGAAGCCGGTCGAGATCCGCCGCCGACGGCCGCTCATGGACATCCTCCATCAGGTGGATCGAGTCGCCCCCTCGACCCCGTATGCCTACGTGAAGGTCGCCGAGGGGTGCGACAAGCCCTGCACCTTCTGCGCCATACCTCTGATCCGCGGCGCCCAGCGGTCGCGACGGCCCATCGAGATCCGCCAGGAGGTGGAGGGCCTGACCGCCGCCGGCGTCAGCGAGATCGTCCTCGTCGCCCAGGACCTGGCGGCGTATGGACGGGACCTCGAACCCGCCCCTCGCCGGCCAGGCATCATCGACCTGCTGGAGTCGTTGTCGGAGGTC
The DNA here is from genome assembly GCA_035250025.1 of Acidimicrobiia bacterium. Taxonomy (GTDB): domain Bacteria; phylum Actinomycetota; class Acidimicrobiia; order Spongiisociales; family ZC4RG35; genus DATFFO01. Next base: position 12,966 of record DATFFO010000299.1, read on the forward strand.
GACGGTCTGCAAGCCATGCGCCTCCTTTATCTCTACCCCCGCGAGATCTCGCCGGAATTGATCTCGACGATGGCCTCCAACCCGCGCGTGGCTTCCTACTTCGACCTTTCCCTCCAGCACGCCACCCAACGCCTGCTGAGGGCCATGAAGCGACCCGGGGGAGGGGAGCGTTATCGCCAACTGATCGACCAGATCCGGAGCGAGGCTCCCGACGCCGCCCTGCGTTCGAGCTTCATCGTCGGCTTCCCCGGCGAGACCGATGAGGACGTCGAGGAGTTGGCGGAGTTCCTCCAGGATGCGTCGCTCGACTGGGCCGGATTCTTCCCCTACTCGCCCGAGCAAGGGACGCCGGCCGCCGAACTGGAGGGCCGGATATCCCCCGAGGAGGTGGGCGAGCGGCTCCGGCACCTCCAGGGCGTCCAGGAGGAGATCACCGCGGCCGCCAATCTGGACCAGGTCGGCGAGGTTGTCGAGGTCCTCGTCGACATGGTCGAGGACGGCTTGCCGGTGGGCCGCTCGTACCGCCAGGCGCCCGAGATCGACGGCATGATCACGCTGGACCGGGGCGAGCCCGGCGAGTGGGTGACGGCAGAGGTCATAGGTGCCTTCGGGGCCGACATCGAGGCCCGGGTGCTGACGGGGACCGGATCCTGGCGGCTGGAGACAACTGCGTGATCGTCGAGGTCGTGGCAGTTGGGACCGAGCTGCTGCTGGGCCAGATCGTCAACGGCAATGCCGCCGTGATCGGCGCTGCCCTGGCCGAGAACGGGTTCGACGCCAACCATCAGCAAGTGGTGGGCGACAACCTCAACCGTATCGCCGGCGTGCTGTCCACGGCGATGGCGCGATCCGACGCCGTGATCATCACCGGCGGCATCGGCCCCACCCAGGACGACATCACCCGCGAAGCGATCTGTCTCTCAACGGGTCTCGAGATGGATCACTCGGAGGGATATGAGGCGGAGCTGCGGGCCCGGTTCGAACGCAGCGGGCGGGTCATGCCCGCCTCCAACCTGCGTCAGGCGCAATATCCCCGCGGGGCCGAGATGCTGCCGAACCCGCGCGGCTCCGCCCCCGGTCTCGCCCTCGAGCATGAGGGGGTGTGGCTGTTCGTCCTCCCGGGAGTACCCGAGGAGATGGTTCTCCTCCTCAGCGACCATGTCATGCCCCGGCTGCGCAAGCTGGCAGGGATCGACGAAGTGCTCGTGAGCCGCGTCCTCCGCACCTGGGGCCGTTCGGAGTCGCAGGTAGCCGAGATGCTCGACGACCTCTACGGCGGCTACACGAACCCCTCGGTTGCGTTCCTCGCCTCGGCCGGCGAGATAAAGGTGCGACTCACCGCCAAGGCCCCCACGGTCGAGTCCGCCGCCGACCTCATCACCCCGCTCGAAGCGACGGTGCGCGAGCGTCTCGGCTCGTCGATCTTCGCCATGGACGGCGACACCATCGAAACGGTGCTGTTCGGTCTGCTTCGAGCCCGGCATTGGACGATCGGGACGGCCGAGTCGGTCACCGGCGGCGGCGTGGCGGCCCGGCTGACGTCGGTACCGGGAGCATCGGCCGTCTATCGGGGTTCGGTAGTTCCCTACGCCACCGACCTCAAGATGTCCCTGCTCGGCCTCCACGACCTCGAAGGGAAGGTGGTCAGCAGCGCGGCCGCCGAGGCGATGGCGGAGGGGGCGCGCCAGCTCCTCGGAGTCGACGTCGCCATTGCCCTCACAGGATCGGCAGGGCCGGAGCCCCAGGAGAAGCCGCCGGGGACCATCGTGATCGGCGTGGCGACGCCGGAGAGGGTGTCGTCGCGCACGCTCACCCTTCCCGGGGATCGGGAGCGGGTGCGGACCTATGCCGGCACCGCCGCCTTGCAACTGGCTCGTCTCGCCGTGAGTGGTGAATGGTGGGCGAGGGACTGACTCCCCAGGGCCGGTTGTTCGCGGCGGTGGTGCCGCCGCCGGAGATCGTGGCCGCCCTTGTCGATCAGCTGTCACCCATATCCCTCCCGGGAAGGCCGGTGCCGCCCGCCAACTGGCACATCACCCTGCGGTTCGTCGGACGAGTGGACGAGGTGGCCTATGAGCGCTGGCTGGGAGCCCTGGACGAGATATCGAGGGAGGCGTTCCGGGTGAGCGTGCAGGGGCTGGGTGCCTTTCCCCAGCCGCGCCGGGCGACGGTCCTGTGGGCGAGCGTGGAGTCTGCGGGGCTGGGCGACCTGGCGGAGGCGGTGGAGGAGGCCGCCCAGCGAGCCGGTATCCCGGCCGAGGAGCGGCCCTTCCGTCCTCACCTCACCCTGGCCCGGGTGCGACCGCCGGCCGACGTTCGCTCCCAGGTGGAGGACGCCGCTGTCGGTACCCTCCGTTGGACCGCGACCGAGTTCCACGTCATGTCCGCCGTCGGCAGCCGTTACGCCATCCACGAATCATTCCCGCTGAAGTGATCTTCCGCCTTCCGACCTCCGACCGCTCACCTGGCGCACTTCCAACTCCAACAACATGTGCAGTGATCCTTGGACCGAACGCCTGTTCGCTCTAGATTGTGTCACTACCAGTCAATAGGTTCCAACGAGACGCGCACGACATGGGAGGACGCCCGATGACTGAGAAGGAAAACAAGATGGAACAGCAGAAGTCACTCGACATGGCTCTCTCCCAGATCGAGCGTCAGTACGGCAAGGGCGCCGTCATGAAGATGGGGGAGGGGGCCCTTCGCTCCGTCGAGGTCATTTCCACCGGGGCGCTGTCTCTCGACCTCGCCCTCGGTGTCGGCGGCGTTCCCCGAGGTCGTATCGTCGAGGTCTACGGCCCCGAGGCGTCCGGCAAGACCAGCCTCGCCCTCCACATCGTCGCCGAGGCCCAGCGCAACGGTGGCATCGCCGCCTTCATCGATGCCGAGCATGCGCTCGACCCGATCTACGCCAAGGCGATCGGCGTCGACGTCGACGAACTGCTCATCTCCCAGCCCGACACCGGCGAGCAGGCGTTGGAGATCGCCGACATGCTGATCCGCTCGGGTGCCCTCGACGTGTTGGTGATCGACTCTGTTGCCGCCCTGGTTCCCCGGGCCGAGATCGAAGGCGAGATGGGCGATACCCATGTCGGTCTCCAGGCTCGCCTCATGTCCCAGGCGCTGCGCAAGCTGGCCGACACACTCAACAAGTCCCGCACCACCGCAGTCTTCATCAACCAGCTCCGGGAAAAAATCGGAGTCATGTTCGGCTGCCTGAGTTATCGGACCCGGGTCACCCTCGCCGATGGCACCCAAGAGAAAATCGGCAAGATCGTCAACCAGCGACTTCCGGTCGAGGTCCTGTCGTACGACCCGGCGACCAATGAAATCGTCCCCCGCAAGGTCGTCAACTGGTTCGACAACGGACCGACCGACGAATTCTTGAAGTTCGTGGTGGCGAGGGGCGGTGGTAATGGTCGCTCCCAATTCGCATCGACCGAGAACCATCTCATCCGCACGCCGAGCGGATGGCGCCAGGCCGGAGAGTTGGAGGTCGGCGACCGTGTCCTCCAGGCCGTGCCGCATCACTTGTCCGAATTCCAGCGAGAAGTGATGCTCGGGGCGCTGATGGGCGATGCGGCTCTTTCATCGACTCGCAGTGGTCACGGCGCTCGCTTGCGCTGGGGCCATGGTGAGCGCCAGATCGAATATGGGGAGTGGAAGGCATCGCTCTTCGGCAATCTCTCAGTCAGTCGCAGCAGCAATGCCAAAGGGGCCGGATTCTGGGATCTCCAGCCTTTGCCCGAACTCGCCGAGTTGCGTCAAGCGGTCTACGTGGGCAAGAAGAAGGTGCTGAGCTGGGACTATCTCAAGCAACTGACACCGCTCTCTATCGCTGTCTGGTACATGGACGACGCCGGCTTCACGATTCGCTCGAAAGGGCTCCAGCAGAGGTCGGCTGGAGGTAGCGGCCGCGCCGAGATATGCGTCGAGGCGATGGAGTCGACCAGCCGCCAGCGTCTGGTCGACCACCTGAGCGGCACGTGGGGAATCAAGGGCAAGCTCGTCGAGCGAGGCAACAAGGCGATCATCCAGTTCCCCACGGCCGAGACAGCCAAGCTGCAGGCACTGATCGCCCCCTATGTGCATCCGTCGATGGAATACAAGCTGCTGCCCAGGTTCCGGGGCCGCTTTGCTGTGACGCCGAAACTCGGAGACAGCCGCATGGTTCTAGCACCGATGCCGATCGTGAGCATCGAGCGCCGTCCCCCGAACGGCCGGGCCACCCATCGCTTCGATATCGAAGTCGAAGGGAGCCACAACTACTTCGTCGACGGAGTCATGGTGCACAACTCCCCCGAAACCACCCCGGGTGGGCGGGCCCTCAAGTTCTACTCGAGCGTCAGGCTCGACGTGCGCCGCATCGAGTCGATCAAGGACGGGGCTGACCAGGTCGGGAACCGGGTCCGGGTCAAGGTCGCCAAGAACAAGATGGCGCCACCGTTCCGGACGGCCGAGTTCGACATCATGTTCGGCGAGGGCATCTCCAGGGAAGGCAGCCTGATCGATGTTGCCGTCGACGTCGGTGTCATCCGCAAGAGCGGTGCCTGGTACACCTACGACGACGACCAGCTCGGCCAGGGCCGGGAGAACAGCAAGCGTTTCCTGCGGGAGAACCCCGAACTGGCCATGCAACTCCAGGCCAAGGTCTACGAGGCAGTGGGGCTGACCCCGGGTGGCACCGGCCACGAGAGCGAGGAGCCGGCCGCCGAGTCGCCGATTGAGGTCGAGGACTAGTCATTTCACCCGGCGTGGCGTCGGGCTAGGCTGGATCGCGCACGCGAACGAAATGCTTGAAAGCAACAGGAAAGGCCACCTCCGAGTGTCTGGAGTGACTCCCGATACGGGCTGACATGAGATAGGTGGCGCTGCGTCACCGCTCCCATGGCTGGTCGATGAGTAGTTCGTGTGCCGGGCCCGCAGGGCTCGGCACACGCGTATTTGGGGCCCCTTCACCCGGAGATGGCAAAGGAGCCGACCATGACTGGTATCGAGATAGCCATCTTGGTGGTGATTGCTGCCGGGGCCGCGACGTTGGGTTATGCGCTCGCCACCGTCTATGCCGGACGCCGCCGGCGTCGCGACGGGTTGAACGCCGAGGACACACTCGGCCAGGCTCGCCTCGAGGCTCAGCGGATCCTCGCCACTGCCGAGGAGGGAGGCCGGGCCAAGGCCGAGGCCTACCGGGAGAGAGAAGAGGCCGGTCTCGAGCACCGTCGTCTCGAAGTCGGCAATCTCGAAGCCCGACTCGCCCAGCGCGAGGAGACGCTCGAGCAAAGAGCGTCGAATCTCGCCCATCGCGAGCGCATGCTCATCGAGAGAGAGACGGAGCTCACCGAGGCGCGCCAGGCGGCCGAGAAGCTCAAGGAGCAACACCGCGCCGACCTCGAGAGAGTGGCGGGGATAGACGGCAAGGCCGCCAAGGAGGAATTGCTCTCCCAGGTCGAGGACGAAGCTCGGCGCGATGCCATGCTGCTGGTGCGCGACCTCGAGATCAAGGCCCGGGAGGAGGCCGACAAGAGAGGCAGACGGATTCTCGCCACAGCCATCCAGCGCCTGGCAGCCGAGGTCGTAACCGAGTCGACTCTTTCCACGGTTGCCCTGCCCGGGGACGAGATGAAGGGACGCATCATCGGCCGGGAGGGCCGCAACATCCGTCACCTTGAGTCAGTGACCGGTGTCAATTTGATCGTCGACGACACCCCCGAGGCCGTTTCAGTCAGTTCCTTCGATCCGATCCGGCGCGAGGTGGCTCGGATCACTCTCGAGCGCCTGGTCGCCGATGGGCGCATCCATCCCGCCTCGATCGAGGAGGCCTATGAGAAGGCCCGAGACGAGGTCGAACAGAGCGTTCGCGACGCCGGGGAGTGGGCCCTCCTCGAGGTGGGCCTGACGAGGATGAATCCCGAGTTGGTGACACTCCTCGGCCGGCTGAAGTTCCGCACCTCGTACGGCCAGAACGTACTCAACCACCTGGTGGAGACGGCCCATATCGCCTCGATGCTGGCCACCGAGCTGGGTATCGATCCCGCTCCGGTTCGCCGCTCGGCGCTCCTCCACGACATCGGCAAGGCCGTTACCCACGAGGTGGAAGGCTCCCATGCCCTGATCGGCGCCGAGATCGCCCGGCGCTTCGGCGAGGACGCCGCCGTAGTTCACGGGATCGAGGCCCACCACAACGAGGTCGAACCGAGAACCGTGCTCGCCGTGATCGTCCAGGCAGCCGATGCCGTCTCCGCCGCCCGTCCGGGTGCCCGGCGGGAGACACTCGAGTCTTACGTCCGGCGCCTGGAGCGGTTGGAGAACCTGGCCCTCGAGTTCAACGGCGTCGAACGGGTCTTCGCCCTCCAGGCCGGCCGCGAGGTGAGGGTCGTGGTGGATCCGGGCGAGGTGACGGACCTGGAGGCGAATGACCTGGCCCGCCGCATCGCCCGTAAACTGGAGGAGGACCTGCAGTATCCGGGGACCATCCAGGTCACCGTGATTCGCGAGTTCCGCGCCACCGACTACGCCCGTTAGAGAGTCATGACCACCGTCTTGTTACCGACGCCTCGCCGGCGTCCCGAAGAACGTCGCACCCCGAGCCGGGCGGGCATGAAGTATCTCATCCGGACGTTCGGGTGCCAGATGAACGAGCACGACTCCGAGCGCGTTGCCGGCCTCCTCGAATCCGACGGCATGATCGCAACCGGCGATCTCCAAGAAGCGGACGTTGTGTTCGTCAACACCTGCACGATCCGCGAGAACGCCGACAACCGCATGTATGGGACGCTCGGGCACCTCAAACAGCTCAAGGACGCCCGCCCCGACTCGCTTCTGGTCGTCGGCGGTTGCGCCGCCCAGAAGGACCGTGACCTGATCCGCCAGCGGGCCCCATGGGTCGATGTGGTGATGGGTACCCACAACCTCGACCGGGTCCTCGACCTGATGGACCATGCCGAGGAGTGGGGAGGCATCACCGAGATCGTCGACGAGCTGGAGGCGATGCCGGCAGTACTCCCGTTGCGCCGGGAGACGTCGCACTCTGCCTGGGTCAGCATCCAGATCGGGTGCAACAACACCTGCACGTTCTGCATCGTCCCATCGGTTCGTGGCCCCGAGATTTCCCGCCGACCCGGCGACATCGTCAGCGAGGTCGAGCGGTTGGCCGCCGCCGGGGTGGTCGAGGTCACGCTGCTCGGCCAGAACGTTGACACCTACGGCCGAGACCTGGCGCTAGACGGTCGCCGCCGCCCCATCTTTGGGGACTTGCTCCGGCGGGTCGGAGCCGTCGAGGGAATCCGCCGGGTCCGCTTCACCAGCCCCCATCCCGCCGATTTCCGCCCGGAGGTGGCCAAGGCGATGGCCGAAACCGAGGCGGTGTGCGAACAACTCCATCTGCCCCTCCAGAGTGGATCCGACCGCGTCCTCGCCCGGATGCACCGCGGCTACAACCGGAGCCGCTACTTCGACCGTCTCCAGTTGGCGCGGGGCACGATCCCGGGCCTGGCGGTGACCACCGACATCATCGTCGGGTTCCCGGGGGAGACGGAGGAGGACTTCGACGCCACCATGGACGTCGTCGAGTCGGCGCGCTTCGATGCTGCCTTCATGTTCATCTTCTCATCGCGTCCAGGCACTGCTGCCGCCGAGATGAAAGACGATTTCGTCGACCCCGACGCCATCCAGCGCCGCTTCGACCGTCTGGCCGAGGTGCAGAACCGCATCTCGGGGGAGCGCAACCAGGAGCTGGTGGGCGTCACGCTGGAGGTTCTCGCCGAGGGCCCCTCCAAGAAGGACCCCGACATGGCCACGACCAGGACCCGGACCGGCAAGGTGGTCCACGTGCCAGGACACATCCCGCCGGGCACCTTCCTGGATGTGGAGATCACCCGCGCCCATCAGCACCACCTCGTCGGGCGACACATCTGAGCCGGATCGTGGCAATCCTCGGCCCCACCGCCACGGGTAAGTCCCGACTGGCGATGGACCTCGCCGAGCGGGTGGGAGGGGCGATCCTCTCCGTCGACTCGATGCAGGTCTATCGCGGCATGGACATCGGCACCGCCAAGCCGACCAGAGAGGAGCAGGCCCGGGTCCGCCATCACATGATCGACATTGCCGACCCCGAGGCGGATGTCAACGTTGCCCAGTTCCGGGAGGCAGCCCGTCGGGCGCTGGCGTCCGAGAAGGCCGGGGTCGTCTTCGTGGTCGGCGGCTCCGGCCTCCACTTTCGATCCGTTGTGGATCCCATGACATTTCGCCCAACCGATCCCGACTTGCGGGAGGAACTGGAGGCGACGGCGCTCGAGGACCTCGTTGAAGAGCTCGTCGAAGCCGATCCGGATGCGGGAGCGGTCGTCGATATCTCGAACCCGCGCAGAGTTATGCGCAGCATCGAGGTGCTGCGCATCACCGGATCGACTCCGAGCGAATGGGCGGCCTACGAGGCACAGTCCGGATATCACCAGTACCGCCCCGAACTCGAGTTCGTCGGCTTCGGCCTCGATCGCCACAACCCCCGGCCGGCCATCTCGCACCGCCTGGGCGAAATGCGCCGGGCCGGGTTTCTCGACGAGGTCGTCGCCCTGGCACCGCGGCTGGGACGAACCGCCAGCCAGGCAGTCGGATACCGGCAACTGCTCGACGTCGTAGGC